>JAMIGJ010000051.1:0-29769 GCA_035905775.1 Candidatus Altimarinota bacterium
CTTCTTCGTCTCATCCTGCTGCCTGAAGTACAGAAAAAATATTTTCCGCGAGGTTTCCAAAAAGTTTTTCTATGGAATCATCGTTTTTTTCAGATGCATAGTTTTGAGCATGGAGTCCGTCAGTAGTACCAATTTTAAAAAGATCATTGAGATTGATTTCGAGATCGCTGGGGTTGATACCGACATACTCTAAAAAGTTTGCAAGCCAAATATCGCTTACAAGAAGCGACATCACCAGTTCCTCAAGACCAGCTTTTTCTTTTCGATTTTGTGCTGCAATTTTCACACTTCATAAAATAATATCTTTACATTTTTGGTGCATCCCACTGTATACCCCCTTTCGTTTCAGAGGAGCCGTATTGAGAATTCATTTATTGATAATTTCTAAAACCAGTTTTTTATCAATTCCGTAGAGCGTAAAAATTTCAGCGATTCATCATTGTGCGTTTTCGATAATTTCCAAAAAAATATCTTCTGGTTGAAGATCTTTCATTCCTATTTCACGAGCTTTATTTTCGGCATTAATTAGAGTTTTTTTATATCATTCAGAAAAATTATTGTAAACCATAAGTGTATTGTAAAAATAAGATGTATGTGTAGTACTCTTTCGCTAGTCTAGGATTTTTAGTGTGCTTGTAAAGATTTTTAGAGTAAATGATGTTAAAAAATCATCTTGCATCCTGTAGGAAAAGTATATACTTGATAGTAACATAAAAAATCCTTTTTTGCGAAGCATTTTCTATGTACTTTTTACTTTTTTACTTGAAAGATATGTTTGGTAAAAAAATCCTTTTCTTGCTCACAGGATATATAGCTGGAAATGCCGTTGCTTCTGTATATAGTGGGAAACATAAAAAATTAAAAAAACCAGAAAGTGCAAAAGACGTGCAACATATGGTAGAACAATTTCTCTATACACAAAAGAGATTTATATCAGATGTAGAAAAAAAATATTTGAGTGAAGAAAATAAACAGAAACTTCTCGAGAAAAAAGAAGATTTTCTCAAACTCGCAGAAAAATATAGTCAAGAAGGTCAAAAAATGCTTTCAGAGATTCAATCAGATGAACGTTTCATTCAGGGAAAGCAAAAAGCGAAAGGATTTTTTTCAAACTTAAAAGCACGTTGGGGACTCTTAAAACAAGAGGCTAAAGAGGATATAACGATGGTGAAAGAAGAAGGAAGTGAAATGATACAAGAAGTACGAGAGGAAGCACATGCTTTGAAACAAAAGGCAGTGAAGAAATGAGAAGAAACAATACAACATGGAAAAAAACTTCTGGCAGATACAAAGACAAGTACTTCAAAAAAAGTGAATACTTCAAAAAAAGCTTTGAGTAATGCGAAAAAGAAAGCAGAAAAAACATTGAAGTAATAACGATACATAGATACATACAAAAAAAGAGAGAAACAAAGTTTCTCTCTTTTTTGTAAATACGATATATATTATTCTCCTAAAATACTAAGTTTTATTGTTGTTTCTCATTTATTCAAACTACTGTCTACCGCTTCTATTTTGACACTATGCTCTCCAACAGTGAGACCTGATCCAGAAATCTCTTGTGAGAACTCTCTTCCGTTGAGTCAAATTGCAAGAGGCTCATTATTGAGATAAATGTTAATTGATTTGATAGTGCTTCTATCACTCACTTTTCCACGTAAGTTAAAGAAATCTTTTGCATAGATTGCTATAGTCCCATCAGGTGGATTGGTGACTTGGATAAGCGGTGCTTCACTATCCTCATTCATTATTTCTATACTGTAACTCTTTCCTTGAGCATAATACTGTGTATCAATCGCTCGTATGAGCAGATCTTGAGTTCCATCAATCCCTTCAGGGAGAGTAATATCACCAGTATAGACTCATTTTTTCTTTCCACTTAATTCAATGGTTTTGATATTTTTTTCTCCAACAAGTACCTCAATTTTTGCAAGAGGAGTTTCACTATCATAGGCTATTTCGATATAGTTTGATCCTATTAAAAAACTATCTCCATTTTGGATACTCGCTCATACGAGTATGTTTCAAGCCTCTCCTGTACGCTCACAAATTTTGTCTTCGATACTCGTTACAAAATTTCAGAGATCTCAAAATTCTTCTTTATATCAACCTGCTTGTACCCAGCTTTGGACCGGTCATTCCCAAGCTGGGTCATTGGGGCGCAGTGATCTAAAAGAAAGTACTTTTACTCTTCATATAGCGGAGAGAGGAGTTGTTTCACTGACTTTTCCATTACACAAAAGGTCAACTTCCTGCTCATTTATCCCACTATCATAACTCTGAGGAGCATTTCGAAAAAGAGAAGATACTATGAGACTTGTATCCATTCATTCAGGAGCAAGCATCCCAGAAATTTTTGAAATAGGGACTTCTTTTACTCCACTTGGACGTTTCCAATCAAGTACTGGCAAATTTTTATGAGCAAAGTTCATAAAGTCTCTCCATATTGGTCCTGCAGCATTGAGGCCATCTCATGAGAGGTTGGTGGTACTTCCATCAGTGTTTCCTGCCCAAACCACTGTGGTGATTTGTGGAGTATATCCAATAGTCCAGAGATTTCGAGGATATATAGTCGTTCCTGCTTTTGATGATTGTTTCGTTGAAGTTCCTGTCTTAGATGCAACCGGTCTTCCAGAAAGGGTGATAAAGCTATTCCATCCACTCGGTCTTGCAGAAGTATCGGAAAGGATTTTATTTATAATATAGGCTGTTGCTGGATCAATTGCTTTTTCTCCTGAAACATTTTCTGCTTTAAATTCTTCTATTACGAGACCTTTTGAATCAAGAACTTTGATTACAGGAACGAGTTCTTTTCGTTCTCCAAGGTTTGCAAATACACTATAGGCTTGTGCAAGTTCTAAAGGACTAATCATCACGGTACCAAGAGCCATAGATGCTCCGTAACTATATTTTGTTCCAGATGAAGCTGAATATTCATCTCTAAATTTTCGTATCGAAGTATTTCCAAGTTTTTCCATAAATTCGAGAATCTTTTCCTCTCCTCCTGCAAGATAATACATTTTGACTGCAGGGATGTTTCGAGAGTAGTTCAGAGCACTTGAAATCGTCATCTTTCATAAAAATTTCCCGTCAAAATTTTTTGGACTATAGCTTCCTGGAAACGTAGTTTTTACATCATATACTGGAGTTTTACTCCCTACTACTTCTTGGTCAATCGCAAGTGCATACACGAATGGTTTAAACGACGAACCAGGTTGCAAAGGAGAGGTTACCATATTCACATTTCCCTTGTGCTCTTCATCAAAGTAATCACGTCCCCCTACCATCGCAAGGATCTCACCGGTTTCATTATTGAGTGATATGAGCGCTGCATTTTGTGCATCAAAACGAGATTCATTTTGAGCTGCTTTTTCAGCAACTATCCTCTCAGCTTCAGCTTGGAGTTTTGGATCGAGAGAGGTGTAAATCTCAAGACCTCCTTTTTCAAGAAGCTCTTCTCCATATTTTTCTGAGAGATACTCTCGTATATAAAATACGAAGTGAGGAGCTTTGATATCCTCTTTATAACTGAGAAACTCAAATCCTATACTTTTGAGGAGTGCTTCTTTGTATTCATCAAAGGTGATATATTCGTCTTCGAGCATTCGTCCGAGAATAAAATCTTTTCTTCCTACTTCATACTCAATATATTTTTCTCCTGCTTCAATTTTTATACTACTTAAGAGAGTCAGAAGCTCAGGATACGAACTCACACTACATCCATCAGAATCTACACTGATGTTTTTTTTCAATTTTTTCGTATCAATCCCACACAACAGCATTTTTGAATCTGAGTATGATGTTGCTTTGAGATCTTTAATAAATCGTTTTACTTTATCAACCGAATCTCTATTTTCTTCAAGAAGATCAGGAGTCATAATTTTTACTCGTTCTTCGCTTTTATCTTCTTCATAGCTATAGATGTATCCTACGAGACGATGGTAGTTGTTATAGGGAGAATAATAGGTAGGTCCTTTAGGAAGGGATGCCAGCATCGATGCCTCTAATATAGTGACATCTTTCGCTTTTTTTCAAAAAAATGTTTTTGCAGCCTGTTCTATCCCATAGGCATTACTTCCATAGGAAATTTTATTGAGATAGAGTTCGAGAATTTTTTCTTTTGAAACCCCATTCGTGAGTTTAAAGGCAAGGTAGATTTCTTTAATTTTTCGCTCAATTTTATCAAAAGTCGATTCACTCGAACTTCGATTTTCGATAATCGTATTACGTATGAGCTGTTGCGTGAGTGTAGAAGTTCCTCAGAAACCTTCATTTTTTCCAATTATTCCATAAAGAAATGCTCGAATAAGTCCTATAAAATCAACTCCAGGATTTTCCCAAAATCTTTGATCTTCTCCAGCTACAATAGCATTCACCATATTTTTACTGATATTTTCATAGCTTACATATTTTCTGTTTTCATCAAAAATACGATACAGTTCATTTCCTTCTCGGTCATAGATAGTCGATGCTTGAGATATCTTGATATTCTCGAGTTCTGAGATAGACGGGAGTGGGGCAATGATTTTTTGATATAATACAAAAAGTCAAACGAGCAAAAACACAGAGGTTCCTATGATGATTTGTTTGGTCATCCGTCATAGATTTTTTTTCACGACCCCATCTTTTTCTGGAAGTCGAGAAGAGCGTTTATATACTCTCTTTTTATAGCTTTTTTGAGAATTTTGTGAAATGCCTCTTTTTTCAAATACCATAGTTTCGCATTAAAAAGTAATGTTTCCAGCGAGAATAATTTCAATGCTTGTTCCACTCCCACTATATTTTGGTTTTTCAATTTTTTGCATCGGAATATCTAAAAATGTTTTGAGAGCTTCTAAGGTTTGATTATCCTCCTCAATACCATTATAGTATAAAACACTTTCTTGTAAACTTTCTTGTACAAGTTCTTGTTTCGAAGTATTAAGAGCCTCTACGTCAAATCAAAATGGTCTGAGTGTTTCAGTAAGTTGTCTTGCGAGTCAGGTTTTTATGCTATTATTGTGTATTGTAATTTTTTGAGGATGTACATACATAGCACTCTTATCATAAATGAAATGAGAAAATTTTTGAATATCTTCATAAGCTGTAATTTTTGATATTGATCCACCTACTGGAAGCAGTACACTTGCTCCTCAAAAGAGATTTCTATCTGGTGCATAGAGAAAAGCTCCTGGTTTACACTCTACACTCCCACACTCATAACTGAGATTAAAACTCAGTGTCTGAGAATCATCCCATCCTCGAACCATAAGTCAGAGTTTTACCATATCAGTGAGAGAGAGATCAGTCACCACATACTCTTTAAATATATCATAGAGCTCAAGAATTTTTTTTCTATCTTTGAGATATCAGAGTTCTCCTGCTTTTTTCTTGATTCCACTAATAATCTCCTGTTGACGCAGAGATCTGTCAAAATCACTCGTTGAGTGACGACTCCGAGCATACATCAGTGCTACCTCACCATCAAGAACCCAAGTCCCTTCTCGTAGGATAAAGGTTTTATATCCTCTCTTTCCGTCAGGATATTCATAATCAGCGAAATTTTTTTCAAGGGTCACTTCAACTCCTCAGAGAGCGTCTACTATTTCGATGAATCATTGAAAATCGATATTCACATAAAAATCGATATTTTTCCCCGTAATCATCGAAATCGTTTCAGAAAGCTTTTGCATTGCAACGTCTTCTCCTTCCAAAATATATCGTTCATACACTCCATTAATACGTCCATACCCACTGTCTGGATATTTTATATAAAAATCTCGAGGAAGGGAAAAGAGGGTAATCGTCTCATTTTTTTTATTGAGTCCTGCAAGAATAATCGTATCAGTGAGATTTGGAGCATCATGATTTCCCCCACCTCTCCCCGTAATGAGAATATAGGTCATATCCTTATTTTCATCATTTGGATTGCTATTTCCTCAAAAAATACTCAGTGATCCACTGGAATTTGCAAAGTCAAAAACTTGAAAGTTCACACTATTCATCCCATGAACCACTATGCTTCCAAGAAAGAGGATGCATACAACTCATAAAGTTCCAAGAATAAAAGGAATTTTTTGAATTTTTTCCTGTTTCTGTTTTATCTTTTTCTTTTTAAAAAACACGTTTCTATAAAGTTAAATTTTAGCGTGCTCACTCTAATAAAAAATAATATTTTTTCAAAAGTTTTTTCTTGTTTTTTTGCCTTTTTCTTGACCAGTTTTTCTTGGTGTATATACTTACTTTAGAATTATTTTTTTATGCAATTTTTTATGAAACACGAATTGATACAGCTCCCGTACGATATGTCAGCACTTGAGCCATATATGTCATCTGAAACCTTAGAGTATCATTATGGAAAACATCATCAAACCTATGTAAATAAACTCAATGAACTTATTGCTGGAACAGATTTTGAACATAAAAGTCTGGAGGATATTATCAAAACATCAACAGGATGAATTTTTAATAATGCAGCTCAAATCTGGAACCATAATCTTTTTTGGAATAGCTTGCAATCTCCAGAGCTCATACAATTTTCTAGCTCTGCCCTCATACAATTTTCTCCCAATGGGAGAAATGAACCTGCAAGCGAAAAAATACAAAAACTTGCACAGATGATAGATACAAGTTTTGGAAGTTTTGAGGATTTTCAAGCGAAGTTTAAGGCAGAAGCACTTTCCCGTTTTGGATCTGGGTGGGCTTGGCTCCTACAAAAGGGAGAATCACTTGAAATATATAGCTCTCCAAACGCTGAAAATCCACTCACACTTTGAGGAGAAGCACTTTTAGGACTCGATGTCTGGGAACATAGCTACTATATCGACTATCGAAATGACCGAGCAAAATTTGTGGATCATTTTTGGAATATCGTAGATTGGGAAATAGTGGCTGCACGAGTAAAATAATCTTTTATATTCTTTCTTACGTATCATGCTCAATGATGCAAATTTTCTGAGAATTGCCTATGAGATCGCGAGTGCTTCCAAGTGTGTTTCTCGCAAAACAGGTGCGGTTATCGTAAAGGATGGAAGAATTGTCTCAACCGGATACAACGGAACTCCCGCAGGATTTGTAAATTGCTGTGATCATTTTGCTGGAGTCTATGGTCCAGAGCATCATGATTGGTCCTACAAGTACGAAATCCATGCCGAGATGAATGCGATTGTTTGGGCAGCACGTCGAGGGATAGCCGTAGAAGGAGCCACGATGTACTGTACGTATGAACCATGCTTTGATTGTACTCGAGCAGTTATTGCTTCAGGTATCAAGCGTATCGTATTTTGTGAAAACTACAAGCATCATACATGAACCGAGCTTCTGGATTTTCTAGAGGCTACGGGGGTGGTGATTGAGCAGAAAGAAATCAATTAAGTAGAAAATACGTATCATATAAAGTTATTGCCTGTCAATAACTTTATTAATTCTTACAAAATTCTTACTTTGAAAAATTAGTATTTTTTGTACAATAGAACGAAGAATTTAGATTATAAAAATACAAATATATGACAGAGTTTTCTGAGAAAATACAGCTGCTTTTGGATGAAGTGGGGAAAGTGATTGTGGGGCAAGAGGCTCTCAAGCGAGATATCGTGATAGCCCTACTTGCGGGAGGACATATCCTGCTTGAAGGAGCTCCGTGACTTGCGAAAACCAAGACGATTTCGACCTTTTCCAAAGCACTGAGTTTGCAGTTTCAGCGAATCCAGTTTACTCCTGATCTCTTGCCAAGTGATCTGGTTGGAGCAAAGATCTATGATCCAGATGCAAAGATATTTGAAGTGAAAAAGGGGCCAATTTTTGCAAATTTTGTGTTGGCAGACGAGATAAACCGAGCTCCGAGTAAGGTACAATCAGCGCTTTTAGAGTGTATGGAGGAGAGACAAGTCACGATTTGAGAGACGACTTTTCCTCTTGATGCTCCATTTGTCGTACTTGCTACCCAAAATCCACTCGAGCAAGAAGGAACCTTTCACCTGCCTGAAGCACAACTCGATCGATTTCTCTTAAAAACGCTCGTGAACTATCCAAGTCATGAAGAAGAAAAACACATTTTGCAATTTCAAAACATGCATGAAACCCAAAAAATAGAAAAGATATTTGGGAAAAAAGAAATCCTTGCTTTTCAAAAAGAGATTGCAAACGTAGAAGTGAGTGAAAGTATCTATGACTATATTTGCAAAATTATTTTTGCTACACGAGATGCACAGAGCTATCCTCAGATAGCCTATGGAGCTTCTCCGAGGGCTTCTTTGGCACTGCTGAAGTGCTCGAAGGTTCTTGCTGCTATGCAGGGAAGATATTTTGTGATCCCTGAAGATATTAAGGAACTGTGTTATCCAGTTTTACGACACAGAATCATTTTGAGTTATGAAGCTCTCGCTGAAGGGAAAAGCACGGAAGATATCATCAGCGAAATTTTACAAGATACTCAGATAGTGTAATCTATGAAATACAATGTTGCTCCACATCTGCGTATCAAAAGTTCTAAGCTCATGAAAAATCTTCTGCTTGGAAATTTTAAAGCTGCATTTTCAGGGAAGGGAATTGAGTTTCAAGATTTTCGAAGCTATAGCTATGGAGATGATGCAAAGTACATCGATTGGGCTACTTCGACTCGAGAATGAAATATCGTTTTGAGACGATATAAGGAAGAAAAAGATGCCCATATTCTCTGTGTCCTCGATATTACAGAAGCCTATGATCCCTGAAAAGAAAGTATCAAGCAAAGACTGCAAGAGCAGGTTACAGAGCTCATTGCAGAGATAGCGCTAGCAAGTGGAGAAAGTTTTGGAGGATTTCGTATGGAGCAAGAGACAGTAGCTCATATCGCTCCTAAAAAAAATATTTCAGCTTTACTCTCTCTTCTGCAAAGACAAAAATCTCAAGCACGTGATATCAAAAAAGCACTTTGAGTTTCTTTTTTAGTACAATATCCGATGAAGCGAGCGATTATTTTTGTGATAAGCGAGAGTGTATACATCGATGAAAAAAGCTTTCTTATGGCAAGCAAAAAACATGACATTGTCTTTATTCATCTCTCGACCCACTTTGAAAATACGCTCCAATCGACAGATGTGCGAGTGCTCAGTGATGGAAATATTCTTTTTTCTGTTGACAGCAGTGATGAACACAAAAGATGTCTCTATGAAGAAAAGCGTACAGAGCAACTACAAACTTTGAAACAAACTTTGCTGCGAATGAATATTGAAAGTATCTTTCTGGATGAAACAAAAAATCTCTTTTCTGAGTTTTATCTCTTAATGAAGCGCAAAGAGCGACAATATATTTCTTAAATTCTTTTTTAAAATGAAATCTTTGTTTTTATTTTTTCTGCTTTTTGGAAGTTTTTATGGAGTATCTTTTGCAGATGATACGATACTATTTGAAGTATCGTCAGAAAAACTGGAGCTCTGAGACGATATCAGCATGAGTATCAAATTTGAAAGTCCAGAAAATACACAAGAAAATCTCCAAATAGATATACCAGGTCTTGAGAATTTTGAAGTTTTTTCCCAAGGACAGTCATTTTCTTTTGAAAGTATAAACGGAGAAGTGCAAAGTATGCTCCAGTATACGATCGTCGCAAGTGCCAATACTCTAGGAACTTTTACACTGTGACCTGTGGTGATTGGTAGTGGTTCAGGAGCTCTGAGAGATGAGAGTGTGTTTGATATATCAGTAACAGAAAAAAATAATCCTCTTCAAAGCAATCAAAATAATTCAGAAGATATGCTTACTTCAGACGAAGTATCGCAAACATCAGAAATATATTGACCTCAAAAAGACACATCTCCTCTTCTTTTTTTCCTCTTTTTTGTATTCCTCGTTCTTGCGTTCCCCATATTTTTTCTCTTAAAGAAATATTTTGCAGAGCAAAATAGAGGAGAAAAGTCCTCTTTTGAGAAACTCTCTCAAGATGAAGTAGCAGAAATTCCGCATCGTGATTTTTTTCAAGATCTCTTGAAAAACTCGGATATACTTTCACACGAAGTATTTTTTGAAAATTTTAATCGAAAGCTTCGTGACATATTTGGAACTATACTCGAAACGAATGTGCAATACAAAACCCTTTGAGAACTCAAAACGGAAAAGAGACTCATAACTCATCCTCTTTTTGTCGTGTTTGAAAAAAGTTATATGCTTCAGTATCATCCTCAAGAGAGTGATACAGCTCAAAAACGAGAACTCTGTGAACGTGTCCTATCTCTTTTGTAATATATTTTTATGTGGTGAGATTTTCCTTTTGGTTTTACGTCTCCGATATGGCTTGGGTTAATAGCAGTTTTTTGCTTGCTTTTCCTCTGGATTTTTTTGAAGCAGAGACCAAAATCTAATTTTTCTCAGATGGATTTACTCAGAGAGATATATCGTCGTCAGAGTCTATGGTACTCTCTCTATGTGACACTTATTATCAGTATAACATTGCTTTTTTGTCTCCTGCTTGCTTGACCATATGTCTCTCAAAAAACTCAAAAAGAGATTAAAAATGGAGTTGATATTTCTCTGGTGTTTGACGTGAGTTATTCGATGATTGCGACTGATATTTTCCCCAGTCGTATTGAGGTAGCAAAACAGGTTCTTGGATCTTTTATTGGGGAATTAACGCAAGATCGAGTGGGGCTTATTTTATTTGCAGGAAAGGCATTTCAATCAGTTCCACTGAGTTATGATTATGCATTTCTCCAAGATTTTATCGCAGAGATGGGAGTAGATACGATAGAACAAAGCTATGGGCACTTACAGGGAACTGCTATAGGAGATGCACTCGTTATGGCAGCAGGGACTCTCACCGAGCAGCAAGATAGTAGAGAAAAAGTAATTGTCTTTATCACAGATGGAGAAGCCAATAAAGGTGTGGATCCAAAACTTGCGCTCAAGCTTCTCAAGGAGAAAAACATAAAAACCTACACGATAGGAGTCGGAAAGAGTGAACAAACGAGTATCACGGTTCCTGGACTCTGAGGCTTTCCACAAAAAGTGCTGGTAAGTGGAGTTGATGAAGAGCTTCTTCAAAAAATTGCTACGGAAACAGGGGGTAAGTATTTTAAAGCAGAATCAAAAAGCACCTTTCAAGAGGTACTCCGAAAAATTGCTCTTCTTGAAAAAAAACCAATGATCCGAGAATATGAGCAGTTTCAAGTATCGCTTCTACGTCCTTTGAGCTTGCTTGCTCTATTTTTCCTGCTTGGTATCCTTGGGCTCTTGTATTTTAAACATTTTCGATATTCATGAGAATAATTCCTCTCCATATTCTGAAAAAAGTGATGCTTGTAGTAAGTATCATCTGCCTTACCGGGGTATATGTGCTCGCATGAAGGGAAAAAACTCATGATGTAGGTGCATCTCTGGTCTTTGTCCTCGATGTCTCTACGAGTATGCAAGTCAGAGATATGCAAGGAGCTTCACGACTTGAAGCTGCAAAAGAATATATTCAAGAAATACTCATACAATATCCTCATTCTCGGGCAGCACTCACGGTATTTGCGGGAGATTCGCTTCGCATTCTTCCATTCACCCAAGAAAGAGATCTCTTTCTCACTTTTTTAGAAGCTGTTGATGAACACAATGTCTCAAAACAGGGAACTCGCATCGATCTGGCTCTGCAAGATGCGATAGAAAATTTTTATGATACGCAGGAAGGAACTATTATCGTGCTGAGTGATGGAGATGATAGGAAAACCATTCTTCCAGAATCTTTGCTGGAAAAATCTCGTGGTCTCAATCTCGATATAGTATTTGTGTGAGTCGGAACCGAAGAGGGAGGCTATATTCCTACAGGAGATATATTTTCTCCTTATAAACTATATAAATGAAAAGCTGTTGTTTCAAGATTAGGAGAAAATTATCTTCGAGATATTGCCAATCAACTTTGAGGAAAATACACAGATAGCGAGGACATCCCTATATTTGAGAACTCGAAAACACACACTGCTGCTATTCCTTCCTTTCTCCTGCTTCTTGCATTTCTGTCCTGGTGTGGATTTCTCTGTGTAGGGTATTATGAAATATATAAACGATAAAACTATGAAGTCACGATATATTTTTCTCTCATCTTGGATTTTGTGTGTTCTGTGTATGCTTTTTTTTGCAAGAGAACTCAAGCTCTCGCATGATTTTTTTGAAAACTATACTGCAAAAAATTACACAGAAGCACAAAAAGATATTGAGAGAAAATACTGGAATACAGCTATAGATTTCCATAATCTCGGAAATACACAGTATTTTCTCTCTCAGGAGAATGAGACACAAAAAAAATCCCTTCTTGAAGCTGCTTTAAAATCCTATGAAGCTTCACTGAAACGTCGTGAACACCCAGAAACCAGGAGTAATTATGAGTATGTACTGAAACTTCTTGAAAATATCCTCGAGGAAACATCTCAAGAGCAAACATCAGATGAGTCTCAATCATCAGACTCGCAAAGCAAGCAGCAAGAAGAGAACCAAGCATCATCTGCTTCGTGAACCACCTGAGAAAATCAAAAACAAGAAACAGAAAACGCAGAGCAAGACCAGAAAAATGCTCCGATCCAAAATGCAAGAGGAGAAGAATACAAACTTTCAGATGAAGATGCTCTCTCTGAGCTTACTGACGAAGAAAAACAAGCACTAGAAGCATATATAGAAAAACTTCATGATGAGCAAGCAGAAAACCAAGGATTGTTTGGAAAACAAGTTCCAGAAAAAACCGACTTTGAAAAGCGATTTGAGAGTCTTTTCGGTGGAAGTGAGGAAAAAGATTGGTAGAAAAATCTAATCCCCTTGCCAGGGGCTTTTTGAATATAAAAAAAAGGAATGCATGCCTGCATTCCCTACAAAGATATATCATCTTATTGACCAAGACCTTTGAGTCCTCCCATCATATCCCCAAGTCCCATTCCTTGCATGACTCCTTGCATTTTTTCTCCGGCTACTTCCTGAGCCTTTTTCATACCTTTGTTTACTGCTTCCATAATCGCTTTTTCAAGAGCTGCTTTTTGTGAGCTTGAAAGTCCAGGAACGAGCATATCAGTTTCAAATTCTGCTTTTTCTACTTTCATTTCTCCATTTACGGTAATCACGAGTCCATCAACTTCTGCCTCAATGAGTGTATTTTCCAGTTCTTTTTTTACTTTCATTGCTTCTTGTTGGAGTTTTAAGAGTTCTCCTGCTTTACTAAAGTCCATAGTATATATCTTAGAGTGATAAAAATAGCTCTTTTGTGAAAAGAGTACGGAGGTATTATAGAAGTATTTTTTGTTTTTCAAGAAAAAAATCTCTCAATTCTTGCAGACTTGAAAAATATATGTTAGAGTAGAATCATATATTTTTTAAAACTTTTTCTTTATGGCACCAGCAACGGCAACACAGGATGAAGATCTTCTCATTATTTCAGAAGATTCTGCTGACAGTAGTAGTGATATTGATTTTTCATTTAGCTTTGGAGATGATAGCTCTTCTGCAACAGCTCCTGCAACCCTTGAAACAGTTCAAACTTCTTCTCTCGAAGAATCAGTTACAGCAACAACAGAAGTAGCAGAAGAAACAAGTGCTTCTCTTTGAGATTTTTCGTTTGATATCTTTTCACAAACTTCACCAGCTCCAGTATCTGAGGTACAAAGTGATGTAGCTCAGTGAGAGATCACGGCACAAGTTCCTGTAGAAGTGGACACTCTTGTTGATACCAGTTCGCAAGTAAACCTAGGAGACATATCTCTTCTAAATACTTCTTCAAATCCGCTTTCTCATGAAGCTCAAACCGAAGAAATTTCTGTAATTTCTCCAGTGATTCCAGAAGAAACCATGGCTTCATCAACAATCATTTCAGAAACTCCTCAAGAAAAAACTCAAGAAGTATCAGGAGCTGAAAGTCTCAATGATATCCTCACCGCAACGATTGCAAAACTCGCGCTTCGTGAAGAAGCAATTGCGAACGATAGCTCAGGAAAATCTGCTCAGATTGCAAGTATCCAAGCTCAAATCAAAGCTCTCGAAGAACAGGTATCTGCTCTGCAAGGAGAAATATCTCTCTTAAGTGCTGAATCAGAGAAGATTTCAAAAAATATCGAAGCTCTTGAAGAAATGAAGCTTGATCCGGTGAAGGAACACAATGCACGAAGAGCGGTGAAGAAGTAAAAGTTTTAGTTCTGTTAAAATCCCAAAGAAAAATTTTCTTTGGGATTTTATTTGACATTATTTTTATTAAATTTATATTATATTTGATTATTATAATATTTATTTAAATATATATTTATGTGAAGAGATATATTTTCTGGTGTAAAGATTCATCATCTCTGAGGAATAGAGGATGAATCACAAAAAAGCTCAATTACTTGAAGCTGTAAACATGTTTTGATTCGTGATGCAGCAGGTACAGAAATAAATATTGTTGTAGATTTTTGAATGCACCAGTGATGAAAGAGTGACAATGATTTTAATACTCAGATAGACGAAAAAGTGATATCAGCAGATTATATATTTGTGACACATGCCCATCTTGATCATATAGGTCGACTTCCTATGCTGGTTTCTCGAGGATTTAAGGGAAAAATCATTATGACACCAGCTACAAAAGCACTAGCTCAGGCATCTTTGTTAGATAGTGCAAATATAATGAAACTCAACTATGATGCAAAAATTGAAGATAGAAAGAGAAAGTGAAAGATTTTATCTGATGTTTCTCGATATACATCGCTTCAAAAAAATGAAAAGAGAACACAAGCAGACAATACAAAAATGAGAGAAATAGAATGAGAGTATTGAAGCGAAAAGATACAAAATTTACAAGCGATGCTTGAAAAAGTACATTGAAATATTGTAGAACTTCTTCCAGATGTTGTAAAACCTCTCTACTCTGAAGATGAGGTAAATGTATTATTTTGAGTTTCTACTCATCCAAGCAGTAGAATGAGAAAATGAACAAAATGAAAAAATAGAAAAGGATTACTTTTGCCAGATGAGATCCAATTGTTACAAGATAATGCCCATCTTTTTCATGATGGAGTAATTCCGAAAGATATATCTTGACACGAAAATAATAATTGAACTTCTCAACAATGATCTCAAACTATGATTGAAACCTATAGGTTTTGAGAAAAAATTCCACTTGCTTCACATAAAAGTGGGAGAAGATTAGATGGATCATCATTGAAAATACAAGATATTGTTGCCCAATTTCTCCCTGCAGGACATATTTTAGGGTCAGCGCAACTTGAGGTACAAATATGAGTCGAAAGAATATTAAAATGAGAACAGGTTGATATAGCATATTTAAAAAAAGAACAGGATAGATATACTCTTTTCTTTGGAGGAGATATTTGACGTTTCGATGCAGGAAATAATATAGGTGCACCATCTCTCCCAAGTCATGAATATCTCTATCGTGAGATGGAAGGAACGTATGCGGGTAAAAATCATCCAGAAAGAGAAGAAGCATTTGCAAGACTATATTCTATTCTGCAATCAGCAGGAAAACATATACTTCTTCCAAATTTTTCAATTCAAAGAACTCCTGATATGCTATTGCTTCTCCTGGATTATGTAGAACAAATTTGTATTCCTCGAAGCAATGAATTAAAAAAGAGAAATAAAGAATTAAAATGATATCTTATAAAATCTCAGGAAATCTTAAAAGATACAAATGATCAAGATTTTATTCGAGAACTTGAAGCTGAAAAAAAAGAATACGAACAAGAATTCAAGAAAAATGAAGAAGAAATAGATAGAATGGATATTGTTATCATATCTGATAGTGCTCTCGCTCAAAAAATATTACCAACTTATATTTCTGAATATCCAGAAATATATGGATGACTTACAGAACAGGCTCAAAAAGAAAGATTTTGAGGGAAAGTGATAATAAAATATGTTTCTCAGCAAGAATCCAGAGATTACTTTGCTCGTTATATGCCATGAGCTGAAGTTCCTGCTCAAGACAGACGTACAAAAATTATTGTGAGTTCAGCAGGCATGTGTGAGGGGGGACCTGTTATAGGACATCTACAAAGAATGGTATGAAATCCTAACTATGATATTATTTTACGGGCTATGCTCCACCTACTTCACTCGCTTGAAAACTCAAATGAGAAGATCCACAAGTTATAATAGAAGGTGTAATATATGATGTACATGCAAGAATACATGATATAACATGATTTTCGTGACATGCAGGGGAACATGAACTCATAGAGTGGCATAGTGCTGGGAAAATGGTAAAAGGATGAGTGGACGCAATCGTGCATGGATGAGATGCTCGATTTAAACTGGCAACGAAACTGAATAAATCTCATAAAACAGCAGGTGTCATTTGTCCAAACCTAGGAGAAATGATAGAAATACCTTTTCCAATTTGAAAAGTACGTAATCGTATTGTCAGAAAATAGTTAGAAAAAATAAGAGTATCAAAAAATGATACTTTTATTTTTGAATATAATTCACAAATAAACTTTTGACTTATTTACTAGTATTTTATATTATATTTTTGCCTGAATCCATGACATGGTGTTATGGTACAAAATGAAGGAGAAGGTCACATGAAGAATTCCTTTACGAAATTCGCGAAATATCTGACGAAATAGAAAGGAGGTGATCTAGATCTCGCCCACAGGTTTGAAATAGCCGTCGCGCTCCAGTAAAACCTGAGTTGGGAAGTCAGAATTGGCAATTCTGGCCTGTCCGGAATGAACCGGCAAGAATAAGACCATACAGAGCAATAAAAGCTTCAGTATGGCTTAAATATAGAAAAGAGACCCTGGAAAGGGTTTCTTTTTCAATTTTATTATTTCTACACTTCCTCTATCCTCTTATATCCCCAATTTCCATCCATCTCTACTTTCATAATCGTGAGTTTTGTTCCTAAAATTGATTCAATCAGTGTGCGATACTCTATAAAATACTCAGGTCTATCCTCGTAGATGATGATTTCTGTTGGAATATACCGAAGTTCAAAAATCACATAACGGATAAGCTCTGGTATTTTATCCTGTCAATCATACGTTGCTACGACTCGAAAATTATGAAGTTCTGGGCACGTACGTACTTTTGCAAGTTGGAAGTCTTTTGATCCTCCAGCAGTCATGATGATATCCCTGCTTGCATCAAGCTTTTCAAGGATTTCTTTGGGTAGAGGATGATCTGCATAACATGCTTCCAAAAAACGACTCATTCCATATGCTTCAAATAGGTATTTTGGTCCTTTATCTGCACGATGATCCAAGAGTTCGGGAATCATTTCAAATTGTTCATCCCGAGAAAAGAGGGTGTAATCGAAATCTGAAACTTGAAAAATACTCTCTTTTTTTGGAAGGTCTTGAGCTAATTCCTTCCAAAATTCAAGAACCTTTTCTCCTGCGATGATGTTTTCAAGAAAAGCCACCATATCTTATTTTTTAAGAATTATTGTTGCTATTTTCCCATCTCCGATTTCTATCTCTTTTACTAAGTCTCCATTTAGAAGAGTGCTATCAAAGTGAGAAAGAGTTTCAGAGCAGATATCGTAGCTTGCAAAAATCGCTTCGAGATTTTCGGTTTTGATGTTGATAGCAATTCGGTCATCGACATTGTAGTTTGCCTCTTTTCGAGACTCTTGGATTTGTCGTACGAGATCACGAGCGTATCCCTCGAGTTCGAGTTCAGGAGTGATTTCTAGATTTATCGAGATGGCCATTCCAAATCCTGACTCTACATTATCTACATTTTCTGTCGTGATAAATGCGATTTCAAAATCTTCTGCTTCGAGGATGTATTCTCCGACTTGAACTCTTCCGTCACCAAGCTCTGTGAAATTTCCTGCCTTTGCCTCTGAAATAATATCTTTGACTGCAGCTCCAAATTTTGGTCCGATACGTCGTCCATCTGGTTTACAGATTTTTTGAGCAATAGAGTTGGCATCTACCGTAAGTACTTCTTTGACATTGAGCTCTTCTTTGAGAATTTCTTTGTAATAGTCTGAGAGCTCTTGCCCGATAGAAATCGAAAGAAGTGGTTGTCGTACGCGGATCTTTGCTCGTGTTCGTAGCCCCAGTCCGAGATTAATAATCTTTTGCACGAGATCCATATCTGCATTGAGTTTCATATCTACGAGTCCGAGGTTTGCGATAGGGAAGTCGGTGAGATGGAGAGACTCTTCTCCCGTAAGATTTTTATAGATATGCTCGGTGATAAATGGTGTAAATGGAGCCATCACTTTACACAGAGTCACGAGAACTTCATAGAGGGTTTCGTAGGCCTGCATCTTATCCCCATCATTTTCAGATTTCCAAAAACGTTTTCGACTTCTGCGGATGTACCAGTTCGTGAGATTGTCCATAAATTTTACAATTGGACGAGTCGCTTCCGTAACCTCGTATTTTTCCATCCCATTCACCACATCATCGATGAGTTTATGCGTTTCAGAGAGGATCCATGTATCGAGAGGATTGGATTTACCTCCCTCAAGTCCCTCCTTAGTAAGGAGGGAAGAAGTTGCAGCTTGCTCCTCTCCTTGATAAGGAGAGGTTGGGTGAGGTTTTTCAAACCCATCTATATTTGCATAGGTCGTGAAAAATGAGTAGGTATTCCAGAGAGGAAGAATTACTTTTTTGATGACTTCCACGATTCCTTCTTCTTTGAAATCCATATTTCCACCTGTTAAGAGGGGAGAGTTTGCCATATAGAAACGGATAGCATCAGCTCCATAGGTTTCAATCGTCTTTCGTGGATCTGGATAGTTTCCGTAGGATTTACTCATCTTGCGACCATCATTTCCGTTGACTATACCTGTAGTAATAACATTGGTAAAGCTTCGTTTATCAAAGAGTGCTACTCCCACCACATGCATCACATAAAACCACGCTCGTACTTGTCCGATATACTCGACGATGAAGTCTGCAGGATAGCTTGCGACCATCTCAGCTTGTTTCTCAAAAGGGTAGTGCATTTGTGCATATGGCATAGAACCTGAGTCCATCCAAACATCGAGGACTTCAGGGATACGAGTCAGGGTATTTCCCGTAGTAGGAGACTGGAGTTTCACTACGTCGATATATGGACGATGAAGATTGAGAGGTTTTCCGGTTTCTGAAAAAATATATTCGCTTTTAAACGGTACATAATCGCTTCTTTCGAGCTTGTTTGTGAGTGCATATTTAGTATGTTCTGTATCCCAGTCAAAATTATGAAGCGCATGATAGAGTGCTGCAGAAGTATAAAAATGAGAACAAATCACAATCGTTTTTCCTGGATTTTCAGACACTACTTTTTGGAGAAAACGTTTTGTACGAGTGAGAAGTTCAGCAATCGTTTCATCTCCAGCTTCGAGAGCACAGTTTTCAAAAACTCTTTCATCAAGATAGTCTGTATGTTGTTCTTGAGAGGAGAGAACTTGTAGTTCGATGATATCGTCAGAAGTTTGAATAGCGATATTTTTTGCAGTTGAAAGAGGAGCAATCGTATCTTGGCAACGTTTGAGAGGAGAACAATATATCGCATCAATTTGCTTATTTTCGAGTCATTTTTTGATATTTTCTGCATGAGTGAGTCCCATATCAACGAGCTCTGCTTTTCCTATGATATCGACTTTTCGAGCAATGTTATAATCCGTTCGTCCATGTCGTACGAGAATTACTTTCGTAAGTTGTCCAAAAGGTTTATTGAGTTCAAAGATTTCTTGTTTGCTTCCTACCACAAGTTTTTCATCTTTTTCTCCAGCCCAAATTGGCATCGGAGTACCCCAGTATCGCGTACGAGAAATACACCAGTCTGGAGCTCCTTCCATCGATTTGAGGAATTGCCCGTGTTTCAAGTGGTTTGGTTGCCAGTTAATCCCTTCGTTTTCTGCGATGAGACGAGATTTGAGATCTTGGATATTGATAAACCAAGAATCTTGAGCCTTGTAAATAAGCGGAGTTCCAGAGCGCGGACACATCGCAACTCGGTGGT
Source organism: Candidatus Altimarinota bacterium (assembly GCA_035905775.1). Classification (GTDB taxonomy): domain Bacteria; phylum Patescibacteriota; class Gracilibacteria; order BD1-5; family UBA6164; genus JAACSU01. The sequence continues at coordinate 19,876 of JAMIGJ010000051.1, forward strand.
TAATCGATTCTTTTTTGAAGAGTCGTCCCATCTCTTTGAGTTTTGCTGAAATCACATCATTGGCTTCTTGGTAGTGCAGACCGATATAGTCCGAGATTTCATCGGTATATTTTCCTTCGTTATCGAGCGCTGCAGAGATATGCACTCCGTTTTTCTTCGCAAGCTGAAAATCCACATCCCCGAACTCTGGAGCTTCGTGGGCAATACCTGTACCGTCAGTATCCGTTACGAAATCAGCGTCTAAAATGATATGATTTTTGCTTGCATCAACTCGACCTTGGTAGTATGAAAATGGTGCTTCATAGCTGAGCCCGAGAAGCTCTTTTCCGAGAAATGTTTCTACGATTTCAAACTCACGACCCTTAAATACATGCTCCACGCGAGCTGTTGCGAGTATGAAATATTTTCCCTCAGAAAGGACTCGTGAATATGCAAGAGTCGAGTTCACGGCAATAGCCATATGTGCTGGGATTGTCCAAGGAGTGGTTGTCCACGCGAGGAGGAAATCTCCTGCTGAGACCGGTCTCTCTTCGAGACCGGTCTCTTGAAGTGGAAACATCACCGTAATCGCAGGATCAGAAACTTCTTGGTAGCTGTCATCCATCGCAACCTCAAAGTTGGAGATAGGAGTCGAGAGTTTCCAAGAGTAGAGCGAAACACGCTGACCTTTGTAGATCATTCCTTTTTCCCACATAGATTTAAACACCCACATCACCGACTCCATATAGTTTTGGTCCATCGTTTTGTAAGCGTTTCCCATATCCACCCAACGACCGATATGGTCGATGTACCAGTCCCACTCAGCACTGGTTTCTTTCGTGTATTTGTAGCACTCTTCGATAAAGGTCTCTATCCCGACTTTTTCCTCGATATCCTTGCTGCCTGCAAGTCCGAGTTTTTTCTGTACTTTTTCCTCGATTGGGAGTCCATGACAATCCCATCCCCACACACGTTCTACGCGTTTTCCCTGCATCGTGTGGTAGCGAGGGACGATGTCTTTTACGATACTTGAAAGCAGGCTTCCATAGTGCGGAGTTCCCGTAATAAATGGAGGGCCATCATAAAATCTATATGGTTTCTCAGCAGGTCGATTTTCCACCGACTTTTTAAAGGTATCGTTTTCTTTCCAGAATTTGAGAACTTCTTCTTCAAGAGCTGGGAACGATTGTTTTGGGTTTACTTTTGGGAACATAGGGGAGTGGGGTTAGGGGTTATAAATCTCGAAATTTATCAAGACATTTTGTTGATTCAACTTCATTTCACTTTTTACATTTTAAAATGGTTCCTGATCAAAAAAGATCTACTATAAAATAACCATAATCAGAAGTAGAATCATTTAATCATAAGTATAAACAGGTATTTAAACTTTTACTATATTTAATTGCTTTTCCTTGTCACTTAAGATAACTAAAAAAGAGTGAATTACATTCTATATTATTTTCAAATATTCTTTGATTATAAGTTTTATACTCATTATAGCTGTATAATATTACAAAAATAATAGTAATGGTTAACAAAAAGGGAATTAATTTTTTCATAATATTGTGTTAACTAATTAAATATAAAAATATTCATACAAAAATTCATCAAATTATTGCTGCAAAAATTGTTCATAAAAATCCATGTTCTCGAAACCAATTTTCTCATAATGGACGATTTTTATAATCCTTTATGAATTCTTCTCCTTTACTTGTAATTTTATAACTTCCTTCTGTAATTCACTTTCAACTTCAAATATTTTTAATATAGCTATTTTCTTCTAAATAATTGTAAATAAATCTTTCACAAAATTTATTTTTCTTAATATTTGATAATTCTTTATATATTTTCTTCTCTTTCATATTTTTCTCTAAAAATTATTTCTTAGTTTTGCGTCGTTTCGGACGAGAGAGTGTTTTTGTGGTAAAAAGTTTTGTATTTTTTGTTAATCTGTTATAATATTTTTGTTATCACGAGTAAACTGTATGGTTTGTAGTATCGCACTACAAGACGTGCAGTTTTTTTATGTTTTCAATTCTAGTTTACTTCGTTTATTCGTGAGAGAATCTATGAGTCATTTTCACTCATGACGGAGAAATACAGAATATCTTTTTTCGTTTGGTACAATGACACTTCTGAGTTTTCAAACTTTCCTGAGGTAACGCACGAGGCACGCAAAATCTCAGTCTCCAGTAATAATTACTGCTTTATCGTAATTTTCTATTTCTATCATTGCTTGGAGTACAAGTTCCGCATCGACATTTCCTTTGGTTTTTCATGATTTTAGTTCCATAACAGGCTTAAAAATCAATATAAATCCAATGCTTTGGAAAAAAGTATACATATCTTGATTTTCAGGAATATAGCCGATAAAAAGAAAAACTTTTTGTACGTGATACATTTTTCATAAATGCTTGTAGAGTTTTCTCCAATCAAGCTTCCATCCTTGGTCTCTGATTGAGAGATTCACGTTTTGTGCATCTATAAAGGCATAATTTTTCTCCATTTTGTTTTTTCTAAAAATTATTTCTCTCACTGAGTGCCACATTTACAGCCTCCATTGCATGTATCTCCGTCGTATCAAACACAGGAAGCACCGAATCTGCCTGCGAGATGAGCATCGTAATCTCGGTACATCCGAGTATCACACACTGCGCTCCTTGCTCTTTCATATCTGCGATAATGGCTTTGTATATTTCTCGAGAATCATCGTGTATCTTTCACTCACAAAGCTCTTTGTAGATGATGCGATGTACGTCTTTTCTTTGTGTTTCGTTTGGAATCATGACTTGCAGTCCATAGTTTTCTATGAGTCGTCCTTTGTAAAAATCTTGCTCCATGGTGAAGGCAGTTCAGAGGAGTGCTACTTTTTTGTATCCTGCTTTTTGGATTGCTTGTGCGGTTGCATCTGCGATATGCACGAGGGGAATAGAAATATTTTCCTGTACGGCAGCTGCCATCTTGTGCATCGTATTGGTGCAAATGAGGACAAAGTCAGCTCCTCCAGCTTCGAGTCGTTTTGCGTTTGCAATCATAATCTCTGTGAGCTCGTCCCACTTTCCTGCGTGTTGTAGGGCTTCTATCTCAGCAAAATTTACTGAGTGCATCAAAATCTCTGCAGAGTTCAAGTCTCCGAGTCTGCGTTTTACTTCTTCGTTGATGCGCTTATAGTAGAGAGCCGAGGATTCCCAGCTCATCCCTCCGAGGAGTCCTATTGTTTTCATAGAGTTTTATATTATATTTGCTGCCTCTTTCCCTTAGAATTAAGGGAAAGAATTCAAGTATGGGTTATATTTAGTGAATCTACTATTCCTCTCGTTCTCGAATCAGTACGAGTGCCATTTCTCGATACTCTTCATCTTTGAGTTCGAGATAGAGCGTTGCTTCAGAGATGATTTCTTCGAGATCATCGAGTTCGTCTTGCTTGAGCCATCCTCCGTGCATGGTTTGTAAGACGTCATCGAGTTTTGCAGTATCTTTTTCGATGAGTGCTTCTTTGAGTCCATCGAGAAAATTTTCGTATGAGCTTTCGGGAGTCATAGAAAAGTAAGTAAGATTATAAAATTTTTCGAGATATAATGGCGGAAGGGATGGGATTTACCCCTTCGGGGCATAAACTTCTCATCCTCATCCTTTTTCAGGAATATAATGGCGGAAGGGATGGGATTCGAACCCACGGTACCGGCAAGCGATACACACGCTTTCCAAGCGTGCTCATTCGGCCACTCTGACACCCTTCCAAAAAAATAAAAAAAGCACACAAAAAAGTATTTTGTGTGCTTGCGGTCATTTCGAAAATAAATGAAGGTACCACCTCAAGCTCCAGAACGAATATATTCGTTCCCTACGCGATTTTATTTTGATGACGAAGATTTTCGACTTCGGGAGATTCTACTTTCTCTTATAGATTTCTTTCTCCAGCTTGCAGGGGATAGCTGCTCAGGTGCTTTGAAAGTATTGTATGGATAATTTTGATTTTGCAAAATTATTCACAAACTTTTTGAGATTAAGTAAACGAAGATTTGTTTTTAGTATATGATATAATCATTTCCTCCATTTTCATTTTCTCAAACTTCATAGTAGTATTTTCTTCTTTTAAAAACCAGAAAATAATACTTGTTATTTTCATAATATACTTCTTTTTTGATGAGGGTATATTTTTTATGTATAAAAAATACTCATACACTCAGTATCGAAAATACACATCCAAGAGCTATAGAGAGATGAAAACCAGATATTATTCCAGAATTTTTTACTGGATCTCACATCAAGAGAGTAAAAAATAGTATTATGGCTAAGATGCTTAAAAGAGTGAAAAAAGAAATTTTTAAGATGCTGTATATGAGGGCTTGTCTATATTTTTTTTGAAAGAGACTTTGTTGAAAGAGTTTTTTTTCTGATCATCCATCTGGATAGTATAACTGATGATGTTTGATATTGCTTGATACATCTGAATTTTGGAGTGCTTGATATTGTATAATGAGAGGATTTTTAAGTTGTATTATAAAGATGATAATAGCACAAAATAAAAATACTATACTGCTCAAAGAGTCTGTTTTGAAGCCAAATGCAGAAATACAGAGTAAAAAAAATCACATTACCCAAAAGAACGTACGTTCTTTTGGAAACTGAAAACCTTTTTCATGGTACTTTTCAGTTTTTTTCGGACTATGTTCTCGTGTTCGTACTTTCATAGCCTATAAAAATATTTTTAAAAACTGTTCAAAGGTCTCGATATAAATTTTGAGAGTCGTATCAATTTGTTTTTGCTTTTCTTGCGCTCGCAGGATAAAAAGTTCTTGGTTTGCCTGTCATTCACGCAGGGAAAAATTAGTATTTTTAAGATTTTCAATTTCTGTTTCTAGAGTCGCTTTATTTTTTTGTAGGGAAAATATGAGATAGCAAAAGAGCAGCAGGGAAGTATAGGTCTCTGGGAAATTAAGTTTCATCTTTTCTATATCTTTCACTGAAAATCTACTTTCTTGAAAATGGAGAAGATGTTTTTGTATGTTTGTAAAATCATAGTTTTTCCCGAGTTCATTGATGTCATAAAAATGATGTCGTAACTCATAAAAACTTTGATTTGCTTTGAGTTTTTCGACTCCAGAGTGGTACTCGATAAAGATATATTTTTCCTCAAAAATATCAAAACACTCAAAGATATTGGAGAGGAGAAAAATAAGTTTTCGAAGTTTTTCACTCACCTCTAAGTAGTGAGATTCCACGTGGATTTCACAGTACATTTCTGGAAAATACCTGAGTTCTTTTGGAAGATTTTTTTCCTTTTGAAAAAAGAGAAGTTTTCCAATATCCTCCAGATGAAATTCGATGATGTCATAGTGTCAAACATCTGCTCCAGCTGTTTTCAGTATGATTCATTCTTCCTGCAAATAGGCACGAATATGCTGGAGCAAGAGATTTATTTTTTCAAGATAGCATTTATCTGTCTCTTGCAGCGAAAAATAATACAGGTTGATAATTTCGATTTGCATACTACATTTCTCAGGTGAGCGATGTTTCCCAAACATCAATATATTTTTTTTCACTTTTAAGTTGCGTTTTGAGTTCAAGTTGAAAATTATTTCTTTGGAAGAGACTTGGTGTAAATTCTATTTCTGAAAGATTTTGGACAGGCAAGTCAAAAAAATATCCTTCGTCTTTGTATATGAGTCTTGAAAATGTCTTGCTCTCATGATGATAGAGGAGTTTGAAAAATGCAGACGTATACTCAAATGATTGAGAAACCAGTGAAAAATCAGAAATCTTAAATTCAGATTTTTTCCACATTTCTTCATCTTGGTAGCAACATACGAGAGTATCTTGAGTATGGTAGATGAGAGATATTTCTTCGGCAAAAAATCTATGCTTTGCCTGTGTTTCAAGGTTTACAAACTCAACAAAGAGTTTTTCTTGACCAGAAAAACTTCCTCTGACTCCACAACATACGACGATGTCATCGCGCTCGAGAAATATTTCCGTATTTTCGAATTTTGTATCTTTCAGTGGAAAAAGATTCGCTCCTCTATCTCCTAGTTCTTCACAAAAATACAGATTGTCACGGGTAAAAACGTAATTATAGGGTCAAAACGTGGTACTAGGAAACTCGATGTGAAATTCTCCAAATATTCCAGCTTTGCCACTGCGAGGCTGTCCGGTGATTTTTCCGATATTCATAGAAAAAAATAAAAAAATATGCTTTCAAGTATGATAGCATATTTTTGAGGAGTTTGCGAATTTATGAGAGTGTTTTTTCCCAATTTTCAAAGACGGACATATCTACCATCTTGAGACTTGGAATCGTTTCTGAAATTGCGAGTTCAAGTAGAGCTTGGGTAATCACATGATCCTGTAGCGCTTCTTTGAAATCATCGACATTTCCATCGTGTTTTTGGAGTTTTTCTGCGATATCGAGGATGTTTCCACTGGCATCTCGAGCAGCTTCTTCGACAATAGCCTCTATATCCGCTGAGACATATCCATCCGTAAACTCTGCGAGTTTTTGGAAATTTATATCTTCTGCGTGAGGTCGTTTTGCTTTTTTGAGATGTATTTCAAAGAGTTCTTTTCGAGCTTGGAGGTCTGGTGGTCCGAGATAGTATTTTTTATCGAGACGACCAGAGCGCAGTATTGCGGAGTCGAGATGATCGGGACGATTCGTTGCTGCTACTACGATGAGATTTGGTGCCTCAGAGAGTGCGTTAAACTCTTGGAGAAATTGCGAAACTTCCTCGGCTTTATGTGCATCGACGTTATTCGTTCTTTTGGATAGAAGGGAGTCTATCTCATCAAGAAAGAGGATAATCGGTCACTTTTCAGATGCTTTCTTAGCAGCTGCAAAAAATTCTCTGATATTTTTGCTGGTTTCATGCAGATAACTTGATCCAAACTCTCCGACAGATTTGGTGATGAGCCCCGCTCCGAGCTCTTCTGCAAGTTTCTTGGTCAGAAAGGTTTTCCCCGTTCCCGGAGGCCCGTAAAAGAGCATCCCTGTTGGGATTGCGACTTGAAACGCTTCATAGCTTGCGTAGAGATCCACGAGCATTTTTTCCTTTTTTTCTTCGTCGGTATCTATTTCTGATGTGGGCATGGTCTCATATTTTTTCTTGAGATCTCGTACCAAAAAGAGAAACTGCAAAGGTCGTATAAATCCCTCTCTTAAGTCGTCTTTGAGTTTCTGCATCCCTGCAACTCCCTTAAATCCCCAGGTATCAGGATTTTTCATCGTGAAATACTCCACTTTAATATCTTGCTTTCTCTCTTCGTCTCATGGATTTTTGGTGTGTTTTTGAGAGTTTGTACCTCCCTCAATTCCCTCCTTATTAAGGAGGGAAGGAACTGCAGCTTGCTCTTCCCCTTGATAAGAGGAAGTTGGATGGGGTGGGGCTCAAAATGTTTCCTGAAAGGCTTTTGCGATATCACCTGCTTTTGCAACAGAAGCCTCCATCTCGCTAAGCGTGCTACTTAGGTCTCACTTCCAGTCTTTTTCTACTACTTTTTTAAACTCAGGAGTAGTAGTCACGGCTTGAAAAAATGCATCAAAGCCAGTGTCATTTTTTTTGCTCATAGCGATTTTATGATTAAGATTGTAATTTTTCTACTGCACTTTCAAGCATCGGAATATATTTTTCTATCTCTGCTTGCTGCATCTGGAGTCGTTTGATTTGCAGAGTAAGAGCAGCTTTATGCTCATGTTTTGTCGTTTGAGAGAGCTGATCTTCGATTTCTTCTTGGGTTTCTGTCAAGATATTTCGATGTTTTTTGAGGAGTCTCAAGATATTTTCGAGAGGATCTGCGACTTGTTTTTTTACCCAAGAGTTATAGATTGAGTAGGAAAACATTCCTTTATATTTAGAGGATTCTATGGTATTTCGTAGGGTCGTGACTTCATCGACGACTCTATTGGCTGATCGGTTAATTTCACGCAAGCCTGCTTCTATTTTTGTCAGCAGACCATCTTGCCAGTTATTGTCGTGTGCCTCATCAAGAAGTGCTCCAATTTGAATTTTTTCTGATTTGATATCTTGCGAACTTCTGTCTATTTTTCAAAACAGTTCATTAATCTCGAGTACAGTATGCCCACGATGCATGAGATACCAGGTATTGAGCTTCGTCATGATATTTCCAAAAATCCAGAGAAAAAATACTCCTACAAAATACACCACAGACATCACCGCAACATAGATCGTATAGAGTGCAAGTACCACGAGTAAAAATTTCTCGCTATCGCGACTATTTCCCATACCCCAGCGTCTCCCGGTATTATTAAAAATAAAAGAATATCCTCCAAAAAGTTGGTCAAGGACTTCTTTGGTTAAAGTAGATTTACTTTGTGTGAGTTTTGAATCTTCAAAGAGTTTTTCTTCAAACTTTTCCTCGATATGCTTCATATCATCATGCAGATGCTTTATTTCTGAGAGTTTTACGATTTTTCCCCCCAGAGATATTGAGCTATCAGTCAGTACCACAAATGCTGATTTTGAGAGGAGTTGTGAGCGACGTAGCGAGAGAAATAGTAGATACAAAAACATGAAAAATATCCCAAAAAATATGACGACAAAAAATCCAAATACCGTGAGAAGTCCTGCTATAATCGCAAGAATTCCAAGAGGGATTCCAATATATTTGAGCGTCTTCAAAAAATCTCGCTCAATACTGAGTTTTACCTCTTCGGGAGTAATCCACTTGTAGAGATGAAAACCCTTTTCTTCGATATCTGTCTGTATCTTTTCTGGGATTTGCAGAACCTGCGGAGTTTGTGGTTCGTCACGGGTGAGGATGCGCATATGTATTTTTGAAAAACTAGAAAGGAGATATGTCACTATTATATAAAAAATCTATAAATTGAAAGACAAAAAATGGAGCAAAGCTCCATTTTATATTTTCATCGTTTTATTATTTTGTCATCACTTCCGCAAGCTCCTCTTGAGACTTCACGTTGAGGACTTTTACTTCATCGAGTTTTTGTTTTGCATCTGCAAAGGCTTTGTTTTCAGCCTCTGCTTCGAGTTTTACTTGTGCTCGATAACTTTCGATTTGGTCAAAGTGATTTTTGAGTTTGGTTACATTTTCAACAAATACTGCACTCGAAAGCACTGGTTTGCTGGAAAGTTCTTCACTTCGTTTGCTTGATTCGATTGCTTTATCGGTGAGTTCAGATGACATCTTGTCAATGGTCTCTCCCATCACGTTGATTGCAGCCATACTTGCATCGAGTGCCTTTTGAGATGAAGTTTCGATGAGCGCAGTTGAGAGAAGGGTCTTAAAAATTGGTCTACTAGAGCTCATCGCAAGAGAGAGTTTTGATGCACTATCAAGTCTCATAAGGAGTCTCTTTCGAGCCATTTCGAGGTTTCCGATAAGAACGGTGAGATTTGAAATGAAATACTCTACATTTCTCAGAAACATATCATATTTGAGTTTTTCATCAGGATTTTCTACACTTGCTGCTTTTTCTTTGAATTCTCCTACTTTTTCCTCAAGAAAGGTTCTATAAGAAACGACTTTTCCAAGGTTTGCTTCTATCCCTTCGAGGAATGCTTTTTGCATATCGATAGAAGTATCAAGTGAAACATTTGCCTGATCAAATCCAGAAAAAATCGTTTCGATTTTTCCCTCCATCGATTTCATATTAAACTTTGCTTCATCCCATTTGCTATCGAGTGCTTTTGCGATTGCAGAAATTCCAGGGATAGATTTTGCGATTTTCATCACGGTACCATCAGAGTTAATGATAGTTTGATAGACTTCTTGTACTTCTCCATTCATCTTAGAAAGTTCGTCAGAAACTTGCATGATAGGATCAGAGTCGATAATCTTTGCTGTTTCTGAGATGATAGAGTCGATAGGAGCTGTGATTTTTTCTCCCAGCTGTCTAAAATCTTTCGCTTCCGCAAAAGTTTGCTCTACTTCTGCCTT
>JAMIGJ010000052.1:0-2879 GCA_035905775.1 Candidatus Altimarinota bacterium
TGTATTTTCTTACGAAATGACTCGTAGGTGAAAACTATGAAGTGCTAAATCTCGTTCCGGATGGAGGAGATGGACATGAATATGAACCAACCCTTCAGCAAATCGAAGCGATGCTTGGATCAAAAATGGTCGTGATGAATGGATTGGGACTGGAGCATTATGAAGAAAAACTCAGCGAAGAACTCACAAAAAATAATGTTCCTTTTCTCCTACTTGCAGAAGAATATGATGCCGTTATCAAAGATGGAGTTTCAAAAGAAACAACTCATGAAGAGGAGCACAGCGAAGAACATCATGAAGAAGAACATGAACACCATGAAGACGAACATCACGAAGAAGAACACCACGAAGACTCACATTCTCATAGTCATGGAGGACTCGATCCACATACTTGGCTTTCTCCAAAAGTGATGAGCGAGCTTGCAAAAATTCTTGCAGAAAAACTTGAAGTTCAAGAAAATCCACAAGCACAAAACTTCATCAAAAACTTAGAAAATCTTGATATACAATTTGCTTCAAAACTTCAAAATTGTAGTTCTAAAGAACTCGTAACCTCTCATGAAGCATTTTGATATCTGGCTCGAGACTATGGACTCGTACAAGTCCCTGTTTCTGGGATAGAGCCATCAGCAGAACCAGCTGCTTCTGATATTGCAAAGATTATTACCCTTATTAAAGAAAAAAATATTCAAACTATTTTTACCGAAAGCCTTGTATCTGCAAAATTTACTGATACAATTAGAGCAGAAACTGGAATACAAACCCTCGAACTTCATGCACTTGAGACGCTTACTCCAGAAGAAGTAGCTGCGTGAGAAGATTATATCTCTCTCATGGCTCAAAATCTTGAACGTATTTCTACCGGACTTGATTGTAAATAAGATGCAAAAAATACTGCAAACATCAAAACTCGCTTTTCACTACCCCTGAGAAAAAAATCTCTTTTCTTCGTGCTCTCTTGAGCTCCAGAAAGGAGATTTTATCTCGCTCTTTGGAGAAAATGGAAAAGGAAAAACAACACTCGTGAAACTCTTGCTTGGACTTTTGACTCCGACATCATGATACATCACTTGGTTTCAAAAAGATGGAACTCAGAGTAAAAAATGTCCCTATAGTGTCGAGTATATTTCTCAGCGAGCACGAGGACTTGATACTCTCATTCCTATGAGTGTCGAAGAAGTCATGTATCTCGCTTCAAAAATTCCAAAACAAAATAAAAAAATAGTGGAGTGTTCGTATGAAACGATTGATTCCGCACTCAAACACGTGGGGATGCTCGAATACAAAAAAAAGCTCTTTCGTGAGCTCTCCGGAGGACAACAGCAACGAGTTTTGATTGCCAAAGCGCTCCTCTCACGACCTGAAATACTTATCCTTGACGAACCAACTGTCGGGATAGATTTTGTGGCTCAAAAACATCTCTATACGCTCCTCAAGCATCTCAATATCGCTCATGATATCACTATACTTCTGATTACTCATGATACCCAATTTATCGAAGATATCGATATCAAAATATGGTATGTCGGACAGGTAGATTGTGATGAATGTCATAATGAAAAAATTCATCTGTTTCAAATCAAAAAGATGTTTCCCAAGCACGAAGTACATTTTCTTTCTTAAAAACCTATGTTTGATTTTCTCCAATTTGAATTTATGCGTTCTGCGCTCATCGCAGGAATGCTTGTTTCGCTTATCTGTCCTCTGCTTGGGGTATTTCTCATTGTGCGTCGCTATACGCTCATCTCTGATACGCTCGCTCATAGCTCACTCACAGGTGTTATTCTTGGACTTATTTCTGGGATTAATCCTCTCATTTCTACCCTGCTGTATTCTATATCATCAGCCTTCGTCATCGAAAAACTTCGTCTCTCAAAGAGAGTTTCTGGAGATATGGTTTTAGCGCTCTTTCTCGCACTCAATATGGGACTGGTTTCTCTTGCTCTCAGCCTCAATAGTCGTACGATGATGAATATCGGAAGCTATCTCTTTGGAAGTATTTCGCTCGTACGTACTCAGGATTTATATATTTTATTTGGAGTATTTTTTGTCGTACTTACTGTATTTTTTATTCTCAAACGGCCCCTCATGATGACGACCTATGATGAAGAAGCAGCGCAAGTAAGTGGGGTAAATACAAAACGTATCAATATGATATTTATGCTGACCGTTGGAATGGTGGTTGCTGTATCTTTTCCTATAACAGGAATTCTCCTACTCTCGAGTCTCCTCATCCTCCCCGTTATAGCAGCGAGCCAAATAGCAAAAAGTTTTTCTGGAACTCTGATTATCGCAGAAATACTTTCATTTGTATCGGTTATTTCAGGAATTATTACCTCCTATTATCTCGGAGTAGGAGCCAGTGGAGTGATTGCCCTCCTGCTTGTTTTTTTCTTTTTTGTGATGTTTGGGATTGGAAGTTTTAAAAAATAAAATATTTATTTGCAATTCAAAACATAAATACTATAACTAAAGTACTTTAGTTATAGTATTTTTTATGAAAAAAGAAGTCAATATACTCCAGTATCTCGCTCTTGCGGCACTGCAAGATAATCAGCCAAAAAGCGCATATGAGATGAAAAAATTTTTAGAACAGAACCAAGTAGAAAATTGGCTTCCAGTAGAAATAGAATCTATCTTTTACTCTGTTCAAAGTCTCGTAAAAAAATGATATATTGAGGAAGTATCTGAGAAAAAATTTCTCCTGCATGAAAGTGGAAAGATATTTTATGCAAAACAGGAAAAACATTTTTTATCTCATTTTGAAAAACAATTTTTTACCTATAAGCTTGCCTATAAATTTGCACAAAATATAGGGAAAGATACTCTAGAGCTTTATACTCAGAGTTACAAAACAGAGCTTCAGGCTCTTTGTAAAA
>JAMIGJ010000053.1:0-21751 GCA_035905775.1 Candidatus Altimarinota bacterium
TTATAGAGCTCTCCAAGTTTTGGGTATTTAAATCGTTCTCCGTTTCCTTGCAGGGCACAGAAATCAACCGTTGTCTTCATGGTACAAAGTACTTGAGAGGGATGATAGAGGTGGAGTTTTTGGTATCTTCTCAGTTCCAGTTTCAACATATCTTCATCGTACTCGATGTTATGCCCAATTATTACATCTGCTGTATTGAGAAAAGACATAATTTCATCAATACTTTCACTCATATTTGGAGCTCCTTGCACGTCGATATCGTATATATGGTGTACTTGTGATGCACCGTAGGGGATAGATATCCCTGGATTGATAAGTATATTCTTCCGAGCTATTTCGCTGTATTTTCCTCCTGTAAGTTCTCCAAGAATTCATGCAAACTGTATGATGTAGGGTTGACCTTCGGTACTAGGATTTTTTTTATCAATAAATCCGGTTGTTTCCGTATCAAATACTAAAATTTTCACGTGTCTTTTTTCAAAAATATTATATATACTTAGTGTAGTTAAAAAGGAAAAAATCACAAACTTTGTGTTCTAAATTATAAAAAGTAGCGCACGCAGATCTGCGTGCACTACAATGCATAAACAAAAAAAAGGGGGAGCGATGCAATCGTTCCCTCCAGTATCAAATTTTTGTAAATTATGCTTTTGCTGCATAAAAGTTTCGTCCGACTCGTTCAATCGCTTTTTTATTTTGGAGATTCATATAAATCGTGGTTTTCTTTACGTTTCGAACCTTGAGAACTCGTTTAATAATTTCTTCCGTATTCATAGGTCCACCATTTTTTGCCAAAATATCGAGAATGACATCAAGAACCGTTCCTGGTTTGAATCCCCATTCTTTGAGGGCATAAATTCCTCGTCCAATAAGAATAAACTCTTCATTTCGGATAAGTTCGTTATGAATCGTATTGATTTTTACAGATTCTCCCAGATACTCGGAAATTTTATTTGAAATTTCGATAAAGTGCATTGGTACTTTTTCTTTTTTCATCACATAAATCGCTTTATCTTTGAGAGTCTTTGGATTGAGAATCTTCCATCTTGTAAGTCCAATAAGGATTTCCTCACCTTTTACAATATCATCAAACACATCAAGGACACTATCGATAAATACTGCAGAAAGCGATCCTACTTCGTCCTTTACCGTTTCAGCTATTTCTGTGTAAAGAGCTTCACGTTCCATGACATCTTTTTTTCTCTTGAGAATTTTGAGTGCTTCCCGATGTGTTGCGTCAATCGCTTTTTTTGAAATTTTTGGAAGGGTGAAATAAGTTTGTGTCCCGAGTCGTGGTTTTGACTTTACGATTTCATAATCAGATTGTACGATTACTTCAAGGATGTGAGCATTGATTTCTTTACTCAGATTGAGCTCATTGATAAGAGCAGCTACAAGTTTTTCACGAGTGAGAATGCCTCCGTGCATCGAAATAATTTCTCGAGCCATATCTTGAATTGCAGCAAGTTCTGTTGCCTTGATAATACGACCTACTTTTTTAATACCAGCATCTTCTATTTGTCGCACACGTTCACGAGTGATAGCAGGCTTGAAAGAATTCCCTATATTTTGAAGAGTTTCTCTCTCTCCATGAAGGCCAATTCTTCTCTCGATAACCATTCTTTCTTTATCTGAAAGTGATTTGAGTACGTCAGTGAAACTGCTTTCAATAACGTTTCGTGTCAGAGTTGCTTGCATCTTTTAATATTTACGAGCTAAATAACTATAGATAAAATATAATAGTTGTGACATAAAAGTCAAAGTTTTTTTTTCTTAAAAGTCAAAAATGATGCTCCTCCATTAAAAAGGAAGCTTCATATTTGATTTTTCTTGTTGTTCGAGTTCAAAATTTTTATTTCCCACTACTTCACTCATATAACTTCCTTTCACATTTTTTCGAAACTCTTTTTTGAAGAGGTATGATCCATACAGGAGAAAAATAATTCCTATAAAAGAAAATATAATTCCTTTTCCGTACATCACATTTGCAGAAAACACTTGGAGTCATGAAATGAAGAAAAATGACTGAATGGAGAGTATACAGAGGATAATTGCTCCATAGAGTGTTACAAAACTTTCGTCGATACGTATCATACCCAGGAAGAAGAGTTTTTCTTTTCGTTTGAGGGAGAGAATAGAAAAACTGATGGCTGATAATATGCAGAACATAAAAAATCACACGTATCCAAGGAGTGCTGAGAAACTCCAAACATTTTTAATTGGAGTGATTCCTTGTATAATGCTTTCCTCTGCAGTTACCCATGGTTGAAAGAGAGAAAAGAGAATTAGTATCACTCCAATAAGACTTATCTTTCATGCGGGACTAATATGAGATATCTTAAATGATACAAGCTCCTGTATTTTGAGAATATATTTTTGAATGATTCGTATGATACGAGTATGTCGGTGTCACATAGTTTTGATTTTCTAGAGGATAAAATATGAAAATAACGATACTCTATTTACTCTCTGATAATTTTTTATATAATTTCACTGAACCTATATGATAATATGTGAGAGTGAAAAAAACTCAAGAAAAAATTATCCTGCGTAATATCTTTTTTGATAGTATCTTTTTTTGCCTGAGTTTCGTTGTTCAAACTTTACGGGCTGTATGGATAGTATTTTTTCCAAGAAAAAATGTTACAGTTTCAAAAAGTTTTGCGTACGAGGTTATAGATTTTTTTGTGAGAAAATGGCCTCTCTATTTTTCAAAGTTTCCCAGTGTGTATAAGGTAACGAGTTTAGCAGCAGATTTTTTTAGATATATTTTTCTCAAAAAATAAAATGAAACAGATACAATCTTGATTTTCTCTTATAGAAATTATGGTAGGAATACTCATAGTTTCGTTTATTTCTCTTGCTTGATTTCAAGCTTTGAGTTCTGTAGGAATAGGAAAAATGAAGCTTATTGAACGAACGAATATGCAACAAGAAGCATATTTCATGAGTGAAAAACTTTTTGAACTGATAAAAACAGGAGGAACGATCGACTATGAAGAATATTGGAATCGTCATGCAACGGGAACACTTTCTTATAGTGGTTGAAACTTTTCACAAAATACTGCATTTTGAAACGAAGGGACGAAATACTACTGTCTGAGTCGAAATTGAAATATCATGGGAACAGGAGGATGTTTAACGGCTTTTAATCGTATAGCTAATGCAACGGGAAGTCTTTCTTATAGCTGACAAACACAAGTCTATAATTCTTATAAATCGCAGTTTGTTGATTATAATGGAGATTATGACAATGATTTTTGAAATGAAGATGCATCCACGGAATCACTAGAAAATTTTAAAGGAGATGATGATGATTTGTTTCTGTGAATTGGCCCAGATGCTTTTCCTTACTCAGGTTCTTGAGTTACGGAGCTCTATCTCATCAATAACGAAGGAACGGAAAGAACCTACTTTCGCTGGAAGGTACGACAAGATCCTTATGCAGCAGCTGCTTCGATTTATTGTAATTTTGGAAATGGGCAATTTCCAACTGGTTCCGGATGTCTTGGAACCATTCAGATGCTCAAACTTACAGGAGTAGATGAAGGATATGATCATGGAGCATATGCAGGAAATCCACCAGGCTGATTTTGGGATGATGACGGAGAGATAGATACGTGGCTTATACATAAAGATTTTGATCCAAATTATTCAACTGGAAGATTAGCTACATTTTCAAGTGATGCATATTGGCAAGATATATTTCCAGATACGATTCATGTAAAGGAAGCGATGTTTTTTGCCTATCCGAATGTAGATTTACGCTATGCTTGGAAAGATGCACGTCCACAAAAACAAATCGCTCCCTATGTTCAAATAAAAATGATTCTCGAACCAAGTTATAGGCAAAAATTGAGGATTGCATGAGCTCCTCCACAAGTGCCAATTACCACGACGATTCATCTTTCTGATTTTAATTTTCAATAGTTTTATGAAATACACTCACAGCTCTTGATTCTCGATTGTACTTGCTATGGGATTAACTCTGCTTTTAAGTCTCACAGGACTTTATCTCTTAGAGTATGTGGTTCCATTTTCTCGGAATGTAAAAGGGATTGAAAGTGCGTCAAACTCATTTTATCAGGCCTACGCAGGTCTAGAACAATCAATATATTTGCATACACAAAATACGGTTTGATACCAAACAGGAACTTCACTGAGTTCTAGTATTCCACAAGAATATAGCTATAACATCTTGGCAAATGGGACTGGTTCTCCACTTCCAGGAAATGGAAATAGTGAGTTTCATAGAGACTTTAATAAACTTTCTCAAGCTGAACCTGCTCAGTTTGTGATTGGGGATAGAAGATTTCCTTGAGTTACCAAAACATTTACCCTACAACTACAAGTTCCAAATATTTCTTCTGCAGTAGATAATATAAATACATCATCAGGAGTTGTACTATGGCAGCTTTCATCCTCATGAGCTTCCCTTACAGCTGATGCTTTGATTACTGGAAGTCAAATTAATTCATGATATTGAGTAAATCTTTTTTCACTTAATGGAAGGACTCTGAATGGAACGATTCAGTGATTTACAGCATTTTATAATACTCATTGTAATACTGTTTGAATGGAATGTGTTTTAAAAATTTCTTTAGTTTCTCCTATTTTTAATACGATTTCTTGAAATCCTAGAATTCCATATCTTGAATATAAGCTCGTAAGTAATCGTACTATACCACTTCGTGAAGCCGTGATAGAGACTCAAGGAAAATCCTATGGCTTTCGAAGAAATCTAGAAGTTTTGATTCCTCAAACGACGACGAACTCAGCCTTTGACTTTACTGTATTCCAATAATATATTTTATGCAATCTTACCATATCACTGCCAATGATGCAGCACAGCGACTTGATAAATTTTTAAAAAAGCTTTTTCCGAATGCAACACGTGATCTCATCTATAAGCTCAATCGAAAAGAAAAGGTAAAAATAGTTCTACGAGATGGAAAAAAAACAAAACAAGATAATGAATATAAATTGCAGGTAGGAGAAATCGTACAGGTATACCTGAGTGACAGCGAGATTGCGAGTTTACAGGAAGAGAAAGTACTATCTCATCTCACGCAATCTCAAACCCCACACAATTCTCCCCTTGTCAGGGGAGATGGAGTCGCAAAACTCTCAAAAAAAGATATCGTGTTTGAAGATGGGAGTTTGCTTTTGGTAAATAAATCTGCGGGGATAAATGTCCATCCCGGAGATCATAAAACAACGGAAGTTTCTCTGATACAGCAGGTACACGATTATCTGGGTGAAAAATTGAATAGTCTCACGTTTAAACCCTCTCTCGTGCATCGTATAGACCGCGATACCTCAGGACTCGTGATGATAGCCAAACAAAAAGATGCACTCGTGGCAATGTCTGCAGCTTTTCAAAAAAAAGAAGCTCTTCAAAAAATATATTTTGCGCTTGTTGCAGGAAAACTCTCTCGTAGTGAAGGGACGATTAAAAAAGCACTCCTACGAAAAGAAGATGCAAAAAATGAAAATAAAGTGATAGTATCTGAAAAAGGCCAAGAAGCCGTGACATACTATAAAGTCTTGGAAGAGTTTGAAATAAAAATAGGGGAACAAACACAGATGGTTTCTGCCATTGAGGTCACAATAGAAACCGGTCGCATGCATCAAATCCGAGTTCATATGGCTCATATCTGAAATCCTGTGATTGGAGATAAAGCTTATGGAGATAAGAAAATCAATGCTTTTTTTGCAAAAAACTTTGCGGTACATCGTCAGATGCTTCATGCATGGAAGCTCTCGTTTTTTCACCCAAAAACCAACAAAAAAATGAACCTCATCGCGAGGTTCAAGGAAGATATGG
The DNA here is from genome assembly GCA_035905775.1 of Candidatus Altimarinota bacterium. Classification (GTDB taxonomy): domain Bacteria; phylum Patescibacteriota; class Gracilibacteria; order BD1-5; family UBA6164; genus JAACSU01. Next base: position 5,828 of record JAMIGJ010000053.1, read on the forward strand.
AACTATGTATTTTAGAACTGAGAAAAATAAAATGAAAATCTTAGCCTTTGAGACATCTTGTGACGATACGAGTATCGCTTTATTTGAAAATGAAGTGCTGGTTTCTATGCATACCAAATCCCAGATCCATATCCACAATGAAACGGGAGGAGTTGTGCCGGAAGTGGCAAGCCGTGAGCATGCGAATGTGATTTTTGAGGTGCTCGATGAAGTACTCAAAGCAGGAAATACGACTCTGCAAGAGATAGACTATCTTGCCGTGACGACGCATCCAGGGCTTGTCCCATCTCTCTTGACGGGGATGACCGTGGCTTCGACTTTGTCTCATACACTCAAAATTCCAATCTTGCCGATCAATCACATCGAAGCCCATATCTTTTCGAATTTTTTAGAGCGTGCGGAATCAGAGATCGAGTTTCCACTTGTGTGCCTCACCGTGTCAGGAGGGCATAATGAGATATACTATATGGATGATATGTGTACTCGGGAAAAGCTCGGACAAAGCCAGGATGATGCTGCAGGAGAAGCCTATGATAAGGTGGCAAAGATGATAGGACTGGGGTATCCAGGTGGTCCAATTATCTCAAAACTTGCAGCGGAGTACGAGAGACCGGTCTCTTGAGACCGGTCTCAAAAACCACTTTTCCCACGAGTGTATCTCGAAAAGTCAGGATTTGAGTTTAGTTTCGCGGGACTTAAAAGTGCCGTGAGTCGAGAGATTGAGCGACGAGCATTTCTCCCCTTTGATAAGGGGGAGATGCCCGAAGGGCAAAGGGGGTGGGAAGATGCAAAAGAAATTTCCTATGAATTTCAACGAGCTGTAAACGAAGTTTTGTGCTACAAGATTATGAGTGCTGCAGCTCAAAAATGAGTGAGAACTGTTTTACTTGCGGGAGGAGTGAGTGCCAATGATGATTTGCGAGCCAGAATTGCAGAGGAAACTCAAAAACGTGGACTCAAGTTTTACTATCCTACAAAAAAACTCTATTGCATGGATAATGCTGCGATGATAGGGATTCTTGCATACTACAAAATCAAGTATGAAACATTTGAATACAAAATTGGGACGGTAGAACTGGGGATTTCGTACTAAAATATTTATTTTTATATTTGTAGGGAATGCAGGCATGCATTCCTAAAAAAGGAACACATGCCTGTGTTCCCTCCAAATTTTTATGCATCCAGTTTTTCTTTCACCTTCAACGCATCTTTGATAAAAATATTTCCTTTCTCTCGCAGGATATTGTGAATAAGTTTATCTCCATAACTCAAGCGATTAAAAAAATCTTCGGTGGAGATAATCGCAAATTTAATCTTTTTATCAAAAAATATAGATTGCAAAAATTCTGCAAATGCTTCTCGGTCTACTTCACCAATCATAAATATATCAAGAATCGCTTTTCCGTCTTCTACGAGTTTATTTTTGATACTTTCATTGACAATTACCACTTCAAGGAGTGCCTGGGTTTTGAAAAATTTTTTTATCTCATCGAGGGGATTGTAGCTTTTAAGAAAGATATCTTGAAATTCTCGTAAAAGATAAAAATGAGGATTTACGGTAAATATTTTTTTTCGAAGTTCTGTTTTTGCCTTGAGAACTCAGAGTTCTTCAAGATTATCAAGTTCACGTTTTACAGAGTTTATCTGTTCGTCGAGGTCACGAGCCAGTCCACGCATATGAAATCCTTCGTTTTTCCCTGCATAAAACTCCAAAAAAAACTTCTCGAGAAGTTTTGCACGACACTTAGAACCAAAGATTTTGGAGAGATCAAGTTTCATAAAAATGAAGATGTTCTAAAAAGTTGTATGTACTATATGGCTTTTTTACTCGGAATCAAGCTGATTTGTAAAACCTTGATCGAGGAGTATATATTCTAAATGTTTATAGTTCATTTTTCCTGGAAGAAAATGATAGTGTATATGCTCAAGACTTCTATTTTGCAAGGATTCACGCATAAAGGTAAAATAGGATTTTCAATCAAAAAAATCACTCACAAATTTTTCAACGTGAGGATATTCTGCCATGACTTCTGCAGGGATTTCAAAAGCATATTTGAGATGCAATTTTGGAATTGCCATAATATGTTCTCGTAGTCATAAAATGGGATACTTATTGTGTAACACTCTCCAATGCTCTGTTTCAAAAATGAGATACTCTCTTTCTAAATATGTATCACAAAAAGGACGTCCACTTGCTCAGAGATCGACAGGTTGAGTTTGTTCCCAGATGTCACGACGATGAATTTTCATAAATTGAGTCTGTATAAAATATGCATACACTCTAAAAAAATATTTTCTTTTTTCAAATCTATCTTGCACTTTTTGGCTTTTTTGCTATGCTAGATGCATATTTCTATTTATTTTACTCTCAAGTATATGAGTTTACAACAGGAACTACAAGAACGAGGATATCTCTACCAATCGTCGAGTGATGCTATTTTTGAAAAACTTGAAAAAGGTGGAGAAAAATTTTATGTAGGATTTGACCCAACTGCTGATTCTCTGCATATGGGAAATTTCATTGGATTTATGACAGCAGTACAACTGATGCTCCGAGGAAATACCTATTTTGCACTCGTGGGTGGAGCAACGGGGATGATAGGAGATCCAGGAGGAAAGGATGCAGAGCGAAATTTTCTCGATCTTGAAACTCTGCAATATAATGTTTTATCCATTCAAAAACAAATAGGTTCTATCATCGTACGACTTGAGGAGCAAACATGAAAAAAACTCAATTTTGAAATGGTGAATAATCTTGATTTTTATGATGGGGTTTCATATCTGGATTTTTTACGTGAAGTAGGAAAATATCATACCGTAAACCAGATGATAGCAAAAGATACCGTAAAAAAACGTATCGAAGATCCGGAAAAATCAATCTCTTATACGGAGTTTAGTTATATGCTGCTTCAAGGATTTGATTATTATTACTTGCATAAAAATAAAGGAGTAAATCTCCAAATGGGAGGGCAAGATCAATGGGGAAATCTCGTAACAGGAATCGAACTGATTCGAAAAAAGATGGAAGACGAAGTCTATTGTTTTACGTGGCCACTGATTACCGATGCAACAGGGAAAAAATTTGGAAAATCAGAGGGAAATGCCCTCTTTCTCGATAGAAAAAAAACGACCCCATATGCGATTTATCAATATTTTATGAATACGGCAGATGTGGATATCGAGCGATACTTGAAACTGCTGACGTTGCTTTCTCTTGAGGAAATTCAAAATATTTTATCAGAGCACCAATGAGCTCCTGAGAAACGATTCGGACAAAAACGTCTTGCTTTTGAAGTAGTAGCTATTATTCATGGGACAAAAGAAGCGAAACTTTCAGAAAAAATTTCAGAATTTCTTTTCTGAGAAAATGAAAAACTCGAACTTTTACAGAGTCTGTCACATGAAGAATTTGAAGTATTCCTTGAATCAGTGGGGTGAGTGAATTATACTGGGCAAAATCTCTTTGAACTCTTTGTGCAATCTGGATTGGAGGCAAGTAACTCTACGGCTCGTCAAACACTCCAAAATGGGGGAATGTTTGTGAATGAAGTAAAAATCGAAGACCCAAAATATGATGTTACATGAGACTTTATTGATGAAAAATTTCTTCTACTACGAAAAGGAAAGAAAAACTATAAAATCGTAAAAAAATAATTTTTTTTTAAAGTCATACAAAAACATCTCTGCATGCAGAGATGTTTTTGCTTTTAAGATATTATTGAATTTCGATTTCGACTTCATCACTAATGGAGTTTTTATTATCAAAGTTTACTTTGAGACTCACTTTATAAAGACCTGGTTTTTTGTAGCTGTAAGTTGGATTGGCCTGAGTAGAAGTATTTCCATCTCCAAAATTCCAAAAATATTCTACGATTTGCCCAGAGCTTTCCGAAGATGAAAAATCTATTCCTTGGCCTACAGGAGCTTTTTTCATGCTCGTAGAGATCTTTACTGCTTGTGGAGGAGGGAGAAGAATGAGTTTTCTTTGCGTACTATAACTTTTTCCGCTTTTTCCCACTACCGTAAGTGTTATCGTGTAATCTCAGGCTTTACTATAGAGATGAGACGGATTTATGGCATCTCGTTCTTCTACAATACCATCTCCATAGTCATAGATAAATTTGATGATATTATCATTTTTGATATAACTCTCAGAAGCATCAAATCGTACGTTTACCGGAGCATAGTTACTTTCATAGTCCATTTTGAGCGAGAGGATAGCGTCTTTTTTTACTCATTCTATATAGATAAATTCTTTGAGCGAAATAATAGTATCAGGATCTTTTCGATGTACAAAGTTATAGGTGACGGCTATGACATGATTTCCCTCTGTTGGAATTTCAAAGACAAACATTTTTTCTTTTCCATCGATATTTCCATCATTTTTTCCATCCCAAAGGACCTCTTTGAGCGAATAGAGAGGATTTACTGGTCGTATCATACGTGCATCCAATTTTACCGTTGCAGGAACTCAGAGCCCATCTATAAAATATTCATTACTTCGTTTTTCATATCGATAGTCTTCAATTACTTGATCATCTTTATCGCTTATAAGGAGATTATTTTGAATCTCTACATTTTTTTGTAAGAGTATACTTGAGCTAAGAGTCTCAGAATTTCCTTTTGAATCTATAAGTTTTACTGAGACCTTTTGTTCTCCATAGCTCGAAAATATATGTTTTATAGCAGGGCTTTGAGAGGATTGCAGGTCTGTATTTTTGATGCTGTATGTTTTCCCTTCTATATTCCATATAAATTCCTCTATAAATCCATTTCCAAAACTTGTTTTTGGATTTTTTACTGCAAATTCCACCTCAAGATCCTCAGAAAGAGATTTTGAGAATGCAATTTCTCCAGAGATTTCAGAATTCGTATTGGGGCTAATAGCAATTACTTTTTCTATACTGTCGCTTTCGTCAGCACTAGTTTTTATATCTATCCCTACATAGGTGGTTTCAAAGAATATTTGTCGTGCGATAAACTCGTATCCTTCATACACTTCTGTCCAATCTGGATAGCTCGGATTTGGGTTGCTTTCAGTTACCGGTTCTTTAAAATACCATACGACTTTCCCTTGGTTTTTGAGATCACTTGCATTAAATGACGCTTTTAAACCTCCATTATTGGTTGTATTTATCTCTGTTTCTATCATACTGTTTATGGCAATAGGAGGAATATTTGGAATCTTTTCCGTATTTGCTTGATTATTTATATCTGTCATTTCTGCTGTAATATTGATACTATAATTTCATTTCTGGGTGAAATCATAGATAAGTGTGGGAATAAATGTTTCCTGTACATCCCCATTTATTTCCCAGATATATTTTTGTATCGTATAGCCTTGATTTTTTCGATTTGTTTCAAAGTTTGAGAGATCAAAGAGCAGAGAAACCGGTCCAATAAGATTTTGAGTTGAATCGAGTAGAGCAATATCAGCATCTCAGAGTTCTGAAAGTTTCAGCGTATTATCATAGATTTTGAGATCTCCTTCTCCCCAGTTGGGAAATGTTTTTATCTTTTGATCAATCGTCATCCACAGTACTCAGGTCATAAAGGTGAGTATAAGCATAAATGCAGAGAGAAGACCATATCCAAGTTTTTTCTTTTTGAGTACTTTTTTTGTGAGAAAAAATCGGAAGAGGCTCACTGAGAGAACAATCGTAAAGAGAAACAGTAAGAGTGAAAAAATAAATGTCACTATTCCAGAGAGAAAATCATTGATATCTTGGAGTCTGATACCAAGATTTGAGAAGAACCGAACATCACTCACATCATTGGTATTGAGAATCACAAAGGTAATAAAGGTTCCTCAGAGTACCAAAGCTACAAAAAATATCGCTCCAAAGAAGGCAAATATTTTTGAAAGAGGAGTTTTCTGTGCTTTTTTTGCTTCTGCAGAAAGAGTCATTTTAGGCTTCATCCATATTCTTTCTCCATTAGGACCAGGAGCCGTTTTTGCTCAAATAATATAATTTTTCCCATCAAAAGTTATATTTCCTTTTCCTTCTTGAGGATCTTTTGTATTTTCAACGAGCAGTCCAGCAGCTTGTTTGATTTGAAACAGAAGGGTAGTATAGACAGGATATTTTATATACACTGCTGATCGCTCAATATTTTCCTTGCGAAATGAGAGTTTAACTTCAGATTCTTCTGGCTCTATCACGACAAAATCATACTCTTTTTCCATGATACGATTCACGACATCTTCGAGACTGTTGATATTTATGTCGATGATTTTTCCATTTGGAATCACTGTTTCAGCCGTATTTTCGAATGTAGGAGCCGCTGGAGATGATGCTTCTTCCCAAGGCAGAGTATCTTTTGAAATTCCAGAACTCTCACTTGGAGTTTGAGTATCATTTTGAGTGGATATTTCTCCATCAGGAATTTGAGTTTCACTTTGAGTCTCGGTACTGCGCGTATTTCCCAAGAGATTTTCATCTGCGAGGATATCATCCTGCGGTGTTGGGTTTTGATTTTCTGACATAGAAAAAGATAAAAAGAAATATTAGCTTTATAGTAGCATATATTTTGCAAAAATGCAGGAAAAGAAGCTTGACACTCGCGCATAGTTTTGAGCAATAAAAAAGGCTTCAATTTTTGAAGCCTTTTGTGTTACACTCTGATTTTCTTCTTTTCTGCTGGTTGCACAAAAAGCGGATTTGCAGCAGGGGAAATATCTTGTCCGATTTTCATCGTTTCTACATCTGTTGAGGTCACTTGGAGCTTGCTGTCATCTACGGGAGTGAGAACTACCTCTGTAACTTGAGAGATACTAAAGACTGATTTCACGATACGAAGCTCGATCTCGTCAATGAGTTGTTTAAACTTCTTATACGCTTCTTCTTTGTAGACCATGAGTGGTTGTTTTTGGGCATACCCTACGAATGCAACTTGCTCTCGAAGCTTGCTCATTCCATCGATATGATTCATCCAGAGTCGATCAAGAGATTGGAGCATGATACGTTTGAGTATTTCAAAAAATGCTTCTTCGCTCGGAGCTTCGGCTTGTATGACTTCGAGCTCTGCTACAGCTCGATCTGCGATATAGTCAGCAAGAGCTATATCACCCGTCATCGCTTTTACATCCTCTTTTTCAAGAAAATCATCTATGATATTTCGTCCCAAAAATTCGTGTACTTTTTTTACGATATGATTTTTTGAAGTGGAGTTTGTATTTTTCGCTTCTTCAGCCAGCACCAGTGATTGTACTTGAGAATAAATCATATCTTGCACTGTCTTTTTCAGTTCGGCCGTATTTTCACTGGCACGAAGAATTTTATTTCTGCGAGTATAAATAATATCTCGATGTTTATTTATCACGTCATCATATTCTAAAACATGTTTTCGACTATCAAAATGATGTCCTTCTACTTGTTTTTGAACTCCAGTTACTTTTCGAGTGAGCATCCCACTTTGAGTGAGAGGTTCATTATCCGGTAGACTCGCAAACATCGGAGAGTTAAAAACTCCAAAAAGCTTATCTCCTCAGAAAATACGCATGATGTCATCATTGGGTGAGATGAGAAATTGTGTCATTCCAGGATCTCCCTGACGTCCTGCACGTCCTCGGAGCTGATTATCGATACGTCGAGTTTCGTGTTTTTCAGTTCACAGGATGATGAGTCCTCCGAGTTCTCGTACTCACTCTCCGAGCTTGATATCCGTTCCACGTCCTGCCATATTGGTGGCAATGGTTACAGCTCATTTTTGTCCTGCTGCAGCAATCGTCTCTGCCTCTGTTTCATGCTGTTTTGCATTGAGGACATTATGGGGGATACCTACTTTTGTGAGTTCCGCAGAGAGATATTCGGATTTTTCTACTGAAACGGTTCCAACGAGGATTGGTTGTCCAGTTTTATGAAGTTTCTCAATATATTTTACGACATACTCGAATTTTCCTTTTTCATTTTTAAAGAGGAGATCTGCTTTATCCACACGAGCGATAGGTTTATTCGTTGGAATCGCAAGAGTTTCGAGTCCATAGACTTTATAAAATTCTTCTTCTTCCGTTTTTGCGGTTCCCGTCATCCCAGCAAGTTTCCAGTACATACGGAAATAATTTTGGAAGGTGATATTGGCAAGGGTTTTGCTTTCCTGTTGGATTTTTACCCCTTCTTTTGCTTCAAGAGCTTGATGGAGACCATCACTATATCGACGACCTGGAAGCACTCGACCAGTATGCTCATCCACGATAAGGACTTCATCATTTCGTACGATATAGTCTCGATCACGCAGGTATACCGAGCTTGCGCGAAGGGCATTTTCTATGTGGTGGATATCATTATATCGATCTGATACATAGATGTTTTCAACTCCGAGCATTTCCTCAACTTTTTTTATTCCAGACTCGGTAAGAGTTGATGTTTTTTGTTTTTCATCTATTTTATAATCCTGTCCTTTTTCGAGCTTTCGAGCCATCGCAGAAAAGGTCATATATTTTTGTGTTGGTTCGTTATCAGGCATGGAGATGATCAGGGGAGTTCGAGCTTCGTCAATGAGGATAGAATCTACCTCATCGATAATCGCAAAAAATTTTGGACTCATCGCTTTATTTTTGATATCCGTTACCATGTTATCTCGAAGATAGTCAAACCCGAGCTCATTATTGGTAGCGTAAATGATATTTCTTCGATAATTTTCCTGTTTTTCTTGACGTGGCTGAGAGTGAGTAATAATCCCAACAGTAAGCCCAAGTGCGTTGTAGAGAACTCCCATTTCTTCCGCGTCACGTTTTGCGAGATAGTCATTAACCGTTACGATATGTACCGTATTTCCGGTGAGCGCATTGAGGTAGGCAGGCAAAGTCGCAACGAGTGTTTTTCCTTCTCCTGTCTTCATTTCTGCGACATTTCCATCATGTATCGCAAGTCCTCCAATAATCTGTACATCATAGGGAAGCATATTCCATACGATTTCTTTTCCACTTGGCAGAGTAAAAGTCTGTCCAGAAATGAGACTACATGCTCGAAGCCACAAAGCAGCGGCTTCATGACGTATATTTGCAAGTCCTTCTTTGAGGGCTTTTGTTCCTTCTTGTGTTTCAAAATCTATTCCTGCAAAAGAAGCTTGGATTTCCAAAGTTCTTTTTTGTATATCTTCAAGGCTCATGTCTGAAAACTTGTTCTCGAGAGCTCGTATAGTCTCTACTTCTTTGCGATACAGCTTTACTTTTTTGACATCGGGGTCTCAAAAAATCCCTTTTATTATTTTTTCTATCATGATTTTGTCTATATGTAATGATTAAAACGGGACTATTATATGAAAAAAAAGTGAAATTCAACTTTAAAAACTTGCAAATTTGCTCTTTTTTCATAGTCTTTAATCAAATATTTTTTTATTGTACTCTATGAAATATTTTCTTCTCTTTTTTGTTATTTTTGCAAGTCTCTCACTCACGGGATGTTTTGAAAAAAAATCTGAGACGGAAATACTCTCAGAGCAAGAAGCTGTTATAGAGCTCAAGGAGCTTTCATGAGAGTCAGAAAAAAAGACAGAAAATGAGCAAAAAATGCTACAAGTTACAGAAGAAACAGAAAAAAAGGAAGGAGAAAATACTCCACTAAGCTCTCCTAAAAATGAAGATACTCAAATAAGCGCAGAATCAAATACTCCGAGTTCTGAGACGATTCAAGAGCAGCAAGAAATTATTCAAGCTACAGAAGAAGATTTGGAAGCTTTATTTGATGATTTACTCAAAGGTGAATAATGTCGAGGAAATACTCAGGGAAAAAATACAGACAGGAGGAGAAATATCTCCTTTTTTGTTTTGTAGTCAAAATCTCGAACTTCTCCATGAGCAGCTTATAAGAGCATTTTCATGACTCAAAGCACAATTTTGACTGGATACTCAAAGTATTTTTATGCTGTATGACACATGAGAAACCATTAAAATCGAGGAAGTGAAACAATTTTTGTTGCATGCGCAAACAAAACCAAGATTTGCATTTCAGATATTTTATATTGAGAGATTTTCTCGTATGACTCTTCAGGCACAAAATGCCTGCCTCAAGTTTCTCGAAGAGCCAGGAGAGGGAAATATTGTGATACTGACGAATCAAACAGAATCTTGAATTTTAGAAACTATTTTGAGTCGGGTTCAAAAATATATCATTTTTTCAAAGAATAGTATTTCAGGAAGTCAGTTTTTTTATGATATGATATCAAATTCGAGAAAAAAAAGGTCCGATGAGCTTGTGCGGTATTTTTTCGGAGCGAAGCTCGAAAAACAGGAGTATGTTTTATTTTTACAAACACTGCTTTCCTACTGCTGAGAACATGCGGACATGTTTGACTCTCTCGATGAGCTTCAAGAAGACATACAGGGGATACTACAAAATAATCTCCAGGCAAAATATATTGTGGATAAGTGGATTTTGAGAGTTTAATTTTTTCCTAAAAATCGAAACAGGAGCTGAAAAACTTTCTTTTCGAACTCTGCAAATTTCTTGTTTTCGATGATAAATGACATCGAAGTATTGTAGTCGATGATAGCTACTTTATTTCCATAAATGATTTTTCCGATGTTATCATCAAAGAGATCAAAATTTTTCGGGATAGCTCGCATCTCTCGACCGAGCTTTTTTTCCGCTTTTTCTTTAGCATTTTTAAGTTCTTCACTCGTGATGATGCAGCGTTGTATTTCTTTTTCGTCGCGGATTTTTTTGTAACTTTCTGGAAGAAATCCACGCAGCACGTCCTGCTTTCGAGAGCTATATCGATAGTAGGTCTCTCATTTTTGTAGAGTTTGTACCACATCCATAAAGATATGTCGCATCGCTTCCTGCGTATAAAAAATCCGTAGTTCTGGTTTTGCGAGATTTTTTTCGTATTTTTGTTTCAAAAAGGAAACGGTATTTTGAAAGGAAAGCTTTTGTTCGTAAAAGATATTTTCGAGATTTTCAGGATTTTCTGCGTAATACACTTTTCGCTTTCCTTTGAGGGTCTCTCCGAGGAGTTTCTTTTCGATGAGTCGAGGAAGTGCTTCATAGATTTGCACTCGGTTACTGTCCGTATATTTTGCGATATCGGAGATGTGGTGAGCTCCACTCTCCAGAAGGAAAATATAGATTTTTGACTCTGTTTCAGAAAGTCCGATATTTTTAAGGATTTTCGTGTCTATCATAAAGTGTAAATTATAATTACAGATATATTTCTATTATAGAGTATTTCTAGAAAAGAAAAGCTTTGGTATAAAAAAATACTTTTTACAGATTTTTGCTTTTTATAAGCAATATATTTTATTTCTCATAGAGTATCGGTGTTTATTTCTTAATGTTTTGATTATGAGAAATATAGAAATGCATTGTCACTCAACACGAAGTGATGGAAAAAATACTCCTGAGGAAGTTGTTTTAGAAGCACAGAGAAAAAAGCTTGAGTTTTTAGCTCTTACAGATCATGACGTGATATCATCTCCTGATTTTCAGGGACAACTCTTGGATGCTTGAATTGCTACCTGTGATTCGGTCGAAATATCTGCCCATAATCCAGATTTTTGAAAAAGTCTTCATTTGGTGAGCTATGCTCGTATTTTCTCTGAAAGTCTCCATCAGGTTTTAGAGCAATCACGAAGTGGGAAGTTGGATAAAAATAAATGACAAATAGCAAAGCTTGTCAGGGAATTCTGATTTGAGGGAAATTATGAGGATTTTCGAAGTTATATGAAACAAAAACGAAAACGAAAGGTAAATACGGCAAATGGTTTTGATATTTCATGCTTTATGATGTCATATCCGAAAAATAAAATACGTGCTGAAAATATCCTTTTGTGACTGAGGGAAAAAGATGGAAAAACCATTCAGGAAAGCTTTTTTTATGAATGTATGAAGCGTGGAGGACAACTTTTTGAAACCTATGGTTTTGAGGTTCCAGAGTATGAACCAAGTGTAGAAACAATAGTTCAAGAAGTGGCACAAAAATCTCAAGGTATCGTCTCAATGGCACATCCAAATGTGACTTTCGCTCCCAATAAATGAGGGATATCAGAGTTTGAAAGAACGATATGAAACTATGTAGAACAATGAGTCAATGCTATAGAGATAAATACTCAAGCAAATCTAGAATGGGTACAACTGATTCTTGATACACAAAAACGTTTTTGACTCTTGCTCACTTTTGGAAGTGACTGTCATGAGATTGGCTATAACGGTCGAGATGGAAAACATGCAAGTATCGGAGAACAAAATCCTCTTGTATCTTCAGAAATTCGAGAAAGAAATTTTGAAATATTCGAAGAGAAAGTTTGACTAATATGATAAATGTATTTGTAATATGTTTATTTAGTGTATAATCTTCCCATATTTTATAAAAGCAAATATGGGAATTTTTGGTGAAATTTTACGTAGTTCTCAACCAAAATTGGTCGAACAACATATTGATAGTAAACTTGAAGAATTAAATTCTCGATATTTTTCTGTTCCTGAAGGTTTTTTTCGAGATAAAACAGTTGAAGATGCATTTTTATGGTTTTCAGGGCAAGTGAAGTCTATTTTTCATGATTTTGAAAATGCTTTACATCAAGCCTCACCAGCTCTACTTCCTTTTACTTTAAGAGACAGACTCTTTATTGATGCTCAGAAACAAAAAATAGAAGCTATTTTAGTACAATCAATTCTTGAGTCACTTGATATTTTTGTATCATTTTGTAGATTAAAGTTTCAATCTCTTTGATTTGAATTTGAAGCATATAGACAATCAATTTTAGAAATCATATATTGAAAACAGAGTATAGAATCAAATAAAAATTTACCTCCATCTGTTGTAAAAATGTTTCATGAACGTTGATATAGTCTTTGTTTTTCAGATGATTTTCGACTTTTAAAAAAAGAAAAAGATTCTCTTCATCAATATCTGACACAACAACTAACTTTTGAAAGATATCCATGAGTGATATGGTCAGTTTGTAAATTTGATACAAAATCTTGATGAAGATGATGTAGAATTATTGCATTATGAAAATACGTTATATGATGTTTTACACATGTCGAGTACGATGATATTTTTACTAATTCTAAACTGAAAAAAGGGGAAGAATTTCCTTCGGGATTAAGAGAAAGATTTGCTCATTTACTCTAATTTCTCCTCTATAAATCTCACTAACTTTTCTTGAAATACTTCTTTTGAAAAGCGTGCTGCATGTTTTTTGATAGCTGCGCTGTCAAACTGTATCGTTTCAAATTGCTTTATCGCAGCATTAAGGCTCTCTGGAGTTTGCTCCATAAAAAATAATCCTGTTGCAGCTTGCCCTTTCTCCTCTTGGCAGAGAGTTGGAGTGAGGACTGAAATCACTGTCTCCAGTGCCCCACCCTTTCCGTATGCTATCACCGGAGTTCCGTGAGCCATCGCTTCGATAGGTACAAGCCCGAAATCTTCTTCAGGAGGAAAGAGAAAAGCTTTTGCGCTTGCAAAAAGAGCTTGTGTCTCATCTCGAGAAATTCAGAGTTTCCACTCAATATTTGGCTTTGATATTTTTTTGAGCTTTTTATAGAGTTTATTATCTGTATTGGTGACACAAATGAGCTTTTTTCCATTTTTATTAAAGGCTTCTACGAGCAGATCAAACTTTTTATACGGGATACAGCGACCCACTGCAAGATAAAATTCTTCTCTTTTTCTCCCTTTATAAAAGGGAGTACCCGAAGGGGGGGGGATTTGTATTTCTATCCCAGGATATAAAACTGTTGCGTCGCGATCATAGTATTTTTTGATACGACACGCTGTATTTTCACTATTTGCGAGAAAATAATCAGGTCTTTGAGCCGCACAAAAATCCCAGATCCGGAGCTTGTGGATAAGTTTGGGCATGAGCCATTTTGCCAGAGGATTCAAAATCCCAAACTCCATCATCGACATATACTCGTGATAATGACTCCAAAAATAGCGAGTCGGAGTGTGACAGTAGCAGATGTGAAGACAATCAGGTTTTGTAATGACTCATTTTGATTCTGCACTTGTGCTACTTATGACGATACCATACTCTGAGAGATCAAAACTTTCAAATGCCTGAGGACGCAGAGTCAAAGCAAGTTTATGACTTTTGTTCAAAAACGGGATTTTTTGGATGAAACTGGTCGTAATGTTTGGAGTTTTTGCAGCTTGTTCTTTCTCCCCTTGGGGGAAAGTTGGATAGGGGGATGAGAAAATCGGTTTCCCATCTAGCGTATAATTCTGAAACACAGGATTTTTTTCCTGCCAAAAAACACTGGTAAAAATATCTGCTTGAGGAAATACCTCGAGCATATGGGAGAGAACGAGTTCTGCTCCACCCCAGTCCTTGATCCAATCACAGACAATTGCTATTTTTTTATCTGGAAAATGATTTTTCATAAATATATTTGATTTTTTGTCAATATTTTAATATACTTATAAAGATTATATTTTAAAAAGAGAGTATGGCAAATTCAGGTTTATTTCCCATAGTAGAAAATATATTTTCATGAAGCTTTGAATTGATTTTTTGAGAGATAGTTCCACTAGATTCCCAAGAACATAATGAGAGAAAAATAAAAACTTCTCAATGAAAAGTTCAAATATTTTCTCCTTATAATGTTCTCATCATTGAATTTCCTCTTGAGGAATGATATCGTCTCGCAAAAAAACTCAAGTAATCCGAATGACAAAAGGCTCAATATCTTAAAAACAGATTCTGTTTGAACTTCTAAATTATTTCTCGCTGAATATCTCAGAGAGTGTATGAGAAAAAATCCAAGATCAGTAGTTTGAGGGGTAAGAGAAAATATACGTGTTCTTTTATTTGGGATGATATAATTTTTTGATTTTATTGTAAAATGTACTACATTTATAGAACTATTTTTTAATTTTTCATACTATGACTGAAATTTTAGAACAAGAAGAGGTGCGATGACTTAAAATACAAGCATGAAATACTCTTTGTAATATTTCTTATGGTACCAATTGATTTTTTTTAACATTGAATAAAAAATGAGTACATTCTACTCTCTGTCTTTGAGAAATTTCATGATATACCGTATCAAAAACATCAGATAATAAACTATACCTTCAAACCCTTCCTGGTTGAGAAGTAGTAACATTTTTTCAAAAATTTCCAAATGTTAACTTTTTTTGATTTTGATCTGATCTTCTTTCGGACATTTGATGAATACGTGAAGATATTGTTCCAAAAGTTTTAGAGTTACTCTAAAAAAATCCCCCAAATTATTTGGGGGGATTTTTGTGAACTTTGGGAAGTGCGCATATCCCAGAGTTAAGGCTTTCACACATATTTACGCTGCGAGAGCAAGAGCATGGTTATCGTTTGCTGCTTTTGCAAGTATTGCTTTTGCTTCTTGAGGAGATATTTTTGACACAATAGAGGCAAAATTTCAAGTCACTATTCCTTCTACTTTTCAAATTATAGAATCAGCAAGTACTTGAGCTTCAGGGTTTTGAGTTAATGATTGAACTTCTTTGGTATGTTGTGGAAGAAGGTGTTCAGCAAAAGTCATAGCTTGTATTTAAAAAATATTGTATACAATAAGACTATCATATATTTTTTTGCAGTGCAAGAAAAATCATATACTTTTTATGAAAATCTTTGAACTTGAAATTCATCGTCTCAAATACGCAAAATTTTTTAAGGAGATAACGCATCACCTGCAAGAAAAAGACGTAAAAAAGGGAAGAATTATTTTTACTCCGAATCCAGAAATATGTCTGAAAACACTTGAGGATGAAGAGTTTTTGCATATGCTTCAAAAAGCTCATTATCTCACGAGCGATGGCATAGGACTCTATCTTGGGTATCAAATCAATGATTTTTTTCAAAAAAGTATTTCAAGTTTTAAAATACAAATTTTCTTAAAAAAAGCAGTGGCATTTTTTCTCCTCCCATACTTTATTTTTAATATTCTTTTTCGAAAACATATGCTCTATAAACGTTATGGAGCAAGAATCTGTGGAAGT
>JAMIGJ010000054.1:0-10794 GCA_035905775.1 Candidatus Altimarinota bacterium
ATTGTTCAAAAGGATTTTGTATCAGAGAGAGTTTTTCAAGAAATATATTAAACTCTCATTCTAGGGATATCTTACTTTCCAAAGGGGTATAGCTTGAACCTCCTATCTTTACAGGAGTATTTCGTATCACTCCGAGCTGATAATCTTGTAAAAGTCATTTTCAAAGAAGGGTATGAAGTTCAAAAAATGTTTTTTTATTGAGTCATATATTATTTTTTTCATCGATGATATATTTGATAACTTCTTTATGATTGAGAATCATCTGTGTTTCAAATGCAGTTTTTCCTTCAGCACTTTCTCCATATTTGATAAGTACCTCTGTATCAAGGTACGAATATGTATTTCCCTCAAGTTTTGATGAGGCATAGGAAAGATCTATCAAAAGTGTTTCTATGAGTCTGATATGAGTTTTGTAGTCGTAGGTGGTAAGAACAAAATCCTTTTTAAAAGCAGATGAAAGCGCATCAGAGTTCTTTCATAAGAAGCTCGTAATATTTGGGCTATAATTTCTGAGAAAATCAGGATTATATGAGACTTTTGGTCGAGAAAAAAAATCTTTCCTCAGATGCTGTCGCACTCTCTGTATCCCAGCAAGACTATAAAATGTATTTTTTCCTGAACTTTCTTTGAAGATATCACCATTTTTTACCAGCTTTTCTAAGTTTCGAGAAAGGGTACTTTCAGTCATATCAAGAGCATCTCTCAAGTCTCAAAAGCTGAGTTTTATATTTTTACTGGAAAGATATTCTAGTATTTTTTGAGGAGACTTCATAAATTTTGCAACAAATGAAAGTAAAAATGCAAGGGATCGAAAAGCTTTTTCTGAAGCGTATAAATGATGTTTTTATCATAACGTTTTTCTGAAAAATGCAAGTTATCTATCAAAAAATGCAAGTTATAAAAACTATATATTTTTACGATCCTTCACGATATACATTGGTCTCCCTTGAACCTCTTCATGGATACGAGCGATATAGAGTGCGATAAGCCCCAGACTCATTAGAACTATCCCTATGAGAGTCGTATTTATGAGCATGATTGCTGCGATATTGGAAAAAGAGAATTTATCTATCGTAAATTTATCAATAATCACAAATATAAAAAGCAGGGAAGAGAAAAAAGTCATAATCACTCAGAGATATCCTACGAGTTTGAGGGGAAGTACAGAAAATGAAGTGAGACTATCTACTGCCAGCTTGAGAAGCTTTTTAAAACTATAGTTTGCCTGCCCAGCATCGAGTCGAGCTTTTGCATCAAATACTAAAGCTTTTTTTTCAAATCAGATCCAATCTATAATCCCTCTATAGAGACGATTTCGCTCAGTAAATTTGAGAAAATACATTACTACTTTTCGATCAAGCAGTCTATAGTCAGTACTATCTGCCTCAAGAGAAAATTCTGAGAGTGCATTAAAAAGAGCATAAAAGATTTGAGAGGAAAGCTTTTTTGTAAAAGATGCCCCCTCTATCTTTGGACGTTTATTATACACGATATCATATCCACTTGACCACTCTTTCAGAAATTCAGGAATCATCTCTACTGGATGTTGCCCATCTCCATCCAGGGTGATCACTGCATCCCCTTGACTATGTTCTATTCCTGCTGTGAGCGCTATTTCTTTTCCAAAATTTCTTGAGAGATTGATTCCCTTCACTCTTGTATCTTCGATACAGAGTTTTTCTATCTCAAACCACGTTGCATCGGGACTTCCATCATTCACAAAAATGATTTCAAACTCATAATTCTCTGAGATTTTTTCTAAAATATTAGAAATTTCTCTATAGAGGAGTGAAATATTTTTTTCTTCTCGATACGCAGGTATCACGAGAGAGATGAGTTTTTTAGAGGACATATATACAAAAAATAAATATTTTCTCAAATTATATCAAGAAATGTCAAAATACAAGAAGATAATGAGATATTCACCAAATAATCACATAAAAAACCTCAAGAAATAATTTTCTTGAGGTTTTTTAAAAATTGAGAATTACTCAGTTACAGAAGTCATAGATTTTACTATGATTTTTGCTGACTCTGCTCGAGTAATAGCATCATTTGGTCTAAATGTAGGATTTTCTGCAATCACTCCAAGCTCGAGAGCTTTTTCGATATAGCGAGTAGCCCATCCACTTACATCAGAAAATGATGATTTTGATACAGCTGGAGCATCAATTTTTGCTGCATTGAGAAGCATTTTCATAGCTTCAGCTCGAGTAATACCGTCATTTGGTCTAAATGCACCTGCACCGTACCCATCAACATATCCAAGTTCTTGAGCTCGACCAACTACATTTGCTGTCCAATGATTTTTATCTACATCAGAGAAGGTAACACTTGCAGCATCACTTGTATCATATGTTGCTCCAAAAGCTTTCATAACCATTTTTAGAAATTCAGCTCGAGTAACGTTTCTGTTTGGTTCAAAATCACCACCCTGGTTTCCAACTACAATACCTGCTTCAGCGAGTGTATCAATATATGATTCTGCCCAGTTTCCATTAGTATCGTTGAATCCTCCACTTGATGAACCTCCTCCACTAGAAGATGAGCTTGAAGTCCCTTCTCCAGATGAACTTGATGATGAAGTTCCTTCTCCACTAGAAGATGAGCTCGAAGAGCTTGAACTAGAAGATGAGCTTGATCCTCCAGATGATGAAGATGAGCTTGATCCTCCAGATGAGCTCGAAGAGCTTGAACTAGAAGAAGAACCTCCACCAGTACCTCCACTTGATCCTCCTCCAAATAATACAGTAGGATATCCAGCATTAAAATCACCGTTTCCATATCCATATCCATATCCGTACCCAAATTGAGTTCCGTTATATCCATATCCATAAAGGAATTGAGATACATTTGATACTCCTGTAGCAGTAATACCGTCAAGTGTTCTCCAAAAACCAGCGAGAGCTCCACTTACATTCAGAGCAAAGAAGAGAGCAGATACAGTAACAACTGTAAGCACTCTTGAGAGAGTTTTAGAATTTTCCATACGTCTCTTTATAAAATTAAAAAATAATTGCGCACAAAATCATTATAAGGATTTTTTTTCTATTTCAAATATTCTAAGTGAATATTCTGTGAAGAAAAAAACAAGAATAAAGAAATAAAAAATCAAAAAAATGCATTTGGTGCGAAGTTGGAGAGAAAACCTCAACGCGCATATTATAGAAAAAAATATGGAAAAAACAATTTTTTTTTGAAAAAAAATTGTTTTTTCCTATGCTTAGAGCAATTATATTTACTTGCAAGCCATATTTTCCTATGCCTGCTCTCCAAAAACTCCTGTATTTTTTTATCGCTATCACCCTGTGATGTTTTCTTTTTCTCTCCTATAAAACTTGAAATTTTTCTCTGTATTCTGAGATGAAATTTCTCTATACACTATGAGTGCTTCCTCTGGGGTGTATCCTGTATGATACTATTTTTGAGAAAAAAAACTGGAGAGATATAGTGTATAGCTCTCATACCATTTCTTGAATTGCTACCTTTTTGGGATTGAGTATTTTTTTATTCTTTCTTGGGTTTTATCAGATTTGAGTCTATATTTTTCTTGCAGCTCTGCTTTTTGTATATGTAGGCTGGGACGCGCGTATATTTTTTGCAATTGCCCTTCTCTTACTTTTGTATGTTATCTATTTTCTTATGATACAAAACTCTCTGATGGCTGAAAAACTCAGTATATATGTATATTATTTTCTCGTTGCATGAGTCGTTATTGAGGGAGTTCAGTCTTCTCGTTTCTATCCGTATAAATCGACTTAAATATTTATGAAACATTTTTCTTTGATAGATGTAGCTTTTTTTATCCTCGCAGGAATATTTCTCATTCTATGAGGGTATGAATTGCTCCGAATTTTTGCTCCTTACTACCATTTTTGATATGCGTTTTTTTGATTTTTAAGTGTTACTATAGTCTATCTCATCTATAAATTTGAGTCTCAAAATACTCTAGTACGGAATCTCTTTGACTCATATATACAAAAAAGAGAGCTCATTCTCACGGGACATCTTGCTCTCACTCTTTTGATTCTCGTACTGTCATTTTATATCAGAATACCTCAATTTGTGCCGTGGTCCATTTCTTTATTTTTATTGCATTTTGTTTTTGCAAAAATACAAGGATATCAGATTGATCTTCGCTGGATTGGAAAAAATATAGATTCTCCTACTGCATGGAGAGTATTTTTTATCACTTTTGCTGGATTTATTATTGTTTGTAGTGCTATGTTCCAATCATTCTCACTCGATCCAACCTTACAAAAACAGTATCTTATAGGAGCATCTGTGCTGTATTTTATCGGCTGATTTCTCGTCTTTTTTGATGTACGGCAAGTCTTTAAGAAAAAAAATATAGGACGCACAGAACTTTTCCTAGTATGACTTCTCCTCCTGCTCGTTTGATATATTGTGTTTGAGCTTTTTGTATAATAATAGAGTATGAAAACACTCCTTGATCCAGAACTCTTTCAGTTTCTCAGTCTCACACTTTTTCCTGTTGTGATTTTATGAGTTTGAGTTATAATCCTCAAGTTAGTTCATAAAAAGAAAAAATAATATGCCCACGGTTCGTATAGAAAACTCTCAGTGAGAGCTGATAAAAGAAATCCCAGTTGATGCAAATAGAGTGCTTCTCTCTCAGATTGAAGCAGCAGGAATAGAAATCCCAAATGCGTGTCGAGCAGGAAGTTGTGCCTCATGTATGTGTCATATCGTTTCTTGAGGAGAGCATGTTGAAAAAGCACTCCGTGGGGAACCCGCTTTCCCACTCGATGAAACAGAAGTGATGACCTGTATTGCAGGGATACGTGACACCGATGAAACGGTGGTACTGAGAACGATGTATTAATATTTTATAAGTTTAAAATTATGATTACTATTTTTTCAAAAAGTTACTGTCCTTACTGTTCTGCAGCAAAGCAATTTCTAGACAGTATTGGAAAAGAATATATTGATGTAGACCTCGAACACGATCTAGATAAGATGCGAGAAATCGTACAAATATCTGGGATGATGACCGTACCACAAATCTTTGATGGTGACATCACTCACGAAAACCTTATCTGATGATATGATGATATGATGCGAAAATATAATGCTTGAGAAATATTTCAAAACTAAAACACTATGAAACTTTTTGCCTGAACTCTGCACTTTGAAAGAGAACTTACTGATATACCAGAGATTGACTATGATGTGATTCGCATCGATGCTCATACTCTCTATGTGATGTGAGGAATCGAGGATGAAGAGAACATACACAGCGAAGAAGCTTTGCTCAAGCTCTTAGAAGCTTCTTTGTGAAAGACTAAAGAAGCGTATATAACTCTTGAGTGAGAAAAAAGAGTCGAAATTCTGATGGATGACTATGAGGATGGTAGCTATGAATGAGTTACTTTCGAGGGACCATATGTGGATATGGATGATCTGATTGAGCGCTTTGCGGAAAGTGGAGAGGTGCTCTGCGTTCGCGAACTCGGAATTTCAGAAATATATAAAAATCAAATAGTACGAGTGGATTTTTTGTATTAACCCCTCACAATTCTCCTAACTCAAACCCCTCACAATTCTGCCCCAGGGCATACTCTCTTGCTTCGCAATTCACCTGATCCCCTTATCAGGGGAGATGAGGCTACAGTATATTGTGACTTCTTTCCCTGAAAAGGGAAAGAATTAAGATAGGGTTTTTAATTTCCTGAAAGTTTTGCCTTGATATCTGCTTCATCAAAGATGAGCTCAAGAGGTCGCAAATACTGCTCTCCAGAATCTGGAATCACCACATAGCTTTGATTGATAATCGCTTCTTTGTTATTGATAAGGGTATCGAGGATGACTTTGTTATAGTTATTGAGAAAGTTATGCTGTTTGAGAAATTGGTTGATAAACACTATATCTGTAAACATCTCAGTATATTCTGCACGAAGCACATAGTATCGTTCTACATCTTTGAGTGTTTCAGCTGCTTGAGAAAGTCCAAAGTTTTTCTCCATAGATGCTTTGGTTGCTACGATATCTGCTTGGTTTTTTTCTATCTTTGTGACGAGAAGCGCTTTTTGTTTTTCGAGACTTTGTACAGAGATAGCAGAGTTTTTATATCGTAGCTCAAGCTGAGAGATAAACCCTTCAAGGGTATTTTTTCTATCAGCTGAGGTATGTAAGAGTGTCTTGATATCTGTTTTCGAGAGATTGAGATATTCTTGGATAATGAGCATATTTTGAGAAATCATATCGGCTCGCTGGATCCTTCGTTCGTCTTGAGTCACACCGACACTTGCGATTTCTCGGTAAAATCCTCCACTTTGCAATGCAGCATTTTGACTGGTGAATTGCATCCCGATACGAGTGGAGAGTGCGACTCAGACATTTCCATAATTGGCTGCATAGGCACTTTGAAAGCGAGTTGCATTTTCCTGCTCTCTTTGAGTTTCTTTTTTGATTTCTTCTTTCTGAAAAAAATACCCATAGCCCTGATATAAACCTACGAAAAAGAGGCTCAATAGAGCGACTTTAAAGAAAAATGGAAGGATTTTTTGGTGTTTCATAGAAAGTACAAAATGTCTAATCTACCAAAAGTCTAGCATATATTTTTAAAATATGAAAATATTTGAGCAAGTTTTTTCGAAAAAACTATTTTTTTGCTGTGATTTTTTGGAAAAATATATATGATAGCAGACGTTGTTTTCTAAAAAAATACTATGAGCGAAAAACTTTTTACCCTCAAAAGTAAATATAAACCTGCAGGTGACCAAGGCAGAGCGATACAAGCTCTCAAAAAATATCTCGATGAATGATATAGCTGGCAAACACTCTGGGGTGTGACCTGAAGTGGGAAAACCTTTACGATGGCAAATCTCATCGAACAAGTGGGAAAACCGACTCTCATCATCGCACATAATAAGACGCTTGCAGCTCAACTTGCTCAAGAGTTTAAAGAGTTTTTTCCGGATGCTGCGGTGCACTACTTTGTTTCGTATTATGATTATTATCAGCCAGAGGCATATGTCGCAAAAACGGATACCTATATAGAAAAAGAATCTACGATTAATGAGGAAATAGATCGTCTTCGTCATGCTGCGACTCAGGATTTACTGCGTCGAAAAGATGTGATTATCGTCGCATCAGTAAGTTGTATCTACGGTATCGGAGATATTTCAAGCTATACTGAGCAAGTATTTCATATCGAAGTGGGGCAAAACTATGTAATGGAAGAACTCCTCAAAAAACTTATCGCAATCCAATATACTCGTGCAGGAGCTGATTTTAAGGGAGGAAATTTTATTGTTTCGGGAGATATTCTCGAGATATGGCCCGCAAGTAAAGAGTATGTGTATACCATAGAGTTTTGGGGAGATGAAGTGAGTCAGATCACGACGCGTCATCCGATTTCTGGGGAGATTTATGAGTATCATCAAAGTGTGGAGATATTTCCTGCAAAACATACCGTAACTTCACAGGGAACTTTACAAGCAGTTATCCCACAGATACAGGCAGACCTTGCAGAGCAACTGGAAATATTTAAAGAAAGGGGAGATATTCTCAAATATGACAGACTCAAAGCAAAAGTGGAGTACGATATCGAGATGATGCAAGAAGTGGGGTATGTGAATGGGATAGAAAACTATTCTCGCTATCTCGATGGACGTGCTCCTGGAGATCCTGCTCAAACGCTGATTGATTATTTTGGAAATGATTTTTTGACCTTTATCGATGAGTCACATATGACAATCCCTCAAATCTGAGGGATGTATGCAGGGGATAGGAGTCGCAAGGAAAATCTCGTCAGTAATGGTTTTCGTCTCCCATCTGCGATGGATAATCGTCCATTGCGTTTCCCAGAATTTGAGGCAAAGCTCAGACAAGTCGTTGCAGTATCAGCTACTCCAGCAAGTTATGAGATAGGAAAGAGTTCAAATACTCCAGAAATAGTAGAAGAATTCTATAATTTTGATCCCAAGAAATGAGTCTTATGGCAGGATAGAGCAGATATGCGGATTGTTCCACAAATGATACGTCCAACGTGACTCCTTGACCCAGAAATACACATCAAAGCTATGGACTATATGATCGATGATATCATGTCCAATCTCCAAAAAGTCATCGCAAAAAATGAGCGCATGCTCATCACGACGCTTACGAAACGAAGCAGTGAAGAACTCACAGAATATCTCTATGAAAATGGGGTAAAAGTCCAATATCTCCACTCAGAAGTAGATACCCTTGAACGACTGGAAATACTCAAAGACCTCAGAGAAGGGAAGATAGATGTTATCGTGGGAGTCAATCTTTTGCGAGAAGGACTTGATCTGCCTGAAGTTTCTAAAATTGCGATTCTTGATGCTGATAAACAATGATTTCTTCGAAGCGAACAGGCACTTATCCAGATTATTGGTCGAGCTGCACGCAACTCAAACGGGGAAGTGACGATGTACGTAGAAAAAATATCTCGTTTTGATGAGAAGAAGGATACTTTTGAAAAATATGACGAAAATTTATTTATCCTCAATCAAGGGAAATTTATAAACCAAGATGGACTCGTAATCTCTCAGTCGATGAAGAAAGCAATTGATCTCACCTACTACCGTCGTGGGATACAGCATGCTCACAATATAGAGAATGGAATTGATCCAACCACGGTATTTAGCAGCATCAAAGATATAGGGATAGCAAGTAAAAAGAAAAAAAATGAAGGGATAGATCCAAAATTTGGGGAAAAAGAAATTCGCAGACTGGAGCTTGAGATGGATATCGCAGCAGCCAATATGGAGTATGAAAAAGCAGCTGAAATCAGGGATACTATACTCGCTATCAAAGCTGGAAAGAAAACGGGGAAAAAGAGGTAATTTTCTTGCAAATACACTATAAAATATGCTAGACTAGAGCTATATATTTTCCAAAGAGCCCTATGTCAGAAAAAAAATACATCATCTTTACCGACCTCAAAGACTTTACCTATAAAAATACTCTGCTCACGGATAGCCAGGTTGCAGAAATACTTTCTGCGTTTGATGCTATCATACGTAAAGCTTCAGGAACCTATGAAGTATCTGTCATAAAAAATATTGGAGATGCGTATTTCATCATAGCAGAAAACGTGCAATCTGCCTATGACTTTGCACAAGATATACTGCAGGCTTCAAAAGATTATGATGCACAGTGTAAAATAGATATAAAAAAAATTTCTTTACGAGTGACGCTCACCTATGGGACAATAGCTCGAAATACAGCGCTCGAACTCGAGGACTATTTTGGGGAAGCCATCAATCTCTGAGCCCGCATCATGGATATGACTCCAGCCGGAAAGATATTTTGTAGCGAAGAAGTAAAGTTTGCTCTTTGCGAGAATACTCCTTCAGAATATCTCTGAAAGTATACTTTTCATGGTATTTTGACTGAAATACCACTCTATAGTTTGACTGAGATTTCGAAACAAGAAATTGAGCTTTTACGTGATCGTGATGATTCTGAACTGAAAATAGCAGAAGATGTCGTATTTCGAGCTTCCTGTGTTGCTGCGATTCTTTCAGTACAACCTCTTCCATTTCTTGAGAATCTCAATCTCGTTGCCGTACATCTCTATATGATTGTACGTATTTCTCATATTTTCTGAAAGCAGCTCGATGTAAAACAAGGTTCTCAAGTATTTTGAGAGCTCATTGCTCCACTGGGGATATCTTATGCTGCTTTTCAGGGAAGTGCTTCGATGATTAAGATTCTTCTTCCGGGGATAGGAGGATACCTCTTTGCACCTGTGAGTTTTGCGGTGAGCTATGCTCTATGAAAAATATACATTATGTATTTTTATTATCAAAAATCAGGAGAAACACTCAGCCCTGAACTCATAAAAGAACTTTTTAAAAAGCATAAATATGAGGGAAAACGTATTGCTGCAGAGAGAAAATCTGATATTATCAGTGTAGGAAAAAAATATTCTTGAGAAATTTTACATATCAAAAAATCTCAAGAATTTAGTCAGGTACAAAAAGATACCATACGTATGTTACGCAGAAAATAATATCATCCTATGCAAGTGAATCAAAAAACATCAACGAACAAGAGTACTGATACTTCAGATATTCTGAAAAAGATAGATGCAATACTAGAAGAAAAAAAGCTGCAATGAACATCTGTCTCACTCCTCAAAACAAAAATATTGCACATACTTCATGAGGAGTCTCCAAAAGATCACAAAGCAACAGCTCTCAAATATATAGCAGAGATAGATGTCCACCTCTATGGTATTCTTCCTGATGCATTAAAACAGGATAGGGAAATTGCCCTGCTTGCGCTTCAAAGATGACTTCCTCTTTCTCATATCTCCGCAAAACTACAACAAGAACATGACATCATAGAACAGGCATATGATCATATGATGGGAAGTTCGGTGTCGCTTTTTGAGCTCACTGATTTTCTGAAAGTTTATAAAAAACATAAAAAGCTTACAGAAACCATGAAAAATAAGCTTCATGAGTCGATAGTTCAGAAAAGACTTACACTTTCAGAACTTGAAGAAGTCCTCTATAAAATATTTCTCAAGAATACAAAGCTCTATGAAGCAATACAAAGCTTAAAAATATTTTCCTGGCAATCTGGGAAAATATGATTGAGAAAAGAAATTCTCAAAGATATTTTAACCATGCAATGAGAATCTCAAGAACATATCGTATGAAACGACAAAACAGCTCTGAGTGAAGTTCTCAAAAAATATTTTCTCACATTATTTCCTGATATTCCAAAAGAGCTGGAACAACTTATAGCCGTATTACTCCCACAAGTACAAAGATTTTTAAAAGCAAAAAA
>JAMIGJ010000055.1:0-11266 GCA_035905775.1 Candidatus Altimarinota bacterium
ACACTCTCTCTTGGGCTTTATATGCCAGGAAAAGTATTACAGTATATCAATACCCTCAAACATCCTCGTTTTGCACCTATTGTTTGAGTGCTTACATTTTTTCTTCCCTGTGGATTTACTCAATCGATGCAAGTATTGGCTATTAGTTCTGGGTCACCTCTTATGGGTATGATGATACTGTGAGCTTTTGCGCTCTGAACCTTCCCAGTACTTTTTGGAATTGGAGTGGGAGTAGAATTTATCAAGGATAAACTGAAGTTCCTCAATCCACTTATTTCTGTACTTTTGATAGTGTTCGGGTTATTTACCTTGGTGGGAGGAATTTCTCTCGCTCGCGCTCTTATTCCAACTGGAAACTTTTCTCAAGATAGAGAACAAACAGAGACGTCCGTTTCAGAAAATCTCGAGACAGAAATCGTCGAAGTATGACACAATGGTTCTCAGTTTGTACCATCTCCTATTAGATTAAAACAAGGGAAAAATTATATTTTGAGAGTCATTCCAGAAAGTGATGGTATAGGATGTATGTTTGCTCTTGCATACAACGGAAAGACATATTATATCAAAAAATGAGAAATTTTTGATCTCGAGGTAGACGGAAGTAAAGCTCGAAAAATCCCTCTTGTATGTGCTAGCATGGGGATGAGACAAGGGCAAATTATAGTAGAGTAACACATATTATTTAAATTAAAAAATTATGAAACAATCATATAAAATAAACTGAATGCATTGTGCATCGTGTGCCAGTATTATCAGCAAGAAACTCGGGATTTTTCCATGAGTTCAGAGCTGTGAAGTCAATTTTGCTCTCAAAACAGCTCAGATAGACACACACTTAGAGGAACAGGAACTCAATACGGAACTCCAAAAGTATGGATACAGTATAGAATCTCTCAAAAAGTGAGACTCTGAAAACCAGATATGAGAAAACAAAGCAGGAGGAAAATCTTCTCCTACTACCGAGCAAGAGAGTGCTCTTGCAAATGCCTGGAAAAAAGTACAGATTTCTATGGTGTGTATTATCCCTGCGATCCTTATCATGATATGGATGATAGGCGCAGAGTATGGACTTTGGACTGAAAATGAGATTATATATGGAGCCTTTCATCATACACTCCCGATTCTCGCAACGATTATGCTTTTCCTTGTTGGATGGAAATACATCGTCGCAATAGGAAGATATCTCAGATATGGAGTTGCAAATATGGATACACTCGTAGGTATAGGAACGGTGACAGCATTTCTCTATAGTTTCCTTATATCAGCTTTTGAAGGCCCACTGGCTCCCTATCTCAATGTAGAGAGAGGTTTTTATGAAGCTGTAATAGTAGTTATCGGATTTATCGAACTGGGAAAATATATGGAGATGAAAGTGATGAGTAAAACAGGAAAAGCGATTGAAGCTCTTGTTGGACTCCAAGTAAAAGAAGCTCTTATTGAAACGAGCGAAGGAATAAAGACTCTTCCTCTCTCACAAGTGAAAAAATGAGATATTATGCTTATAAAGCCAGGAGAGAAAATTCCTCTTGATGGACTCGTGCTTTCAGGAAAAGCCCATATCGATGAATCAATGATTACAGGAGAGCCTATTCCAGTAAAAAAAGAAACAGGAGATATCGTTATCGGTTCAACTCTCGTGACGGACTCTACTCTCAGAGTAGAGGCACAAGCCGTAGGAGAAGAAACCTATCTTGCAAAAATTATTGCCATCGTGAGTGAAGCACAAAACTCGAAACCAGAGATTCAAAAAATAGCTGATGGAATTATGCGTTTCTTTGTTCCATGAGTTTTGGTTATGGCAAGTCTTTCAGCCCTCTTTTGGTATTTTTTAGGAAATACTTTTTTCCCAGATATTCCAGCTTTGCAGTTTGCTGTGATGAGTTTTGTGGGAGTGCTCGTTATCGCTTGTCCTTGTGGACTGGGGCTTGCAACTCCGATGGCTATTATTACCTGAGTCGGGCACGGAGCAAAAAATGGAATCTTAGCAAAAAATGCACAATGACTTCTGGAACTAAGAAAAACGAAATATGTTATTTTTGATAAAACAGGAACACTCACAGAAGGAAAACCAACCCTCACCGATATACACACTGTTTCAGGAAACGAAAAAGAAAATCTTGAAGTCTTAGTCTCTCTCGAAGCTCTCTCCAGTCATCCAATAGCTCATGCTCTCACGCTCTACGGAAAGCAAAAAGAGATATCAACCAAAGAAGTGTCTGACTTTAAAAATCTTGAATGAGTCGGAGTACAAGGAAAGATACAAGACAACATCTATATTATCTGCAAACCAAGTTATCTCCAAATATTAGGGTTTTCATGAGAAAACGAAATTATCGAAACTTGGACAAAACAGGGAAAAACTCCTTTAGCGCTCTGTGATTCAAAAAATATTTTATGATACTTTTCGGTGGCTGACTCACTCAAAGAGACGAGTTTTGAAGCGATACAAACCCTTAAAAAAATGGGAATTACTCCCGTGATGCTCACAGGAGATCATCAGAATACAGCAAATTTCATTGCAGAAAAACTGGGGATACAGGAAGTATATGCACAAGTGAAACCTGAAGAAAAAGCACAAATAGTAAAAAAATTTCAAGCTCAAGGAATTACTACAATGGTTGGGGATGGGATAAACGATGCTCCAGCTCTTGCAAGTGCCGATATCGGGGTAGCGATGAGTACAGGGACCGATGTTGCGATAGAGTCAGCAGATATTACTCTCTTGCATGGTGACCTCAAAAAACTCGTACTTGCTCTGCGTATCAGTAAACTCACACAAAGCGCTATACTCCAAAATCTCGCATGGGCATTTGGATTTAATCTCATCGGCATTCCTCTTGCTGCAGGAGTCTTTTATCCAGTATTTTGAGTTCTTCTCAATCCAGCATTTGAGGGAGCTGCTATGGCTTTTAGTGATCTCACAGTAGTAGGAAATAGTTTGAGATTACAGAGGAAGAGGATATAGAAGATACTATTTCAAATATTTCTTTGCAAACCGCAAGCAAGAGAATATTTTTTGCTTGATTCTTGGGAAACTTGCTTTAGTATACGCAGCGTAATTTTAATTTTTTATCAAGATACATTTATGAAAAAAGCACTTATGGGATTGCTCTTTGTCGTACTCGTGGCTGGAGCAGCAGGGGGAACGTGGTACTATATGGATATGAATCTCAAGGCAGCAAATGAGCGTACAAGTGTCGCTGAAACGCAGTTGGCAACGACTCAGGCAGGACTCACTGCAGCACAAGCTGAGCTCCAAGCTCAAAAAGATAAGGCAGCTCAGGAGGCAGAGATGCTCACGGCACTTGAGGCTCTCATGATGACGGGAACAGGGGTAGATATGACAGCACTCCAAACCTACTATGCAGACGATGCAAGTTTTGAAGGAACTCTCACGGGTGCAAGTCTTAGAAGCTATACTCTTGCGCTTCAAAAATACAATAAATCGCTTGCAGCAAACGAAGGAGTGAAAGCAATTCCTCTGAAACTCAAAAGTGATGATTGGTCCGTAGTGGTAGCACTGAAGGAAAAAAATATCCAGGCTCCACTCGTGCTTAATCAAAGTGGGAGCATCGTACGAGCTCCAGCGAAAATCGGACAAGAAATGGTGCTTATCCTCTCAAAATGGCAAGAAGGGAAAATCGTAGAACAGTATGAATTTCCATATGTAGGTGACGCAAGTACAAGCCGACTCATGAACTATATCCCAGTTCTTGAAACATCTTCTGGATCAACAACATCAGAAAAATTGATGCAAGGAGCAACAGAGACGACAGATACTCCTATGGGGACTTTTGATGATATCATCCCAGCAGAAAGCTCTCAAAAAGCTCAGTCTACTGGAGCGACTTCAACAGGTACGACTCGATAACACAAAAAAAGGAAGATATAAAACATCTTCCTTTTTCTCTCCTTACCTGCTTCTTACCCTTTTGTCCTATTATAAAAGAGTATTCTCTAGAATCCTAGAAAATACTCTTTTGATTTTTCCGTCAGAAAAAATCTTTTGTGAGTATATCTGTTTTCGTTCAAAAATAAAGCAAAAAAGAAACGATACAGAACATAGAGCAAAAGATATCAAAAGAGAGAAACTCTTACATCTTTCTTACCCGACAACGAGTATGATAGAACCCGTAAGATATTCTTACTTTTATTTTCTTACTTTATAGATAGATGAATAACAAAGTATTATCAGTAGTATTGGTACTCGGAATTGCGTCAACGGGTTTTGCGGGGATATCTGCTGCGAGTAGTGGCTCAACTCTTTCTCAAACAAAAAGTGAAATCCAACAACGTTTTGGAGGACAAAAGGAAAAACGAGGCTATGATGGTTTTGGAAAACGAGCAGGCTTTGGACATCTCACAGAGGAAGAAAAAGCAAGTTTAGAGACGATGTCAGATGAGGAAAAACAAGCATTTTTTGCAGCAAAAAAATCCGAAATGGAAGCTCAAAAAACAGCTCATAAAGCAGTCATAGATGCACTCATCGCTGGACAATCTCTTACTGCAGACCAAGAAGCGATGCGACTTGAGATGCTCGCAAAGATGCAAGACGACACCCATCCTCGAAGAGATGGGGGAGATATCATCGAAAAACTTCTTGCAGGAGATGAGCTTACAGATGATGAGCAAGCAGAACTTATAAAAATGCAGGAACTTCATGCGTCTCGTGAAGCAGAAAAAGCAAAAATAGATGCGATGAGTGAGACCGAGAGAGAAGCATACTTTGCAGCAAAAAAAGCTGAAATGGAAGCAAAAATGGAAACACTCAAACCAATTTTTGAGAAGAAAAAAGCAGGGGAAGCTCTCACAGCTGACGAGCAAGCACAGCTTGATGCATTCCATGCAGAGTATCCAATGATGAAGAGGGGAAAAGGATGACACAAAGGTGAAAAAAAGTGAATGAAAGGAGGTGAATAGTCGAGTGGAAAAAAGATAATTATTCCACACAAAAAAATTTTTCATGAGAAGAAAAAGTTCAAAATCCCGCACATGTGCGGGATTTTTTCTTACTTGTCTCTTACCTCAAAATGCGTATACTGAAACTATATTATTTTTTAACTTCCTTATATCTGATATTTTTCCTCCGTCTTTCATAGGAAAGAAGGAGATTCAGAGGAAGATTATTACTATGAAAGTACTCATCGTCGAAGACACGCAAGAACTGGCAACCAATCTCGTGAGATATCTCGCGATAAAGGGGATTCAGGCTGATATCAGTCCAGATGGAGTAGATGGACTCTTTAAGGCTGCAACAAAGTACTATGATACGATTATCCTGGATATCAATCTCCCAGGAAAAGATGGGATAAGTGTTTGTCGTGAACTGCGACAAAAAGAAAAAGATGTCCCCATTATCATGCTTACGAGTCGCAGTGGGAAAGAGGATATTATTACGGGGCTTGACGCGGGAGCAGATGACTATCTTGCAAAACCCTTTGACTATGATATCCTCATCGCACGTATCGAGGCACTCACTCGTCGAAATCTCAAAAATAAATCGACAGAAATCCTGCGAGCTGGACCATATCTCATCGATATCGAAAAGGTAGAAGTGAGAAAGATTGCAGCCTCATCTCCCCTGACAAGGGGAGAATTGTGAGGGGGTATTGGGATGGAGGGAGAATTGTGAGGAAATTGAGAGGTATCTGAAATATGAGACGAAATCCATCTCTCTCATCTTGAATTTGAACTCTTGAAATATTTTGCTCAAAATAAAGGGAAAATTATAGATAGAAAAGAACTCTATGAAAAAGTATGGGGAGAATTTGAAGGAGATTTTATGTTTAGTAAAACCGTAGATGTCTATATCGGCTACTTGAGAAAAAAACTCTGACATGATCTCATAGAAACCAAAAAATGATTTTGATATATCCTGCAAACTCATGAATAATATAAAACTCAAATCAACCCATCAAAGGCTCACATTCCTCTTTACTGGCTTAGTTTTTTGTATTGTCTGTATTTTGGGATTTTCTACTTTGAGTGCAAAATATTTTAACGAAATACGGATTCAAAAAGCAGAATTTAAAAAATGAGCACAGGAAATAGAAAAAATATTAGAGGGGAATAATATTGTCCTTCAGACCCTTCTTCTCAATCGAAATCAGCAAAAAAGGAAGTTTTGAGACATCCAATGAGATGGACCATGACCGGAAGGAAAACCGTTTCTGAGTTTTGTGCTTTTGGATGAAAATAATGATATCGTTTTTGAAAATGTTCTTGAGAGGGTAGACTTTTGAACTTTGAGACTTCCAGAAGATGCAGGTATCTATAAACATGCAGGAATCCTCTATCAAGCTCTGGATATAGACTCTCAGCTGGCTCGAAAACTCCTTGTTTTTTCAAAAATACGATATGATAGAGATGATTTTCTCAGAGATATAGGAATCTTGCTTGCAATGATAGGTATCTTTTCAGCACTTTTTTATTTTCTCTGATATAGATTTGTACAGCGTGCTTTGAAACCTGTGGAAGAAAATCTCCAGGATATGTCAGATTTTATCCACAATGCAGGGCATGAGCTCAAAACTCCCCTAGCTGTTATGCGAGGAAATCTTCAGATTATGCAGGCAGAAGGGAAGCTCGATGAAGAACTCCTCAAAAAATCACTCCTACAAGTAGACCACATCAATCTCCTGATTGAAAGTCTCCGTGAACTGTCTGAAATCGGGAGCCTGAGCGAAAAACAAAAGTGTAATCTCAAAGATGTACTTTTACAAGTATGTGAAGGGTTTCAAAACTATGCTTGAGAAAATGAGGTGTTGCTTGAAAATACCGTACACAAAAATTTTTTTATAGAAGCAAATCCCCAAGAACTCACGGTGCTTCTCGGAAATATTATAAAAAATGCCATAAAATATACTCCTGCATGAGGGAAAGTTGATATATCTCTTTCGAAAAATGTTCTTCAGATTCGTGATACGGGAATCGGGATAGCAGGAGAAGATCAAGAAAAAATCTTTGATCGTTTTTATCAAACGGAGCAAGTACGTAGTAAAGAAGGTTTTTGAATTTGACTCTCACTCGTGAAAAAAATCGCAGATGCAAATAACTGGAATATAGAGGTAAAAAGTGAGCTTTGAAAGGGAACAAGCTTTTACATCGTATTTTAAAGTAAGAATAGAGTAAGAATGTAAAAAGAAAAAATATTTTTTCTTGAGCAGGAATATTTTTTCTTTATAATTATTTTGATTTATTTTTAATATTTTTTTATGAAATTTGTATACGCGGTGATGCTTCTCGTATTTCTCGCATCTTGTACCAAGGCTCCAGTTGAAACTCCAACTCAAAGCGGAGATACTGCTCCAGTAGCACAAGAAGAACAGGTTGATGAAGCACTCGTAAATGATATCGTTTCTGAAGTTGAAAATCTTGGAACAACTGCAGAAAATGAAGTAATAACTCTTGATGGAGCATATAGCAATCCAGCAGGTCCAGTGGATATGAAGATCGATTATAGTGTAGATGCTAATGGTGTCATCCAAACGATCAATGTGAGTGCTACCACTTATGATCTCTCACCGTTTAATCAATCAGCTCAAGAACTCGTAGGAAAAACCCTCACAGATGCTGAAAGCTTTTATGTTGCAGGAGGGTCTCTCACGAGTGATGCATTTACGACGGCAATAAAAAATAGATAATTCATGAAATACGTTCAAGAGCTTCTCGGGACTCGACTTACGGTTGAGTTTACTCATGAACATGAGTGACAACAAGAACTTTTTGAACGAGCTCTAAAAAGAATACGAGAGTTTGAAACACAATACTCTTGTTTTCTTGTGTGAAATTTTTTAGAGAGACTCAATCGAGAAAAAAAAGCTCCACTGAGTACAGAGCTTCGAAGCCTCTTGCAACTTGCAAAAAAAGTCTACGAGCTTTCAGGGGGATATTTTGATATCACGATACGTCCATTTCTCGAAAATCGTGGATATGGGATAGAAAAACAGAGACTGGATGAAGTGTATGGAAGTCAATATATCGAACTCACAGAACATGAAGTCATACTTCATCATGGAGTATCGCTTGACTTGTGAGCCATTGGGAAAGGATATCTCATAGACAGTATTTATACTATATTTTCAGAGCAAGAGAGCGATTTTATCATCGATTTTTGAGGGGATATGAGAGTGAAGTGAAGTAAAAAAATAGAACTCGAAGATCCGTATGAAATAGGAAAAAGTATTGGAAATATAGAAATCAAAGATATGGCTATTGCAGCCTCAAGTGGAGCAAAACGTAGATTTTGAAAGGGACATCACCTCATAAATCCGAAACATCCTGATTCTCAAGGAGAGATAGTTGCTGTATACACTTTGCATCGACTTGCTCTTTTTGCTGATACCTTTTCCACGGCTCTTTTTGTCTCTCCTGTGGATATCGCTCTCAAAATGATGCGAGAAACAAAAGGATTATCTGCCTGTATCATCTTAGCTGATGGTACCATCCATAAAAGTGCTGATTTTACTGCTCAATTTTATATTCCATGATCCAAAAAGTAGAAGTGATACCTGGTTGTATCTCGTGT
The DNA here is from genome assembly GCA_035905775.1 of Candidatus Altimarinota bacterium. GTDB lineage: Bacteria > Patescibacteriota > Gracilibacteria > BD1-5 > UBA6164 > JAACSU01. Next base: position 8,528 of record JAMIGJ010000055.1, read on the forward strand.
AGAAACTGTGAAGCAGTTTGCCCCAGTATCTTTCATGTGGCTCCAAAATCCACTGTTATCTCACACAACTATGAGGGGAGAGAATCAGATATCCTCGTAGCCGAGGCACTGTGTCCTGTGAACGTTATTAAAGTTCAAAAAAAAGGAGATTTTATGCTTACATTTCGCTCTGCTGTGTTACAAGAAAAAAAATGGCTTACGAGTGATATTTTAGAACTGAGATTTCAGGCAGACGATTTTTCTGCAAAACCGGGACAATATATTTCTCTCAGGCTTTCCGATGCGTATGGAAATTTTTCTCGAAGTTACTCCATCTGTGAATATGGGAAAGATTTTTTTACGCTTACGGTAAAAATACTCCCACAAGGACGAGGGGGAAGAGCTCTAAAAAAGCTCAAGATAGGAAAAAAAGTTTCTTTTTTAGGAGCTTTAGGGATGTTTACCCTCCAAAATACTTCAAAGCCAAAAGTATGTATTGCAACAGGGACGTGACTCGCTCCAATGATAGAAATCCTGAGACAAGCTCCACCAGATACCCCAAAGATGCTCATCTATGGAGCGAGAAATGAGAGAGATGTGTATCATCTCGAAAAACTCAAAGATATACCAAACTTACAAATTATTATCAAAATTTCACAAGGACACACGGAAATATATAGCAAAGGTCGAGTTACAGACGAACTGCATCAGATACCTCATGATGCAGAAGTGTATCTGTGCGGAAATCCTGATATGATTATGGGAGTATGTACTGTACTGGAAGCTCTCAAAACAGAAAAAAATCTCGAGATATATACAGAAGGATTTACTCTCTCAAGTCATTACAAAGGCAAATTTGAGTATCATGTGATGCAGGGAAATATCCCATATAAACAAGAAATTTCTTGGGGAATCATACTGCTTTCGCTTTTTGGAATCGTTCCTGCGTGGATGTATATGCAAGCTGGAAATAATCTTTATGGCAGTTTTGGAGTCATTCCAAATTTTATGGGATTTCTGTATGATGTGTCGTGGTTTGCGGTGGTTTTTGTCATGGCTCTACGACCACTTTCTGATATCTTTCCACGTATACAACTCTTGAAATCGCTTTGTTATTTTCGAAAATCACTCTGAATCCTCTCAGCGAGCATCATCGTCGTAAACTGGCTTTGAGCCTGGTATTTTACTCCCACAAAGATAGAACAATATTTTCTTGTAGCACGCTGGGGACTCTGGTATCCTCTTGTAGGACGCTTGAGCGAACTGACAGCTCTTATCTTGCTTGTGACTTCCAACACATTTTCTCAAAAATTTTTATGAGCGTGGTGGAAACGCATTCAACGACTCAGCTATGTCTATTTCATTACCTGAGGGATTATGGCTGCACAGCTCTTTCCTCTCAAGGTCTATCCACTCATGATGGTAGTAGGGATACTTTACGCTCTCGCATTTTGGAAAAATAGAAAAAAATAGAAGCATCATGCTTCTATTTTTTTCTCAGTCTCTCTTGAAGAAAGTAAAAAATATAGAGTCCAAGATAGATATTTCCAAAGAGTAAAATAGGAACGACTTCTTTTCCATTGGGATCGAGAAAATATTTATGTGGACCAAGTCCAATCAGACTCAATATCAGAAATATACTGATGAATATGTTGTGAAAAGGACTTTCATAGATGAGAGATATGAGAGAAACTATTCCCATACTCAAAATCGCAACAATAATCGGTCCCATCTCACCTGCTGGATGGGGAGGAACTTGAGCCAACATCACGGCAAACATACCAACATAGAGAGCAATAATCCCAGCATGCAGGGATATGAGAAGCGTCTTATTTGTTTTCATAAGTCTTACGTATAAAAAAATAAAATCCAATAAGGTAGAGAGAAAAAGTCGTAGTTCCACTGAGGGTTCGCAGTATATTATACCTTCTCCACTCACTTCGAAGTATTTCCCATCCTGCTGTAAATGTATCAGGATTGAGTGCTTCAACCTGAGCATTTATCGGAAGATTGAAGCGTACCGTTACAAACAGGATTCAGATAAGTTCGATGATAGCTCAGAGGATGAAAAACAGATGATATTTCTCAAATGGTTTTTTGAAAAATCAAAAAAATACGATAAGAAAAAGAAACATCACGTGAGTGCCAAAAAACAAGAATGCAAAATATGGGTTTCGTACATTTTGATTTAAAAGACTCATAAAACTCGTGAAGTCCCGATACCCAAGCTCTTCCAGTGCAAAAACGATATTATGTGAATACGCAAAGAAAAAACCAGTGAGTATTCAGATTTGTACGAGAGCAGCTCAAAGCAAGTATATTTTCCAATGTATATGTTTCATGATACATAATTAGAGATAAAAATTATTTTTTTCAAGATCCCTAATCCAGGCAAGCTCTGCTTCAAGGAGATAGATTTCATGCTGTATGAGGGCACAATCTTTTGCGTGAGAGAGATGCTTGAAAGCATAGTCTTTTGCTTTTTGACACAGAGCCTGAAGCTCTGTTTTGTAACTCTGAGTGTAAAACACTAGAGTATCTTTGTCTATATTTTGTGCAAATTTATAGGCAAGCTTGTAGGTAAAAAATTGTTTTTCAAAATGAGACAAAAAATATTTTTCTTGTTTTGTATAAAATATTTTTCCACTTTCATGCAGGGCAAATTTTTTCTCAGATACTTCTTCAATATATCCTTTTTTTACGAGACTTTGAACAGAGTAAAAAATAGATTCTATTTCTACTGGGAGCCAGTTTTCTACT
>JAMIGJ010000056.1:0-3991 GCA_035905775.1 Candidatus Altimarinota bacterium
TAGATAGCTATAGAGATTTTTTTGTATGATATGCGGGAAATAATTCACAAGATTTTCAAAAATCTATAAGTTGAGTCGTAGATAAAGTTATGAAATATTGTTTTCAAAATGATATTTGTTTTATTTTGGATGGAACTTTTAAAAGCATCACCCATGTTCAAAGAAATATTGATAACTGTAAGAGAAAGAAACGAAATATAAAAATTTATTTTATGTTTCAAAATCCTTACGTTTCGTATTATTATACATTTTTAAGAAAATTAAAAGATGAACGCAATATTCCTGTTGAAGGTTTCATAGAATGTTTTTACGAGTCGATAAAAAATATTTTTATAATAAAGGAAAAGTATAAATATATACAATTATCAATTTGTGAGAAAAATAATTTTCTCGATAAAATAATTACAGAAAAGGACTATACTATTCGAGAAGATATGGATGATATAAGAAAATTTTGCAAATTATATAGTATTGCTTACAATAATTTTGTTTTTACATATAGAGATAGATTAGAGGCTGGAATAAAATCATTTGATAACTTACTAAATCTTTACAAGCCATTTGTAAAATTACATAGATTATTTTTAGATTTTAAGAAGAAAAAATGACAAAAAAAGAAAAAAGACTCGTAGAAAAATGAATGCAGGGGAGTATCAAGAAACAAGCTGAGCTTTTTAATGAAAGCTGGATAACCAGATTTCTCTATAAAAAAGCCGTAAAACTCTGACAAAAAGGATGATACTAAAAAGAAGCACTCGCGCTTCTTTTTTGGTCAAAAATTTGTACTCAGCCTGCTGTCAGACAGGATGTATGGGATGTACGAGATTTTAGGAAAAAGTTTCATAGCGAAGTTCATTTTTTCGAGCTCGTAGGAGATATCTATAGGCCTCAAAGAGTGCTTTGAAGCTCTGAAGATATCGGATATCCTCACGTTTGAGAGATTGTTCTATCTCAAAGAGTAACATCTGACACTCAAAAAAATCACATTTTTGAAGCATATTTCAAAATTCGTCCTGTGTCCAACTTACAGGTCTTTTGAGGAATTTTTTGCGTATATAATAGTTTTTTAACTCGATAATCCCAATGCGGAGTTCGTGAAATGTAGGGGATCCTATTTTTTCAATATTTGTATGTATTGCATCCCTATATCGTTCTATCGCGTTAGAAAGAGTCTCACTTGCACACTCATGTCGTAGGTAGAGCTCTCGTTCTCTCCCGAGAAAATCTGCAAGATGAATGACTTGATGTTTCATAATGAGAGGATGAAAAATCCAAAATTTCAAAACAAAGTATATACAAAATTGAGAAAAATAAAAGAGAGCTTTTTATATTGACAGAATAATAGATATAAAGATAATATGCTTTATATATCCTCATTCATTTTTTTATGAAGTTTTCTCCTCTCGCAATTGCTCTTTCTGGGGCTCTTACAGTGACTCCTACTTCATCTCAAGCTGAAATATCGATACCATGAAGTATCGTAGCTTGCTACAAATGAGCGGTGAATGATTTATTTGAAAAGCCACTCTCAGAATCTCTGGTACGTTCGTATGTTAATCCGGATGAAGTGATAGAGTATCTAAAAATTCCTGAAAAGAAACAAAAACCATGACTTGAAGAAAAAGTGATCCAGTCAGTTTTGAGCTTTGCTGCTTATGTAAAACAAGAAATACAAAAACGAGAATGAACCGTATCTGAGTCTGAACTTATATTTACCTTTTATAAAGTATATTCTACCAAAATCGTCTTAAAAGGAGAAATTGATAACATCTCGTTTAAAGTTACTTTAGAACCCGATGGAGAATGTAAGGTTCTAGATTTTACTCTTGAATGAGTGAAATGAATGCTTGATCGAGTACCAAGAGGCTAAAATAGGCCTCTTTTTTGATGCAATTATGCCTGTACCTCTTTCATCGAAAGCTGTATCTTCCCGGTCTTTTCATCTATTCCTGTGATCTTGACTCGGACTTTTTGTCCGACTTCTACTTCCTCTTTTGGATCAGAAATAAACCTATTTGCTATCTGAGAGACATGCACGAGACCATCATTTTTCGCTCCGATATCAACAAAGGCCCCAAATGCTACGACATTTCGGACGATTCCCTCAACGATATCTCCAACCATGTGCTCTACCGCACCTCGAAACGTGGCTTTTTGGTGGGCTGAGTGAGCTCGTTTTTCACGTCCAGCCTCAGCAAGAGCTCGTAGAATAAACTCAAGGGTATGTTCCGTCGCATCAGGATAGAGTGCTATAATTTCGGATGTGTGAGTTGTAAAAAAATGTGAGACTCCTGTAGTCCCTTGCTCTTTTCAAGAGTAAGGATTCAGTAGAGAATTGCTTTGTAGATACCTCGCAAGTGCGTACTGCTCTGGATGGATATCTGTGGTATCGAGGATTTCAGGACTTTCAGGCACGCGGAGAAATCCTACAGCTTGCTCATAGGCTTTTTCCGAAAGTTGCTTTTTGAGATCTTCACGAGAGCGATAGGGACGGTTCTTGTATATCTTTTTGGCTAAAGTCTTGTTGATACCAGAGATATACTGTAGAACATAGCTTGATGCTGTATTGACGTTTATCCCGACTTCATTGACGACATCCTCGACCACAAAGCCGAGTTTTTCCTCGAGTTTCTTTTCGGGGATATCGTGTTGGTACATTCCCACTCCGATACTTCCTACGGGGATTTTTACGAGTTCTGAGAGGGGATCGATAAATCGTCGTCCGAGGGATATTGTTCCACGTTCGAGACTCTCCAGTTCTGGAAATTCTTCGGCAGCGACTTCGCTTGCAGAGTAGACGGAAGCCCCAGATTCATTGACGATATAGATATTATCCTGGAGGGAAGCAATATTTTCGTTTCCATATTTTTCAAAAAATTCTTGCAGGAGTTCCAACGTCTCAGCTGATCCCGTACCATTTCACAGGACGATGACATCAACGGGATATTTTCCCAAAAGCATGGCAAGAGTTGAGAGAGATGCTTCTTTTTGAAAGAGAAATATCTTCTCAAAGGCAAGAGGATTTCCTCCCGCATCGAGTACTGCAAGTTTACATCCAGCCCTGAATCCTGGGTCAATCGCAAGAATACGTTTTCCATACTCGGGTTTGGTGAGCAGGAGTTGTCCGAGATTTTTTTGAAAGGTTTCTATAGCATCATCCTGTGCTCGTTCCTCGAGTTCCCCTTGGATTTCATTTTCTACCGAGTCAAATAAAGTCGCATATCCCATATCATAGGCTGTTTGTAACAGGTCAGAAAAATTTCCAGAAACTGATAAAAGTCGTGCATAATAGCTTTGAAGCGAATCTGAACTCTCCTGAGTTTTTTCTATTTTTACTGTTAAAATCGAGAGATTTTCCCCTCTATTGAGTGCAAGGATTTGGTAGGGTTTCAGAGCACTTATTTTTGCTGAAAATGCTTTATAGAGCTCAAATTTATGCACCTGTTCTTGGTCTTTGAGATTCAGTTTCGCAAGCATCTTTTCTCCCTTCATCTTGGAGATGAGTACTCCTTCGTACTCTAAATATTCCTTGAGTCGTGCGCGTAAAAGTGATGATTGAGCTATCTCTGCTGCGATGATCTGCTGTGCTCCTTCTATAATTTCTTCCAGAGAATAATCTTTTAAGAGTATGTCGAGCGCAGCTTGCTCCCTCTCCTGTAAGGGAGAGGGATGGGGTGAGGGGATAATATTTTTCTTCATGAGTTCAGCAATCACTCCAAAACCCTTTTCCAGTGCAATCATCGCGAGAGTCTTTTTCTTGCTTTTATAGGGTTTGTAGAGTTCTTCGACTTCTTTCAGGGTTTGAGCTTTGATAATATTTTCCATGAGTTCTGGAGTCATTTTTCCTTGCTCGGTGATCCCATTTATGGCCGTGACTTTTGCCTTGTAGAGATTTTCTATCTTTGTTTTAAGTGCCAAAATTTCCCGTATCTGTACCTCATCGAGTCCTCCAGTGCGCTCCGAGCGATATCGTGCGATAAATGGAACCGTG
>JAMIGJ010000057.1:0-2584 GCA_035905775.1 Candidatus Altimarinota bacterium
GATACAAGTAATAAAAAATCATTTGATGCAAATATTTGCAATTATTGGGATAATCTTATAAGCGCAGAAGAAAATCCAAATTGGATCAAAAATATTTCTATATGTACTGATTCTATAGAATTTGAAACTTCTATCTATATTACTCCTGGCTTTATCTTCAAGATTATCGATGAACTCATAACCAATTTTCATCTTGGATGATCTTCACTTCTTGTTCTTGTTTCTGCATTCCTTGGATACGAAAAAACTCGAAAAATATATGAAAAAGCAATACAAAATAAATATCGATTTTATAGTTTTGGCGATGGGATGTATATATGAGGAAAATAAGCATAATGAGCAAGGGAATTTCTCTTGCCAGAAACAGAGTCTTTGTTATACTAAAAAGGTTACATTTATTATTTATTTTTTCCATCTATGAAAAAACTTATTTTTATAGTTTTAGGACTTCTCATTCTAGGATCATGTAGTTTGACATCAAAAACTGAAAAAACAAGCAACACTGCTCCAACAACAGCAAATGAACAGATTGCTCAGGCAAGCAAGACAACCTATGCTGAAGATATAGAGAATACATCAGATAAAATCAAAAATACTGATGAATTCAAGGGTTGTATGAAACAACAGGCAACCATGTGTATACAATCTACTGGTATGCAGATTGCTCAAAAAATGAAGGATACAGCATTCTGTAAAGAACTCTCTAGTCCTGAGCAACAAGAAAGTTGTGAATTTGCCATTACTATGAATAATGCTAAGGAAAAAAATGACGATAAACTCTGTGATACACTCAAAAATGCTCAATACATAAAACAATGCAAGATTCAAATCTATCGACAAGAAGCTATCGATAAAAAAGATATTACTATCTGTGGAAAAATAGATGCTCTCAGAAATTGAACTGGAGCAGAGAGTACTGTTGATACAAATATGCAAAAAGATCAATGTATTATGCAATTTATCATGAGTAGTCCTACTTCAGATGAGAAAGATTGTACAAAACTCACAGATGATGCATCATTTCAGATGTGTACAACAATGGTAAAAAATAGACCTCAGATGCCAACGCCTCCAACTGGGGCACTTCCTCTCGTACCAACCAATCTTCCTCCTCCATCAACCCCTAATCAAAACTAATAGTAAATATATGACTCAGATACGTAAATGTATTATTCCTGCTGCTGGATTCGGTACCCGATTCTTGCCAGCTACCAAGGCTCAACCAAAAGAAATGCTCCCAATCGTCGATAAACCAGTTATACAATATCTTGTTGAAGAGGCTGTTTCTGCTGGAATTACCGATATAATTATCATTACTGGGAGAGGAAAGCGATCTATCGAAGATCATTTTGATATGTCATTTGAACTTGAGAAGACTCTCGTTGAAAAATGAAAAATCAAAGAACTTGCAGAAGTGGAAAAGGTATCGAACCTCGCTCGGATTGCCTATGTTCGTCAGCCGATCCCTCGTGGAGATGGTGATGCACTCCTCCGAGCTCGAGCACTCATCGGAAACGAACCATGCTTAGTACTTTTTGGTGATGATCTCATCAAATGAGAAAAAACTGGAGCTGAACAACTCGTTCAAGCATTTAACAAAAAAAATGCCCCTATTATAGCCCTTGAGCGTGTTACTGATAAACGAGTAAGTTCTTATGGAATCATTGAATCAAGTGACTCTGAATGAAGCCTTCATACGGTTGCAAAATTTCTCGAAAAACCAAAACCCGAAGAAACTACCTCAAGACTTGGAGTAATCGGGAAATACATCATTACTCCCGAAGTCTTCGATTATCTAGAACAGGATGGTACTACTGCGAGTAAAGATGGAGAGATTCGTCTGGCTGATGCGTTCGAACGAATGGTACAAGGAGGAGGAAAAATCTACGGACTCGAGATGGAAGGAGATAGATATGATACGGGTGATAAATTTGGTTTTCTTAAGGCGACTATCGACTATGCTCTTGCTCGTGAAGATCTTGGTCCACAAGTGATGGAATTCCTAAAAAAACGTGTGGAAAATAATTAATTTTCTAGAGTGTTCCTATTATTATGAATCAATCTAATACCAAGCCATCTCATCGGTCTATCTGAGATATTGGTGAAGATATTGCGGTAAAATATCTCGAAAACAAAGGTTATATTCTATTGGAACGGAATTTTCAAATAAAGGGTGGTGAAATTGATATCATTATGAATGATGAAGATTTCACCATTTTTATTGAGGTAAAATATCGAAAAAATGAAGATTTTTGACACCCTCTTGATACTTTTTCCATGACAAAAAGGCGAGCTATGAAACGAACGATTATGCTCTATGTAAATAAAAATAAAATCGATCTGGAAAAAATCCGGATCGATTTTATTGGTATTATGCCAAATACTCTATGATGATATCGTATATGGCATATGAGGGGAATAGAGGTTTAATCAGCACCCGAACCATCTCCAAGCTCATGGGTTCAGATATTTGTAGTTCCAATATCACTCAGGTTAAATTCTGGATCTTTATTTCTATCTATATTTCTTCAAGCTCATTGGAATCCTGCATCATGTCGAGGTGATATAACTGAACGAACGGTAT
>JAMIGJ010000058.1:0-3730 GCA_035905775.1 Candidatus Altimarinota bacterium
CTTGATCCCTGAAATCTTTTCTGGAGTCCACTGCCCCACGTGGATGCCTCGACTGACCCGAGCCTTTGTGCTCGGGTCTTTTTTTGTGGAAAATTTTGCATAATATAATCCCCCGCAAAGCGAGGGATTATTGGTTTCCTGAAAAATAAGTTTGAGTAAAACGGAGGGGACGTTATTATAATTCATTTAAAAATAAGAGATTACGAAAAATTCTTTAAAAGATTTAAATGATGATTTAAGAATTTTGTATTTTTATGATCTCAATGAAATATTCATCTTCATAACCACTCGTCATTTTCTTGTCTAATTTTTTCTTCACAATTAGGGTTAAATACGTATTCAATTATATTCTTTAAATAATCTTTATATTCTATTCAAGTTTTTAATTCATTATGTAATAATTTTGCTTCTAGTAAATCTCCATTTAACATCTTCTTAAATAGAGAATATTTTTTAACTTTTAAATAAGATAGAAGGAATGAAAATTCTAAGCTACATAAATTTCATTTTGAACTTAAATACATTAATTTTATATAGTTACAGACTTTTTCAAATTCTCTGAGTGATAAATCTAATCATTTTATCAGATATTGTATCTCAGAAAAATCATATTTACTCTCAGGAAAGAAATTTCTTTTTATCATTTCTTGTAAATATTTTTCTAAATTAGCCTCATTTGGTAATTCTGTTTCAATATCAATAAATTTATGAAGATAATTTTCTGAATCAGAAGAATTTCCGTATTGATGAGAAATATAACTCGTAATTTGTTCTTTGTTTATGCTGAGAATAAAAACTACATTTTTTATTGAAAAGAAATGCTTTATTATCTCAATAGCCTCAAGAGCAAAACTAGGTTTACATCTATCAAGTTCGTCAATAATAAAAACAAGTGGTTTTTCTAAGTCTTTTGTATAATTTTCTAATTGATTTTTAAATTCTCAAATTCATTTCTCAGCTTCTAAATAATTTGAAATTTCCTTTACAGCAAAATCACTTATACTTTTTTCAATATCAGCTTCTTCTGTTTCGTTTAACTCTGGAATATCTCAGCGCATTGCATATCTTAAAAGTACTTTTCCTCAGATTTTCAGAAAGTTCTTTGCTTTGTCCTTAAGTTCTTCTTTTCATTCAATTCAAACTCATTTTAAAAAGCTTCATGTGATAGCTGTTAAGGGGCTATTAAAAAAATCGTGTTCAAAAGCATCAAAATATACAATTTGATTTTTATATCATGTTCATTCCATATTTGGAATAAAAATATCTTTTAAAAAGGTAGTTTTTCCTTCTCCCCATCAAGAATTTATAGATAAAACAAACCCATCATTTCAAATATTTTCTATAAGCCTATATATTTTTCCAGCAAACTCTTTTCTTCAAAAAATATCTTCTTGTTTAGATTTTTTTCCTGTTGTTTTATATAACATATTCTTTCTTATTACTTTCTAAAATCTCAAAAAATCCCCCAATTTGGGGGACTTCTATAAATACTACTTTTCTACTTCTCCATCCTGCACTCCATCATCTGCTGGTGCTTGAGATTGAGCTTGTGCACCTGCATCTGCTTGTGCGTAGACCTTTTGTCCTACTTGCATGAGCGTGTCTTGGAGAGCCTTGCTTGGAGTTTCGATATCGTCTTTGCTTGCGTCAGATTTTGCAAGTATATCTCGTACGGCTGCAATCTTGTCGTTTAAGAGGGTTTTATCTTCTTCACTTACTTTGTCTGCGTTATCTCGCATGAGTTTCTCTGCTTGCGCAACTGCTCCGTCTGCTTGGTTTCGAGCATCGACGAGAGATTTTTTTGCTGCGTCTTCTTCTCGTTTTGCTTCTGCTTCTTTCACGAGTCGATCTACTTCTTTATCATCCATACCAGTTGATCCTTGGATCGTGATTTTTTGTTCTTTTCCGGTTCCTTTATCTTTTGCGGTGACATGAAGCACTCCATTTGCATCGATATCAAATGATACTTCGATTTGTGGAACCCCTCGTGGTGCTGGAGCGATTCCGTCGAGCATAAATCTTCCGAGAGACTTGTTGTCTGCAGCCATTTCTCGTTCTCCTTGGAGGACGTGGATTTCTACACTTGGTTGATTATCTACGGCAGTGGAGAATGTTTCAGATTTTTTTGCTGGGATGGTTGTGTTTCGTGCGATCATTGCCGTTCGTACTCCTCCCATGGTTTCGATACCGAGGGTGAGAGGAGTGACATCAAGGAGTAATACATCCGTCACATCTCCTCCGATAATCCCTGCCTGGATGGCAGCTCCCATCGCTACTGATTCGTCAGGATTGATTCCGGTATTTGGTTTTTTCCCGAAGAATGCTTCTACTTTTTGTTGTACGAGTGGCACACGAGTCGATCCTCCCACAAGAAGTACTTGATGGAGATCACTTGCCTTGAGTCCTGCATCCTTGAGAACCGCAGCACATGGCTTGAGAGATTTTTCTACGAGATCTCCGATGAGTTCCTCAAACTTGGTTCGAGTCAGAGTCATCATAAGGTTTTTTGGCCCTGAGCTATCTACGGTGATGTAGGGAAGATTGATATCATAGTCAGAAGTGCTTGAAAGCTCTTTTTTTGCCTTTTCTGCCTCATCTCGTACTCGTTGGAGAGCCATTGGGTCGTTTCGGAGATTGATGGCTTGGTCTTTGTTAAACTCGTCGATAATCCAATCGGTAATGATTTTATCAAAATCATCTCCTCCAAGATGCGTGTCTCCGTTGGTTGCGAGTACCTCAAAGGTTCCTTCTTCTGAAAGCTCAAGAATAGAGATATCAAAGGTTCCTCCTCCAAAATCGTATACTGCGATTTTTTCATTTTTTCCTTTTCCAGCTCCGTAGGCAAGGGCTGCTGCGGTTGGTTCGTTCACGATACGTTTTACTTCAAGTCCTGCGATTTTCCCTGCGTTAATCGTTGCCTGCCTCTGGTCATCGTTAAAGTAGGCAGGTACCGTAATAACAGCCTCAGTTACCGTTTGTCCGAGAAATTTTTCAGCGTCAGCCTTGAGCTTCATGAGCACATGTGCTCCGATTTCTTCTGGTCGAACTTCTTTTCCATCAAACTTGATAAGCGCAGCACCGTCTTTTCCTTTTACGACTTCAAAAGGAACGTTCTTGATCTCATCCTGGACTTCATCAAACTTTCGTCCGATAAATCGTTTTGCTGAAAATATTGTTCCCGCAGGATTGGTAATTGCTTGTCTTTTTGCTGGAGTCCCAACGATGATAGATCCATCTTTATGAGCCACGATACTTGGAGTCGTTCTATTTCCCTCCGCATTTGGGATGATTTTTGCTTCTCCCCCTTCCATGAAGGCTACTGCAGAGTTCGTGGTTCCAAGGTCGATCCCTATAATTTTTCACATAGTATATATATTTAAAAAATATTTGCGTCATTTCTATGACTTACCAAGAAGTATATTCAAAAAAAATATCCAGTCAAATATTTTCAGCACTTTTTTTATCTATGTGCTAATTTTAAGTATATTTGCTCTATTTTATGAGAAAAATTCAAAAATTTGCAGAGGAAATAAATATGTGATATTCTAGAAATATATTACATTTTAAATATTTATTATGTCTGATTTAGATAAAATTTCACAATGAGGAACAGTGACTAAAGAAGCAGTTTCCTGAGATTTAATTGTTTTATTTACTTCTGATATTGCAAATACGGCTTTAAAGCAAAGAGGATTAGAAATTGGAGAAACATATGAGATGTGGCCTAATA
>JAMIGJ010000059.1:0-4948 GCA_035905775.1 Candidatus Altimarinota bacterium
TATTTATTTTCTTTCTTTCCATAAGAAAGAAGGATATTAGTTTTTTCTACTGAATTTGAAAGTTGTACTGTTCCACCATTCTCATTCTTAGAAATAATCACATCTGCTACGAGTTTTCCTGATGCTGTTACAGTACCTTCAAGGAGAGAAACTTTCGGATTTGATGGATCAAAACCAAGCTTTCCAGAGAATGAAAGGAGTCCAAGTGATTTTTCAAGATCTGCAACATTTTCATTGGTCAATCCTGAACCAGAAAGATCAAGAGTTACCTTCTTGAGAAGTGAAACAATATTTTCACGATGAATCTCAACTGCCCAATAGTGCACAGATCCACTCATACCAAGATCAGCTGTTTCTTTCCAGATTGGATAATCAGTAATATACTTCTCGATATCATCAAGGGATTTTGTTACAAGATTTTTACCGATGTTATAACCCATAAGCTCCTCAGGAGACATTTCCCCTTCAGATTTTGCCATCATATTTAACCAAGTTCCTTCATATTTTTTTAGAACCTGTTTCACATCATCACCCATCATTCCAACATCAACAATATTCTTAAATGAAACATAACTCTCACCATTATGAGAGACTACTCCAAGTTCATCAGCTGTAAGAGATCCTGAGCTTATAAGAGAAGAAAAAAGAAGTTTTACATTTTTAAAAAATGATTCTGAATTTCGACCATCAATAAGTCCAACATAGTCACTCGAAAGACTTCCACTCAAAATACCTGGAACACTCACATTACTAAGAATCGTTCCATCGATGGATTCATGGCGATTGATACCAAGTGAAGACCCTAATTCATCAAGTGCTACCATACTCGAGTGAGTACTTGCAGTGTAGAGATCAGAAAAAGAACTCTTACTATTATTTCCACCAAATGTACAAGATGAAAGAGTAAGGAGTAATACTGGAACAATAAATATTTTTTTCATGATGAAAGTTATAAAAAATAATAATAAGGAATATATGAAAAAAGCGGAAAATCGCAAATTTTAGATTAAAACTATATATTCTTAAGGTTTGTTTTGAGAGTTTCAGCTATGTGATTATGACGGATTTTCATATGCATTTTTTCTTGTTCATAATTTGTAACAAGTGCATTCCAATTTGCCTCGAACATACCCATACTAAATTCTTTTGCCTGGATACCAAGATGTTGAACTTCTAGCAGTGACATAAGATCGTTGGTTTTTGGCCCATATGAAATCGGAAGAAATGGGATATCATGAGTACAAGCAAGTATTCCTGCATGAAGTCGCATCCCGATAACCGAATGTAATTTCGGAAATACATCAAGTGTTTGAGAAATACTTTTCGTAACATTATACGTCTTCCCTAGCATTACTTTTCGAATAAAGAGGGTATCATTCTGAGATTCTTCGCCTTCAGTTGAAAATACAAGAAATATTGGATTATACCCCAATTCAATAAGTCGATCATACATAAGAGGAATAGCGGATTCATTTTCCCCAAGAAATCATCATCGAACAGAAATTCCTACAAGCTTGGCATCAACATTTTCCTCGATATCAGCAGGTGGAGTATGGAGAAAAACAATATCCTGAACTTGAACCGATGGGATCTCAAGAGCATCCAAGAGTCATTTGCTCTGTGCATCTCGCACCAAGATAAAGTCACCTGGCTTAAAGAGTTTTTTTAGCTTCATCTTGTTTTTAACTTCTTTTACTTCGAGTCCAATTCACCAAAAAAGAATAATTGTACGAGTCCATCGGGCAACCTTTACACGAAAAGACCATTCCATAAACAGTGCCCAAAAATCCACATTGGGCTCATTATCAAAAAGAATACCTCCTCATCCAATAATTACTACATCTGCCTGAGCAATGAGCCAAATATTCTTAAAAAAATACCCAATATTTTTAACTGGCTCTCCTCCAAAATTATTCGGAAAATATGATACATACTTGATACTATCATCCTTGATGATACTCCCAGTAGGATCATAGGTAAATACAGTAATATCTATATTTTTACCATAATGCTCTTGAATATATTCAATCTCTCATTTGAGTATGAGTTCGTCTCAGAGATTGTGCGCTCCAGCCGCTGTCATAAAAAGGATTTTTTTCTTTTTAACCTTCTTTGGTTCATTGTTGGCCATACAATTTTAGATTAAGTACTGCAATAATATGAAAGATCTATAAAAATGCAAAAATTTGATTTCAAATTCCTTATACCTATACTCTTATTTGCAAGAATCTTCTTGTTATTTTTACTCTTGATTTTAATTTCTATGAACAATGCTCTTTCTGCTTTCATCGTTGGTATAGCAATAGTGCTTGCCTCTTGGGTTATCGGTCAAAATATCAATCATACTGCCAATATCACAAATGGTAATCAGAATAATCTCTCGGTGAATGGAGATGGAAAGGTTTTTGCAAAACCTGACACTTTCCTTCTTACGGTTGTAGCACAAGAGAAATCTAGAACAACAAAAGAATGATTCGCTCAGGTAGCAGCAAAAATCAGCGAAGTACAAAAACTCCTGAAAGATAATGGAATAGCAGAGAAAGACATCCAAAGTGTGAATATTAGTATCAATCCAAATTATAATTATGATAACGGAAGATCCACTATTGATGGATTTATCGCTTCTCATGGACTTCAAGTAAAAATCCGTAACCTTGAATCTATTGATACGATTCTCGCTGGAGTAAGTAGCATTGCTAATATCCAAATTCAAAATACATCATATGATATCGATGATAAAACAAAACTCTATACCGAAGCCCGAAATCTTGCCATAGCGAAAGCAAAGCAAAAGGCCGAAGATATAGCCAAAGCAAGTGGGATCAATCTCTGAAAAGTTATCAATATTAGTGAAAATCAAGGATATAATCCACCACCAATGTATTCAAATCAATTTGCAAAAGCAGAAATGGCAACTGATGCGATATGAGGAGGGGTTTCTGTAGGACAACTTGAGATATCAACCAATGTATCAATTAGCTATGAGATCCGATAAATAAACATTATAAAATCAACCTCAAGTATTCTCTTGGGGTTGATTTTTTTGATGGTTTCTATAGACTCACTCTCACATTTTTCTTAAACTTAATCTTATGGCCAATATCGACCACGCACCAAGCAAGCAGATGCTCAATCTTCTTCATATCCTCCCGGCTTTTGCTGATGAGAGCAAACTCCGCATCAATACCCTTGTGGAACTCAATTCTATGACGATCAACAAATATGAGATCATCACGGAATCAGGACAGCTCAAGCTCGACCGTGTAGGATTCTCTTCACTTGCTTATCCATTTGCATATGGAGCAATCCCTTGTACTTGGGACGAGGATGGAGATCCACTTGATGTAGAAATTGTTGGAGTAACAGAGCCTCTTGTACCTGGTTGTCTTGCAGAAGTTCGCATTATCGGAATTATGAAATTCGATGATGGAGGTGAGGTAGATGACAAAGTAATCGGGGTTCTCGCTGATGATAAGCGTATGGATCATATTACAAGCTATACTGATCTTGGGGCACATTGGGAAAAAGAAACCAGCTACTACTGGGAACACTACATTGATCTCAAAAAACCAGGATCTTGCAAAGTAAATGGATTCTTCGATGCTGCTGAAGCAGTAAAGATCATAAAAGAATGTGAGGCACGCTACCAGACAGAGTATGCTCCAAAATTTCAATAATAGCGTATGAAATACTGAAGTTACATTTTTTGATTTCCTGATGGAAAACCTGATTTTATCAGAGCAATAGAGAGAGAAAATGAATTATTTGAAGTATTTCTCTGAAAAATTCTCACAAGAGATCAGCTCAAAAAAAGAGAGCAAATACGCAATATGGAAACAGCAATAAAAATGGTTGTTGATGAAATATTTGAAAATACGAAAATATAAATCCCCTATCACGGGGGATTTTTTCAAAAGTATTCCATTAACTACCTAGTCAATTATTTTTGCCTTTTTCTTCTTTTTTCATACAATCCACTCGGATTTATCTCTCCTCGTAGTTTAGTGGAAGAACAAGGCACTCCTAAGGCTTAGACACAAGTTCGATTCTTGTCGAGGGGACCATAATTAATTCAAAGAAAATTTTATAATTATATAAGATTTTCTTTTTGTTTTTCAGATAAAAAATATATCATTCTTATAGTTAAAAAGTTTTATGCAAAAAGAAAAAGAGAATCGAATTGTATTTCATTCAAAAGAAGATATGTCAGCAGGATTCATGCTACAAAATGTAGAAAAATTACTTGAAGATTTTGATGATAATGTTGATTTTTGAATCAATGATTTAATCGAACTATATCATGCAAAAAGATACTTAGATGAATGATTGTTCTTGAAACAATGGAATAAAGAGCAAATTACTGAGATGCAAAAGAAACTAATAAGTATACCAAAACTTATTTGAATTTTTTTGTGAAAAATCGATTCCAAAAATATTTTAGAAATGATTACTAACTTAGAAGATGAGTATATTCATACTTTCTGGGAAATTTTGAATAATTCAGACACGCATAAGCAAATTGATACGGCTATTTTTAGAAAAATTATTCTAACATTTGAATATCAAGTTCAATATATATTAAAACAGAAGAAAATTGTAGCGTATTTCTCGACTGAAATACGGGATTATTTACTTGGTAATCCTGAACTCTCAACAGAATTACTTTTATCTGAATTTGAGGAAGAACATAGCTATAGTATGCCAAATTATTGTTTTCCTGAAAATTTAACAATAAGAGATAAGGAAGAAATAGTATGAAAATATTTAGATTTACCAGAACCTAATCCGAATTATATTGGACTTATAATAAACGCTAATACTCTAAAATTTTCCCCGAAAACAAAACTAAAAGCAAAAAAAAGAGCTGACGAAATCAATGAAGAAATACTAAATGGATGACATACATTTGAATGGTGAATTGAAGTTGGATTCTCTAAAATCCAAGACG
>JAMIGJ010000060.1:0-5355 GCA_035905775.1 Candidatus Altimarinota bacterium
AAAAATGCTTCGAAAGACGGAAAATACAAAGAGAATGGTAAAAAATGCAACGAGTGCATGAATATAGGAAAGATATAAATCTCCATGAGTATAGTGGGAACGAGCCCAGTAAGTAATTTCTTTCCCACCAACAAAGTAAAAATAATATGCATAACCGAGGGTTATAGCAATCCAAAGAATTTCTACAGAGATTTTGAGAGAACGTAGGTATGTCATAAGTAAAACTTTTCAAGTGGTAAATATGGGTTCTAGTTTCTCTCTTTTTTGTTTTTTGCAAAGAAGTATGAAAGAAAAAGTATTGACAATAAAGTTTATGTTTTTATATATACGAACATATTGACCTATAAAATAATTCCATATAATACCCCTGCCAAAATCTTTCCTACCCCGAAAGAATATTGTAAATAAGTAGGCATCTTATTTTTTAATCATAGTATACTATGAAATACAAAGAACAGTTCACTCTGCTCACGTTTTATAAATTTGTAGACGTGGAAAATCCAGAACACGAATGCAAAGAGCACCTCAAGTTTACGAAAGATATTGGGATGAGGGGGAGAATCTATATCGGAACTGAAGGAATTTCCTCAACCGTAACAGGAAATGAAGGACAAATCATGGCCTATAAACTCTACCTCCAGAACCACCCTTTGTGGAAAGATATCCCTGATATCGATACCAAATCAAGTCCAACTGATGGACACAAATTTCCTCGTATGCAGGTAAAAGTCCGTGAAGAAATAGTTTCTCTTGGAAAAAAATACTCACGAGAAGAGATCGAAGAAGCAGGAAATCGTATGAGTATCGAAGAATTCAAAGAACTTCTTGATACAGGAAAGGTCGAAGACTATATCGTCCTTGATATGCGAAATAATCACGAGTACAAACTCGGACACTTTAAAAATGCTATTCCAGCAGACACCCTCACGTTTAAGGAACTCGAAGAAAAAATAGAAGATTACAAAAAGCAGTTTGGTGATAAAAAAGTGATTTCCTACTGTACTTGAGGGATTCGCTGTGAAAAATCTACGGTTATGCTGCAAAAAGCTGGACTTCAAAATACCTATCAGCTTGATGGAGGAGTCGTAAAATATATCAATACCTACAACGACGGAAATTGGCTTGGAAATCTCTACGTATTTGATGATAGAGTGAGCATGCAAGTTGGAGATGAAAACACTCATACGACGATAGGAGAGTGTATCTACTCTGGAGAAAAAACGGATCACTGTGAAAACTGTCGACTCTCCAGCTGTAATGCTCGTCTCATCTGTACCAGAAAAGAGTACAAAAAACATGCAGGATTTTGCAGCCAAGAATGTGCAGATAGAGCTCTCGAAAATCTCCTCGTGAAAACTGACTTTTCCCTCGATAGTATGGACTACAAGCAAAAGCGAGGAGTCATCAAAGCACATCCAGAGCTTAAAGACGAGATAGAATCACAGATGAGATCACATCTCAAAAAACAACTCATCTGAGTAACGTATAACCATCAAACTTCACAAAAAGAAGAATATATCATTGAATAGTTCTATTTTTTGACAAAAGCTTCCTAAAAATGCTATGATATATATATTTTTATATCATAGTATTTTTTATATGGGTATCGAAACAAATATTGCAGAGCAACTTTGAAAAAATATTGAAGTAGATTTAAAAAATCCTAAGATAACCAATGAAGAACTCACAGCGATTCGAGAAGCGCTCAGAAAAGATAGAAATGCTGTTATCGCGCTCGCAAAATCATGAGAAGGAGAACTCCGTGATTTTTTGATGCGAGAATACTATTATATGAGTGAAAGAGAAGTAGGGAAAGAAGGAATCAAAGCATTTCAAAAAGCCATGTGACTCAGTGCAGATGGAGTATATGGTCCAAAGACCTTTGAAGCAATCATACATTTTCAAGCTCATAATGGGCTCAAAGTGGATGGAATTATTGGAAAAACCACTCTTGAAAAAATAACAGGGAAAAGACAAAAATGAACTCAATGAGCATCGTCAGAAGGAGAAAAAACATATAATTATTCATCAAAAGCACTATCCTATCTCGAAACGAAATACTCACCTGAACAAATACAAACGATAGTAAAAATGCTGAATTGAGTACTTCCGAAAGAATACAAACTTAAAAAAAATGCAACAGGAGAAAATATCGTACAAGCGATAGCTCTTTTCCAAAAAGTACATGGAGGACTCACCGTAGATGGAATTCTCGGAAAAAAAACGCTCCAAGCACTCAATGAAGATATAAATGCATGACGTAGTACTCCTATGTCTGAATCTGAAATTGGAAAAGCAGGAAAAAAGATGGATCGGGTGGATACAGCTGGAAATCTTGAAATTCCAAGAAAATGGGGAGTTATATTTAAAGAATTTTTTCTTCACGCAAAAAGTAAACAAGAACAAAATGAAATACTTTCAGGAAAATATCCTATTGCACTCGCAGATATCAGACAAAAAAAATGAATTATCATTATGGGAAAAGAAACCATAGAATTCCCAATGAGTTTTGCGAAAAATGGAAAAATTAAAAAAGGACCTACAGAGTGAGATAATGCTACAAATTATGGTTTTATTGAACATTTTACAAAATGAAGACCCTATAAATATGGTTGAATGGCAATAGAATCAATTGAAGCAACTACTATGTATAAAGGTTTTAAAGAACCAAATGTAAAATGGTGGCATGCTTCTCCAGGAAAGTGACCAAATTGACTCAGAAACACGATTTGATGTAAAGGGCTTCCAAATGATGTTGCAGCAAAACTTGCAAAATATGTGAATAAAAATGGGAAATGATATTGATATGCTTCTTTGACCTAGATTTAGGAGAGAAAAGCTTGCTTTTCTCTTTTTTTTCGTATAATCGCGAGGAACTTATTTATCTAACCATTGTACAAAAAATGGAAACAACACTCATTCTTTTGAAGCCCGATACAGTAGAGCGAGGTCTTATCGGAGAAGTGATTTCACGACTCGAACAAAAAGGACTCAAGATTAACGGTCTCAAGATGATGGCTCTTTCAGATGCTATCGTAACAGAGCACTATAGTTTTCTTGCTGACAAACCTTTTTTTCCAAGCATTAAGTCATACATGATGCGAACTCCTGTCGTAGCGCTTGCCGTTTCAGGAAAAAATGCTATCGCAACCGTTCGAATGCTTACTGGAGCAACAAACCCACAAGAAGCACTTCCAGGATCTATCCGAGGGGACCTTGGTCTTACGATTGATGGAAATATCATCCACGCATCTGACAGTGCTGAAACAGCTGCTGTGGAACTTCAAAGATTTTTTGGAGGAAAAGATATTTTCGAGTATTCTCGAGGATTTGATGGGATACTGTAATGAAAATTTTCAAAAAAATAAGAGCATTAAGCTCTTATTTTTTTGAAAAGACTGGAACATTACGATACTCATGATAAGCCTGAGAGATGAGATAATCCTTAAAACCAATAAAAGTATCATCAACATTTCTCAATTGTGCAATATCGTGCTCACTAAAACTGGTAATAATATCTTCTATTCGTATTGGATCTAATGACTCAATGACTTTTCCATTATTATTTGCAATTCATTTACATACATAGTAGGTAGTTCATTTTTTAACAATAGTATATTCCTTTGATAAGCCTTGATGTAAGTCATCAAATACTTTAGAAGGGAGTATTGGAAAATCTTTTAGTTTGTCTCTAAATTTATTAAGTTCATAAACTACCATCCCAATAATTTCATATCTTTCTTCAGGTGTAGAAAAAATATCAAGTGCATGAAAATCAAATCCATCAAATAGAGTTGTATTATCCTTTCTTCATACATTTTCAAGTATATCGATAATACTTAGAGGTAAGTTTGATATCCAAAAAGCAATTTCATCATTCCTGAGTTGACGTCTTTCAAAAGCAGTGAGTTTATCATCTGGTGCAACATGACGAATAAACTCTCAATCTACATAAACATCATACATCCCCTGAGGAGTTTTTTTATCTCTCAACATTTCTACTCTTCAAAAATCTTGAAATATTCACAACATGTTTAATATACAATAAAATATATAATTGAATGTCAAAGTACTATATTCAAACACATAATAAATCAAACTTTTTTTTCACGAAATTATTATTATACTAAATCAAATATTTTTTGAAAGAAAAAGATGGCTCGATACTACGACACACTCCTCGCTCAATACATCAAAAATCCTGGCCAAAGAAATCTCTGACTTGATGCTCTTGCAGAGCGAGAATTGAATTATCAGATGATTTCCTATGATGAAGTAACGCAAAAGAAAAAACTTCGTTTCGATGAGGTAGATTTGCTCCAAGCAGCAGCATATTCTGGAGAGGATGTCTATATAACATGGAAACTATATGAAGCTCAAAAACATAATCACTACATTTCAAACTCAAAAGTTTTGCACGAAATAGAGTTTCCCTTGATGGAAGTCGTATCACGTATGGAAATGACCGGTATCAAAATAGATCGTGATATCCTGAAGGGAATTGGGATGCGACTCGAGCAAGCAATAACTGAGCTTGAAAAAGAAATACACCATCTTGCAGGAGAAATTTTTAATATCAACTCTCCCAAACAAGTAGGAGAAATTCTTTTTGAGAAACTTGGATACCCCACCGCAAAAAAGACAAAAACAGGATTTTCAGTCAATGCTGAAGTCCTCGATGAACTCGCAAAAAAATATCCTATCGCAGAGTGTATCGTGCGATATCGACACTACAGTAAACTCCAGTCAACCTATGTAGAGTGACTCTTATCAGTCGCAAGTGATGATGATAGAATTCATACGAGTTACAATCAAACGATTGCAGCTACTGGTCGTCTCTCAAGTACGAATCCAAATCTCCAAAATATCCCAACAGGAGATGATATCGCAGGGGAGATACGATCAGCCTTTATCGCTGATGGACATGAGGATGAACTCGTTGCATTTGATTACTCTCAGATTGAGGTCAGACTCCTTGCGATTATGAGCGGAGATGAAAATCTTTTAAATGCATTCAAGCAGGGAAGAGATATCCACCAAGTGACTGCTGAATTTATTTTTTGAAGCTCAGACATCAGTGTCACCCAGAGAAAATTCGCAAAAGCCGTGAACTTTGGAGTCATATATGGGATAAGTCCATTTGGACTTTCAAATATGATAGATGTCAGTCAAAAAGATGCGAAAACTTATATCGAAGCGTTTTATGCAAACTATCCAAAAGTACGCATTTTTTATGATTCTATTCTCGAAAATTGCAAAAAAAATACCTACGTCGAAACACTTTTTGGCAGACGAAGATATATCCCAGCGATTAATGATCGAAACAGAATGATACAACAAGGAGCTGAGCGAGAA
>JAMIGJ010000061.1:0-5688 GCA_035905775.1 Candidatus Altimarinota bacterium
ACGATGAGTTTCATAGTATATTTTTACGTGTAGGGAACGCAGGCATGCGTTCCAATTTTTTATATCATATGTATTTTCTTATATATTTCCATAGAAAATAATCACGAGCACTCCGAGAAACATGAGAGCAGAAGCAAAGAACTTTTTTGCGATATCGCGTTCCTTGAAAATAAGCCAACCAAATAGGACAGATATCATTCCACTCGTGCGTTTGAGAGAGATAACATAGATCACGAGAGTGAGTTTGAGCGCGAGCATTTGTAAGAGGAGTCATCCTCCCATCACGATACTCAAAATTCCAACTTTTTTCAGGTAGTTTACTTGTGTATAGAGTTTGAGTGAAATCTCTTTTTTTGTCATATACATGTATCCCATCATGAGTGGAATTGAAAAAATTGAGGTAAGAAATATCCAGGGGACAATACCATAAGCCTCAACTCAGACTTTATCAAGAGGTGCAGTGATACTTTGTATGATGGTGGTGAGCATCATAGCCTTCGCTCCTCTATCCTGAAACATCGCTCGAAACGGAGAGAAAAAACCATTTTTTAAATTTCCTTCGAGAAAATAGAGCCCTAAAAATATGATTCCAACCCCGATATATCCAGCACTATTGGGAATCTCTCCAGTAAAAATATATGAAGTGACGAGTAGGAGAGGAAGAGCGAGAGATCCTATAGGCCCTACAACGGAAATTTCTCCATATTTTACTGCTTGGAGACTCGAAGTAGTAGATATGGTTGAAAGCAGAACCACTCAAAAAATCAAGAAACTATCCTGAAGAGAAAAAGAGTCAGGAAAGGGAAAAAAGAATAGTGCAGGGACTAACAGAAGTGCAGAAAAGATACGTATTCACAAAGAAAGAGAATACTCGTCAATATGTGATATTTCAGATTTTTTCGTGGCGAGCTTTCCAGCTACTTGTCCAAGTGATGCAAGAAGTGCAACACAGAGTGAAAGAAATATTCCAAGCATACTATTTTCCTATGGCTTCATATATAAATCATGCAGCTTCTAGCTCAGCTCTATTCCAGATATTTCGTCCATCGATGATGATATTTCCATGCATACTTTGTTTCATTTTTTTCAAGTCTACCATACGAAAAGCATCCCACTCAGTGAGCAGCAGGAGCGCATCAGTATTTTTGAGAGCTTCGTAGTTATTTTCAAAAAAACTTACTTTTGTTTCTCCAGAAAAATATTTTTTCATAGCAGGCATACTTACTGGATCATAGCACTGGATTCTTTTTACTCCGAGAGAGAGTAAATTGGTAATAATTGCGATACTTGGAGCCTCTCTGATATCATCTGTCTTCGGCTTAAAAGAAAGTCCCCAAAGAGTAATCGTCTTTCCTGATATATCGAGATGTTTTTGAAGTTTTTCAATCACTTTTGTTTTTTGTGCTTCATTTACTGACTCAGTTGCCGAAATAATCTGAAAATCATAATGGTACTCTTTCCCAGTTTCAATCAGTGCCTGCACATCTTTCGGAAAGCAGCTCCCTCCATATCCAATCCCTGCATGCAAAAAACGGCTTCCGATGCGATCATCGAGGCCCATTCCTTTTGCGATTTCTCCGACATTGGCTCCTACGAGCTCTGCAAAATTTGCGATTTCATTGATAAATGATATCTTCGTCGCAAGAAATGCATTACTTGCGTACTTACAAATTTCAGCAGATTCTATACTCATGAACACTATAGGACGTTCAGCACGTAAAAATGGTTTATAGATTTGTTCCATCACTTTTTTCGCTGCTTCACTTTCTACTCCACACACGATACGATCAGGGAGCATAAAATCACGTACTGCCACTCCTTCTTTGAGAAACTCTGGATTTGAAACGATGTCAAAATCTTGTTTTCAAGAAACTTTTTCTATAATCTGTGCACATAGTTTTCCCGTTCCCACAGGAATCGTGGATTTGTTGATAAAGACTTTGTACCCGTTCATATATGTTCCGACGATCTCTGCTACAGCTTTGACATACTTGAGATCTGCTTTATGATTTTCATCGGGAGGAGTTCCAACGGCAGAAAATATAGCATCTGCAAACTCGACTCCTGCTTTTGCATCTGTTGAAAACTGTAAACGACCTTCTTTGTAGTTTCGTAATACGAGTTCTTCGAGTCACGGTTCATAGATAGGGATGATGCCTTGAGTGAGTTTTTCTATCTTTTGTGCATCTACATCGATACACATCACTTCGTGTCCAACTTCAGCCAGACAGGTTCCAGTCACCAGTCCGACATATCAGGTTCAAAATATAGTAAGTTTCATGAATATTCTTTAAAGGGATTACTTCAGAACCTATTGTAGTGATTTTTTTGTATTTTTCGAATAATTTTTCCAAAAGAGGACTCAAAGCGTGAGGGCTAAAGATGCTCCAAGTATCACAAAGCTTGCAATAAAATGCTCGATATCCTTTGTATCTTCAAAAAATACAAGTATCGTTAGGAGTATTGCAAAAGCTCATAAAATAAAATTTGTAGTATAACATCCCCAAGCAACAAGAATTTTTGCAAAAAAACTGATATACACAAGAAAACTATAGTACACCAAAAGCCAGATATAGAGTGTTTGGTAGCTTACGAGTTCTTTTTTGAGTATTCCCAAGAAAAAACTTCCAGCAAGGATATTGACTCCAATCGCTATCAGAGCAGTGAGAGCAATTCACACGAGAGGATTTCGAATATGATGAAGCGCTACATCCTCTTTTGGATGCGACATAATCTCACTATAGTATACAGTCTCTATCGAAAGTAGGAGAAATACGAGAAATTTCCCCAAAACTGCCACTCCCGCATAGATTCCAGCGATATCTTCTGGAAACAGATGTTTTGCAAAAATGACATCGATATTCATAAAAAAGGCAAAGAAAAAACTCACGAGGACAAAATTGCTGATTTCTTTTCTTTGTTTCCAAAAGTCAGTCAAAAGAGCATATTTTTGTGTTTGCTGTGATACAGGAGGCAAGAGACGAAAACACCATATGAGACTCAAGCTAAAGGTGAATACTCCACTTGCGATAATCCCCCCAAGTGCTCCATAGTTCTTGAGAGCCAGGAGTACTAACACGAGTCAAAAAGCGAGTTTTGAAAATGCTCCGAGTATCGTCATGAGAGACATAAATCGAAACTGTTTGAGTCCTCGTAGAACTCCATCGATACCAGTTCCGATACAGCCAGTGATAAGACCAACTCCAGCAAGTATTACGAGCAAGGTATCTATTCGAAGAAATTTCCCGATGAAGGGACTTGCAACTAGATAGAGTATAAAAAGCCCGACTCAGAGTACTCCAAGATATTTCATACTTTCACGAAAGATATTTCCTATTTTTTCACGATCTTCTCCCGCACTTGCGACTTGCTTATTGAGAAAGAGCGCAATTCATACGAGAAATACTCCTAAAATATTTATAATTCATAAAAGACTTGCAAATGCTCCAAACTCTTCCAAGCTCAAAAATTTGAGCATGATAGGATGATAGGCATAGTTTAGGAGCCCTGCAACGAGTCCACTTCCTCAGATAAGCAGGATATTGAAAAAATTATTTTGTTTCATGGATATTTTCCTTTATTTCAAATACACGTACATCTTTTCCCTCAAAGAGGGGTGAAAAACTCTCTTTTTTCTCTAAAAAATCGTAACGACCTTGAGGTCAGCCACAATTTTTTTGAAAAATAATATGAGAAATATTATTTTTTTTCAAAAGAGAAATATCCTCCGTCAGTAAAAATGATTCTATATCAGCAGATACAGGAGAGCTACTATTGGAGTACTTGGTTGCAATTTCGAGATTATCGGCAACAATCGTTTGAAGTGGATAAAAATTTTCTTTTTGAGAAGCATATATGACTTTTCATCGAGTCCAACTACAGGCCATATAGCTGTGCCAAGGAAGTATGAGTACTTTTTCATGCTCTTGGAGTAGTACCTTTTCTCGTGCCAGTGCATACTCCTCAGGTGGACTGATTCAAAGCAGTTGTCCCTGATATGCCCAGAGATTCATTGGATTCCAGGTATTTAAGAGGGTAAATACGATGAGATAGGGCATCCATTTTGGAAAAAGAGAGAAATATTTTCGAAGCTCACAGACGGCACATACAAAAAATATTGCGTAGACGATCATCGTAAGCCCAAGCCACTTTTGAGGTTCTCTCATCCCGATATATCCCGGAACATATTCATAGAGAGCCCGATTGATCGGAGCAAAGAGAGGAGAAGAAATTCAAAGAGCTAAAATATAGCTTATGATTCACAGGCTCAGAAGAAAATAAAAAAAACGTTTCTGGATTTTATACATCTGTATTGCTCCAAATACTATTACTCACAACACAAGCATCCCAAAAATATACCAATATGGATTAAATCTTTCTGGAGTGAGGATATGAAATCTCTCTCCCCAAAACCCATACAGGAGCAAGTGAGTGAGTTCGGTTGAAATTCCAAGATTATTTCCTGTAAATCCCTCGATATTTGCCCAATCAAAGGTTTTTACGGCAGAGGTTCAGAGTTCTTGTCCCCAAAATATATCTCCAAAAAGCCAGTTTGCATTGAGCATGAAGATGAGAGAGGGAGTAATAAGGAAATATTTTTTTGGAATATGTTTTCCATAGAATACCAACGTAAAAATCCCCATCAAAAGGAGCATCACACTCGCATGAGGGAAAAATAAAAACGCAAGTCCTGCAAAAAAACTTGCAGACAGGAGAGAGTATCTCTTTGGAGAAAAGATATGCTCTGTGATATACGTGAGAGTGAGAGCAAGAGAAAACATCCCGAGTACTATCCCCGGTTGTGTCACCATACGTTCGTAGATCCAAGGATTCAGCAGTAAAAAGAGAGTCGCGATACATGGAAAAAATATGTTGCTTCTTTCTTCCCCAAAAAATGCTTTTTGTATCGTATTTCCAAGGGTATAACCTGCAAAAATCCCGAAAATATACACGAAAGCATAATAAATCTTTGACATCATGGCTCCTCATAGGAGATATCGAAGGATATCTACGATATGCCATTGGAGGGTTTGACTATACCACGGTTTCCAGCTCGTAAAGTCATGTGCGACAAAATCAAGCACCGAAAGCCCACCTGGACTCAAAAGAGAAATACCCAAATATAGGACAAATATCCCAAGAGAAACAAGCAAAAACGTATATTTTTGAAGGAATGCAAGCATAGTTTATCGTATTTCTAAATCAGTAATAATTCGAGTATTCTCATCATCTATAAAAGAGACCAAAAGTATTTTTGATCTCCAGCGGATAATTGCAGTTTGATTATGATATGATATAAGTGGATTTGAAAGCTTTTCTTCAGCTATATCAACTATTTCTGTATAACGTATTCGTGATTCTTTCCCATAATAATCAATAATTATATCTTCGGACCATATTCAAGAATCACTATAAAGTTCTTCAAAATAATTCAAGTATGAATCAGAATATTTTCCAAGCGTATTCCAAAAATTTTCAGAAAATATTATTTTATACATACTCAATAAGTTCAGATTTTTTTGATTTTTCTCTCAAGTTTTTTCTTAATATTTCACAATTTCTTTGAATATGTTTTTCCATCATTGCATCCATTTCTTGACGAGTATAGGTCTTTCCCTCGTATGCCATATATCTATTTTTAGAAAATATTTCTTGTATTATACAGATTTTTAGGAGATATCAATATTC
>JAMIGJ010000062.1:0-7535 GCA_035905775.1 Candidatus Altimarinota bacterium
CGGGGCACATGACGCGATGACCGATGTGGAAGCAACTCTTCGCTGCTTCCTCGAACTGGAAAAGCAAAAAATAATTTCGCTCTGAGAAAAAAAACAAGAGCTCCTGAGTTTATTTTAAAAAATTATCAAAATAATATGTCAGATTTTGGAGACTTAGTAAATATTGAAGAATTTGGAGAAAAACGTGAAAACTTTGATCCAGAACGTGGAGATGTTGCCTTTTATTGTAAAGATTGTAGCTACCTGGTTGAAACCGAAAGAAAAAATCCACAAGGATACATATTTCTCTGTAAAAAATGTGGAGGAAAAAATATCGTTATCGGAACAGAAAAAGGACTTAAAGAAAACTATAAACTCAAATAATATTAGTAAAAGGCAAGTATTTTTTCACACAAAATATTTGCAAAGATATACCTCTTATATATACTCTTTTTATATCCACTACATACACTTCGTACGAGATATAACACTTTATTAGCTAAATATACGTTCTATGGATAAAAAAGAAGCACTCCAGCAAGCACTGGCAATGATTGAAAAACAATACGGAAAAGGATCAATTATGAAACTTGGAGATGAAGATATTGGAAAATGAGTTCCAACGACCTCATCTGGATCACTCGGACTTGATATCGCACTCGGTGGAGGATACGCAAAAGGTCGTATTGTAGAAATTTATGGACCAGAGTCATCAGGAAAAACGACTCTTACCCTTCATGCCATCGCTGAAGTACAAAAAGCAGGAGGTACTGCGGCATTTATCGACGCAGAACATGCACTTGATCCTCGCTATGCAGAATCAGTAGGGGTAAATACCCGTGAACTTATTATCTCTCAACCAGACTATGGAGAGCAAGCCCTTGAAATCGTGGAAAAACTGGTAAATTCTGGAGCAGTAGACCTCATCATCGTAGATTCAGTTGCAGCACTTACTCCAAAAGCAGAGATTGAGGGGGATATGGGAGACTCTCATATGGGACTTCAAGCTCGACTGATGTCTCAAGCCCTTCGAAAGATTACTGGTTCTATCAGTAAAACAGGATGTACGGTGATATTTATCAACCAAATTCGTATGAAAATTGGAGTGATGTTTGGAAGTCCAGAAACGACTACTGGAGGAAATGCACTCAAATTTTATGCATCTCAACGTCTTGATATTCGTCGCAAAGACAAGATTGAGTCAGGAGCTGGAGATAATAAAGAAATAAACGGAAATCGTACTCGAGTCAAAGTCATTAAAAATAAAATCGCTCCCCCTTTCCGTGAAGCTGAGTTTGATGTGATGTACAATGAAGGGATTTCAAAAGTGGGAGAAATCGTCGATATCGGAGCTGAGATTGGAGTTCTCAAAAAATCAGGAGCGTTCTATAGCTACGGAGAAACGAAGCTCGGACAAGGACGTGAAAACGTAAAAGCTTTTCTCACTGAAAACAAAGATCTTGCCAAAGAAATCGAAGAAGTCATCAAAAATAGCCTCTAGAAAATACTACATAAAAAAACTTTCCATGTAAGTGACTGAAATAAATCCCTTGGAAAGTTTTTTTATAAGAAAAATATACCCCATCTATAACAATATGAAAAAAATTACTGGAATCAAAATACGAATAAATAATAAAAAATCTCACCATATTATGGAATTATGGAATACTTTTTATGCTCAATGACATATTGAAAAACTAGGGCTTATATGAAAAGAGATTTATTGAGTGTATTTCAATTACTCAAGTAACGAACACTGAGACTTTGATCTCCTCATTTGATGAGAGAGTAAGATATGAGAATGATATTCTTCGATTGAATTAGAAGATACTCAATATCAAAAATATACTACATCAGGTGATATGCCTCAAAAAGTTGTAGAGGCTTGGGGAAAAATATGGAATGATCCTATTTGAAGAGCATATAAAACAGATTACGAGTTATACACCTTTGAGGATGATATCAAAAACCCTCGAGTAGATATTTTTATAGGAGTATTATAATTTCTTAGAAATTTTTTGTAAAAATCTTGATTTGAGAGGTGTATTTTGTTATACTTGTACAAATTGTACTTATAAAAATCAACTATGGCAATTACGAGCGTTTCTGAACTGCGAAAAAATATGGCTTGATATCTGGAAAAGGTAAAGATTTCAAAAAAACCTCTCGTCTTTTGAAATAGACATAAACGAGAATATCTCTTACTTGCGTATCCAGAAAATTCAAATGATGAAAATTTATTTGAGATATATGAAAATCTTGAAGATAAAATAATTATGTCTGATTATTATAAAGGCTTAGAAAGCCTTATGAGTGATTGGAATGACAAAGAGCATGAAAATTTATTTGTAAATACATAAAATGAAACAGTGAGAAATATACCTTGTTCGTTTCCCTTTCACAGATTTA
The DNA here is from genome assembly GCA_035905775.1 of Candidatus Altimarinota bacterium. Lineage (GTDB taxonomy): Bacteria > Patescibacteriota > Gracilibacteria > BD1-5 > UBA6164 > JAACSU01. Next base: position 2,389 of record JAMIGJ010000062.1, read on the forward strand.
ACATCCACAAAGCTTCGTCCAGCTCTTTTGATTTCAAATTCCAATTTTAACTCTCTCGATAATTTTATGTTTATTGGAATTTTTGGAAATAAATGAAATCCACATTATGCTCTTGAACTTTCAAATGAGTCACTCAAAGAATGAAGGCTCACAAAAATATCTCATCTTCGTTATCAAAATATTTTTACCTTACACAGTTCCATCATAGTACAAAAAGTTGGAGCTGTAACAGAGGAGTTTTTAGAAAATAGTATTTCAAAACTCAATAGTTTTACTCAGATTCAAAACAATACTTAAAAACTTCAAGTAGATATTTTTATATGAGTACTATAATTTCTCCTCTCCCTTCGGGAGAGTTTTTCTTTCCCCTTCCTCTTGCCTTTTTTCACTTTCTGGATATTTTAAGAAACAAGTATTCTCTTCTTTTGTAGCTTCTTTCCCTGAGCAAAGGAGAGAGTTGAGAGAGAGTTATTATTTCCTAAAAATATTCCCGTGAAAGTCTCGTATAAAGTTCTCAAAAAATATATTCCAGATATCAAGTCTCCAGAGGAGGTTGCGCAAGATCTTGTAATGCACACTGCAGAAGTCGAAGGAACTCACAGTGAAGCGAGTGCTTTTGAACATATCGTCTATGGAGTCATCAAATCGGTGGAAGCACACCCAAATGCAGATAGTTTGCGTGTGTGTATGGTAGATATCGGAGAATCAGAACCCAGTCAAATCGTCTGTGGAGGATCAAATCTCGCAGTATGACAAGCAGTTGCTGTCGCAAAGATTGGAGCAAGTGTATTGTGGCATGGACAAGGTGAACCCGTAGTGATGAAAAAAACAGCGATTCGTGGAGTAGAAAGCTCAGGAATGATCTGTGCAGCAGAAGAAATCGGACTCAAAGATGAGTTTCCAAGTACCGACGAAAAAGAAATCGTGGATTTGTCTCATATTTCTGCAAAAGCTGGAACTCCTCTGGCTGAAGTTCTCGCGAAAGATGATGTAATTTTAGAAATTGACAATAAAGCGATTAATCATCGTCCTGATTTATTCTCTCATATCGGAGTCGCTCGTGAAGTGGCTGCCATTACTGGAAAAAAGCTTGACTATACGATGGCTTCAAGCGATTTTTCTCATCTTGAGATACTTGAAATCAAAAATGATATCCCTCATGTAGTAAAACGCTACATGTGACTCAAAGCTTCTGGAGTGGCAAATATCGCGTCTCCTGACTACGTCCTTGATGTCCTTCGCTCCCATGATATCGTAAGTAAAGGACTCCTCGTGGATATCACCAACTACTCTCTCTATCTCTATGGACAGCCAACACACTGCTTTGATGCTGCAAAAGTCATGGGAAATATCCATATACGCTTTGCGAAACAAGATGAAGCCTTCCATGCGCTCAATGGGAAAAGCTACACCCTCTCTCCAACAGATATCGTCATCGCAGACGAAGTATCAGTACTCGCTCTCGGGGGAGTCATCGGAGGAAGCGCGTCAGCCGTAAGTGAAAAGACTACCGATATCATCATCGAATCTGCATGGTTTGATCAGGCAATAATCAGAAAAACAGGAAAGAGACTGGGACTACGTACAGATTCTCTCAATGTCTTTGAAAAAGACCTGGTGGCATCTATCCGAGAAACTGGGCCATCCCTCATCATCCAAGAACTTCAAAAAAATATTCCGAGCCTTAAACTTGAAGCATTTGGAGATGTCTATCCAGAGCCCCAAGCGCCGACTTATATCGACTATGATCTCGACTTTATCTGTCGTCTTATTGGAAAAGAGTATAGTTCGAAAGAGGCTCTTGAAATCCTTGCTCGAGTCGGTATTGAGGAAAAAGACGGTATTCTCGCGATTCCCCTCTGGAGAAAGGACCTCACCACCAAAGCGGATATCGCGGAAGAGATCGCACGACTCGATGGATACCAAAACATACAGATAACCGTTCCACGAGTACAGCTTGGAGCTGTAAGCCAAAAACCGCTCTATAAGGCAAAACTAGAACTTCGTAATTTTCTCGTGGCTCGAGGATTTTTCGAGATGTATACCTACTCATTTGTGTATGAATGACTGATGCAAAAAGTTCTCGGAAGCATATCTGAGCTCGTAACGCTTAAAAACGCACTTTCCGCAGAGCTCTCTCATATGCGTGGAAGTTTGATTCCAAACCTTCTTCAAGCCCTGGAAGATAATAAATCCGAGTATAAACAGGTAAAACTTTTTGAATGCGAAAAAGTATTTGAAAAAAATGCAGAAAATATCATCTCTGAACACTATGAACTCTCCCTGCTCGAACAGATTTCTGGAGATGTAGCCTACTACGAAGTCCAAAATACTTTAAAAGACCTTTTTGCAAAACTCGCAGTATTTTCCTATAGCTTTGCAAAAGCAAAAAATGTACCTCACTTTGCCCATGCAGGAAGAAGCAGCGAAATCATCGTTCGAGGAAAAACGGTGGGATACCTCGGGGAAATCCATCCAAAAGTGGTAAAAAACTTCGGACTTTCAGGAAGAATCGGTTTTGTACAAATCAATCTCGGTCTGCTTGAAGGAGCTCTCTTTGGACTTGTCGCAGCACGTGAAATCTCAAGCTTTCAAGAAAATAATTTTGATCTCAATTTCGTGATAGAAAAAAATGCTCCTGGAAGTGAAATCCAAAAAACCATCGAAAAAAGCGACACTCTCATCCAAAAAGTAGAACTTCTGGATATCTATGAATCCGAGGAAAAACTTCCAGGAAAGCGAAGTCTTACCTTTAAAATATATATCCAATCTATGAGCGAAACTCTGGGTGACGGTGTAAAAAGTAAACTCATCGACACTATCGTACAAAATGTCGAAAAAAAAGGAGGAAAATTGCGATAATTTTTTGTAAAAAATCTTTTGACTAAGGCAATATTTTCTATATAATCCCCCCGCTTAGTGCTGAATTTTTGCAAATTCAGTTGCCCCAACTCACCTTATTTCCCAATAATTTTTAGAAAAATGCCTATCATAGCATCAGCAAAAAAAGCTTTAAAACAAAGCCAGAAAAAAAATGCACGAAATACTCACTATAAGAAACTCTACACTGAGGCTCGAGTTGCGTTTGAAAAGGCAATCAAAGCAGGTGATGTAAAAGCTGCAAAAGCGCTTTACATCAACCAAAATGATACAGATGGAAAAACCACAAAATCTGGTCTTCAATCTATTATTGATAAACTCGTAAAAAAGAATATAATACACGCAAACAACGGTTCAAGAAAAAAATCAAAATTCGTACGAATGTTGAAAGGACTGGAACAAGCTTAGTATTTCACCCCTGTACATGAAAGAAAATAAAAGACGGCTCAATGAAGATATCCAGGCTCAAAAAGTTCAGGTTGTCACAGACGAAGGTGAAAATCTCTGAGAAATGTCTCTTACAGAAGCGATAGAAACAGCACGAAGTCGAGAAATGGATGTGATGGAAATTGGAAAAAAAGATGATATCTCCATAGTAAAGATTCTTGATTACGGGAAATTTCTCTATCGACAGAAAAAACAAGACCAAAAACAAAAACAACACGGAAAAGCTCCAGATATCAAGACGATACGTCTCACCTATAAGATAGGAGAGCATGATTTGGAGGTAAAGAAAAAACAAATAGAGAAATTTGCGCAAGATGGACATCCTCTCAAAATTAGCCTCATGCTTCGAGGAAGAGAGAATCATTACGGAGAACTTGCTGCGGCAAAAATGGAAAAATTTATTGAAAGTATTGCAGAGTTTTACAAAGCAGACGCTCCTGTAAAACGCACCGGAAATACCTTTCATGCAATGCTCAAACCAAAAAAATAATACTTTTTAAAAATGTTCTTATGTTAAAAACACGAAGTGGAGTAAAAAAGAGACTCAAAGTAACTGGGTCAGGAAAACTCAAACTTGGAAAAGCATGTAAACGACATCTCCTTTCTGATAAGACAAAAAAAGCAAAAGGACGAAATAAATACGGACTTATCGTTTCTGCAAGCGAAGTAGCACGAATCAAAAGACAAATTCCATTTGGACTCTAGTCTCTTGTATTCTTAAAAATATATCTTAAACACATTCATATATGGTACGTGTAAAACGAGCTCTTATGACAAAAAAACGTCATAAAAAAATACTCCTAGCAACAAAAGGATTTCGAATGCTCAATTCTCGAGTATTTTCTCGAGCAAAAAATGCTTGGATGAAAGCAGGACTCAATGCATACATTGGACGAAAACTCAAAAAACGAGACTTCCGAAGACTTTGGACGGTACGTATCAATAACGCAGTTCGACTCGAAGGAACAACATACTCAAAATTCATCAACATGCTTTACCTTAAAAAAGTAAAACTTAATCGAAAAGTCCTTTCAAATATGGCAATCAGTAATCCTGAAGTATTTAAAAAAGTAGTAGCATTTGTAAAGAACTAATCCCCTGCGGATTGGTTCTTTTTTTATCGCTTAACATTTTCTTAAAAAGTCTATGCAGAAAAATCCTCAACATCAAAAGCGATTCGATATCTTGGTATTTACGGAAGTTCGAGGAAAGATCTATAAAGCACTGACACAAAAACAAGCTGCCTAGGCAGCTTGTTTTTGTTCTGAAACTGGTACTTGATTGGTATTTGCAGCTTCTGCTTGCACTTGCTGTATAAGGGGCTTGAGCATTTGAGCTTCAATAATTTCTGCTCGCGTTTCATCGAGCATCTGTATCATCTTTGCTGCATCCTCTGGTTTCATAAAAATTCCTGGAAGCAAAACTGCAAGCTGAGAAACCGTCGTTTTGAGACGCTTTCGTACCGAGGTTGACTCGATAATTTGAGACTCAATAGCCTGTGCCAGCTGTCATCCTTGCACTTGATTTCTTTGATTTGGAAATGGAATTACTTCTCACATATTATCCTTGTATTATTCAATTAACTTCTCACGCTATATCTGAATTCCTTCAAACTTTTTCTACTTTATCAAAATAGTATTCTATTCCATTTATCGTAATAAGAGATCAACCTCTTAAATCAGCTTGAAAATTATTTATATATCCTATACGTGTAATTTTTTCAGTTTCGTCAGAACCCCACACAGAAATGTTTTTTCCACCAGATACAATATTTTTTTCTACCCAAGAGTTATCTTCTCACTCTAGAAGTAAAGGTCACC
>JAMIGJ010000063.1:0-6384 GCA_035905775.1 Candidatus Altimarinota bacterium
GAAAGATATCTATCCCTTTGAGAGTCTCATATCCTTCGGAGTGTTTTTTCTCTGATTTGAGTATTTCCAGTGCTTCAGAGACGCTTTTCCCACATCCTACCAGATTTCCAAGATATCTATTTCGAGATTTTCCAAAGCAGGTTGCGATGATATCTCCTCACAGAGCATAGTGCTCAAACGCAAGAGGAGTGTGACCTCAGAGGGCTTCTATCAGGATTTGCATGTCTTTATAGAGCTCACAAAAGTGATATCCAATAGTGGAAAACTCATATCATCTCCCTTCGAGATATCCGATATAGAGCGCAAATACATTTTTGAGCGCTCCAAAGAGTTCCACAGTTTTTGGATCATCATGCACTGAAATATGCAGATTTTCAGACTCAAAGAGATCTTTGAGTGCGTATGAAAAATCATGGTCAAGTGAAGCGATATCTGCTCACAATACTTTTGCATCCATGAGTTCTGCAGCAATCATCCCTCCAGAGAGTACTGCGTAAGGGATACCTCATCAGGTTATATTTGCTATACTTTCACTCACCGTTTCTAGGGTTTGATTATTGATCCCTTTTGAGAGGTTGAGGATACGTACCTGAGATCAAAATGAGTTTGCAAGTGCTGCGATACTCGAAGCGATAAACTGGTTTGGGATAGCGAGTATCAGTACATCACAAGATGCTAAAATCTCTTCTGGGGTATCCACTACCGTGACATTGAGAGGAAGCTCTCTTTCACTGTAAAAATATGGATGTTTTCGTGTGGTTTGCAGAGAGATTCGAGCCGCATCATCTTTTTCATAGCCATAAAATTGCATTTCAGGATGTTTCGATGCGAGATGCGAGATAATAGGAAAACCAAAAGCTCAGAGTCAGAGGATGAGAGGGGTTTGAAAGTGCATGTGTGAATTTTTTTATAAATAAGATAAAATAAAAAAAATTAAGAAAAATCTTTTTTAAACTCTATATATCATAGAAGTTCTCACAAGAGTTTCTGCTTTACAAAATATTTTTGTTTTTCACTCAAAACTTCACCAAGTCCGTCGAGGATATTATAATTCTTAGGAAGAGATTTTATTTTTTGAATCACGGTTTCTAAAAATAGAGAGAGAGTTTTCCCTGTACGTTCTTGGATAATAGCTTCGTTAATATCAAAAGATTGTTGGAAAAAAAAACATACATCATAGATATCTCGATTGGTATTTCGCTCTGTGAGTGCTACGAGTTTATTTGCAAAGATAGTAGCCTTGTCTTGGACTCTGATATCAGTTCCATAAAAATTTCGTATTTCATAACTATTTGATTTCCATGTCTTTCGGGTGACGTCTACTTTGATATTAATATCTTCCTCTCCGTAAGAGAGCACCAACTTATTTCATTTTTTGAGATTTCCGTATTTTTTCAAGATGTTTTCAAGCTCAGTATCTATATCTCTCTCTTCGAGGAGATCAAAATCGAGGTCTGTAGAAAATCTATCAAGATTGTGAAAAAAATAACAGGCAGTACCTCACTTAAATGCAAGATACTTCCCAATATCAGACTCAAAAATATCTTTGAGTATGTGAAACATCAGGAGTCGATGTTTTTCTCTATTGAGCATGTTTTATAAGCTTTTTAATTTCTAAAATAACCCGTTTATTATATATCTGAGATATTTCTTGTAGGAGCCCGAAATCAATATTTTCTAAACTATCAAAATAATAGTCCTTACTCAAATATACTCTATCACACACAGCTCGCTCTTTGCTTGCGAGAGTGTAGCTTCATTTATGTATGAGTCCGAAGGGATTCATAAGGATATCATCTTTTATCTTGTGATATACAAAAGTGGTATCTCATATAGTTTTTTTGAGATGATTATCACTTGCAAGAAATATCTGATTTCCATAATCTTGAAATATAATTCCTTCAGATTTCAAAACGGTTTCAAAGGATATATATGACTTTGTCTTGAGTTTTGTTCAGAGCTCATAGGTATGATACTTTTTGAGTCCATATATTCATTTTTGTAAGAGTACAAATATGCCATCTTCTACCCCTCGGGTAAATATACTTTTGAGCGTATTTCTATTTGAAATTCCTAAAAGTATTTCTATATCAGCGTATCGAAATACTGTTTTTCACGAATCAATTATTTTATCAATATACTTCATATTTCACTCAGATAGATTTATATATACATCTATTCTAATGATATTTTAGATTTTTACAAATATTTATACTGTTTTCTCTGAAGTATCAATTTTTGAGTTTTTTCGTCTCCTACTTCTCACGGGATCATAGCCGAGGTAGTTGAGCAAAAGCAAAACTATATATTCTTCTTTTGTATAAAATTCCATCCATTTTGGATGCTCATTTCGAGAGGAGTTGTAGATTTCCAATTCAAATAGAATTCTGCTTTTTTACTATTTGCATAAAATTTTGCTATATCTCAGTCTCTACGAGGATATATTTGGTAGGGAATTCCTATCCCAGTAATTTTTTCAGTAATGGATAGCATTTCAAGAACACTTTTTCATATTCCTGTCCCGATATTAAGTTCTAAGAAACCTCTTTCAAGCTTTTTAAAAGCTTTTTTATGAGCTTCTGCTAAATCACAGACATCAATATAATCTCTCACTCCAGTTCCGTCAGGAGTTTCATAATCATCTCAAAATATCCTTAAGTGTTCTTGTTTCCTAGCTGCGACTTCAAAGATGTAGGGGAGAAGATTGTTAGGTGTTCCATTGGGAGATTCACCGATATGTCCACTAGGATGAGCCCCAATCGGGTTAAAATATCGCAGACTAATAACTGACCAGTTTGCATGTCGTGCATAATCCTGCAAGAGCTTTTCTATTACGAGTTTTGTGGTTCCATAAGGATTAGTAGTTCCAAGGCTTTGTCACTCGATATACTCAGGAGCATTTGAGGGATCATAGACGGTAGCTGAGCTTGAAAATATACATTTTCGTACTTCATATCGCTCCATGGTTTCAAAAAGAGAGATACTCTCTGAAATATTATTTTTATGATAGAGTCCAATTTTTTCTGTACTTTCTCATACAGCCTTGAGTCCTGCAAAGTGAACAACACCATCAATATTATATTGAGAGAATATTTTTTCTAAAAGCCCCGCATCTCATATATTTCACTCAAAAAACATTGGAGCATATCCAAGAATTTTTTCAATTCACACCAGAACTTCTTGAGAAGTATTTATGAGATTATCGATGATGAGAGTCTGATATCCAGCTTGCTCAAAAGCTACGACTGCGTGTGAGCCGATATATCCAAGTCATCATGTTATAAGGAGTATTTTTTTCATATAAAGTTGTTAAATTTTATTTTTTCTTCTGTTTCTCACAGCATCATATCCGAGGTAGGAGAGCAGGAGTATATTGTAAAAGAGATACTTAGTATTTTGCTACTTGTTCTTCCAGGAATGTTTTCACTTTCTCAAAGTTTATTTCGTGAGAGTGTAATATCAATGGTTCTTCCAAAATATCATCAAAATATATCAGTGATTTCAAAAGATAGCTTTCTGTAACTACCTGTCAGAATTTATCAAAAAAACATGATATCAATGCTTTAAGTCAGAGTTTTTGTATGATATAATAGAGATCTACATAATCTTTATTGGTAGCTCTATTTTGAATAGCCCAGAGTTTCATTGTTCCAATATCTTCTATACTATAGAGCATGAAATATTCCGACTCGATAAGAGGGGATACAGCAGCATGTATATAGGTAAAAAAACTTATTTTTACTTCATTTACGATAATATAGAGTGTATTTTTTTCTTCGTGAATTTTTTGAATATTTTTTCAGAAAAATATTTCTTGGCACTTATGAAAGAGGATTTCTGTATCTATATCATCTCCAATAAAGAAGTCGAAATCTATGCTTTCTCTATGTCCAAACATGAGAGCAAGGGCTGTACCTCCTCCAAGGATACATCCCATATCTTTTATATCTTTGAGATTTTCTAAGAGAGAAAGTCTTTTTTTATCTAAAACTTCGTGTAAATGTAGGGGTATTGAGTTGTTCATAGAGAGAAGGTGTCTGAGAAGGTACAGATTCTAAGTGAAAATATTTACTCCAAAAATTATATGACTTTTTATCAATTTCATGAGAATGTTTTCTCAATATCTCAATCACTTTTTCTTTTCAGATATGAAAGATAATCGTTTCTATATCTGTTTTTTCTCCATATGATAAAGCCCTGAGTATGACGATACGATCACTATAAGTGAGTTTCTCTCTATCGTATTCCCATAGGGCATTTTGGAGTGTTTTGGAGAGTTGTATCATAGACGAAGTTAGGAAAAATATATACTTCAATTATACTAAAATATACGAAAATATCAATACTCCTTATACCGTTTTCCCTGAAATATCAATTTTTGGATCCCCTCGTCTCCTGCTTCTCACAGCGTCATATCCGAGGTAACTAAGTAGGAGTAGGAAAATATTTCCAAAGCAAGGAGGAAATAATAATTAGCGTATTTCTAAATCTGTAATGATCCTCGTATCTCATTCATCTACAAAAGAGACCAAAAGTATTTTTGATCTCCAGCGAATAAGTGTTGTATTATCTGAATAAGAGATAATCGAATTTGAGAGTTTTTCAGAAATAACTTCTAAAATCTCACTATATCGTCTTATAGACTCATTTTGATATCATTGAACGATTTGTTTAGCGTTCCAAATTCCAGTATCTTCAAAGAGATCTTGATAGTAAAATCTATATTTTCGAACATATAATTCTACTACCTCAAATACTTCTTGAGTAATAATTATTTTTTTCACTATGTTCCTAATTATGTGATGAAATCAAATCTCACTTTCGTATACCCACAAGATGTTTTTCTAGATGTTTACTTTCTTCCATAACGACTTTATGAAGTAGAGCTTTCGCTTCTTCTATGGTATATGTTTTTTCTTGAGTCATAATTTATATTTTTAGAAAATATTTCTCTTATTATACTGATTTTCTAGAGATTTCAATCTTTGTACTCTTTCGTCTCCTACTTCTCACCACATCATATCCGAGATAACTTAGAAGAAGTATCAGAGTCGTTCCAGAAATCATCAGTCCAAGATAAAAATATGATTGAGGTTTAAAATAGAGGGTCATACGGACATCTATCGAACCATCAGGATTTTCACGATAGTACTCTTTGCTATAGTTAGCCTTGATATACTCTGGATCGATAGTCCATTGGTTCGCATAGTCATAGACCAGAGTATGAGTATCATCAAAAATCGGTTTTTCCCAAAGTTTAGAGAGTTCTCATCCGACATAAAATCTATTTTCACTTTCACACTCGGTCACAGAGTAGCGTTCCCCAGCTGTTTTTTTGAGGGTGATAACTTGACCTATTTTAAGCTCTCTCTCATCTATCTCAGGATTGAGTTCTCGTAAGTTTTCTAGAGTGACTCCCGTATTACTTGCCACTATTTTTTGGTAATCATCACCTGCCTGTATGGTGTAGTTTTTTGCTTCTTGATTCAGGCTTCCAGAATAGGTAGTTGGATTTTTACAGTCTATCTCGCTGTATGGTTCGAGGTAGAGTTTCCATTGAGAATGGAAGGATTGAAGATAGTTGAAATTATTTTTAAGATTATTATTTTTAATTTGAATATTAATTTTAGTAGGATTTTCTCTATTAAAGGATATATTTTTTGAATATACTATTGGCATATAATATAAATATTCATATATTGAGAAATTTTTAAATTGACTTATTAATTTAAATGAAGTCATTTTATCTATTGTTTTACATGCATCATTTGAACATAACACATATCTATCAATTGTTTTTCAGAAATAACTTAAATCAACGTCGTTTTCTATTAAAAATTTTCTAGTATTTTTTAATGTAAGTTCTCAAAAGTTCCAATAGTAAACACTATTTGTATTCGATATTTTATCGAAAGGGATTCATCAATATATATGTCATCTAATTCACGGGAAATTATATCATACTGATTTTGGTAAAATAGTTGTATTTGAGATACTACCATCATAGATTGTTTCACGAATCCAATTTGAAAATAATTTATATTCATTAATATCTTCCCTTATATCATTTTTATTATTTACTCAATAAAGATAAAAATTTATACTAATTAAAATAAATACTGCGACTAATATATTTTTTTTAAAAAGGCTATTTGTATTCTCTAATGCTAAGATAACCAGAAAATAAAAATATGGGGCTAATATAAGGATTATATATGCAACATCTATTTTGAGATGAGGAATTATTTTATAAATGATATTTTTAATTTCTTCAGGAAGAAGAGGATTCTTAGAGATGAAAGATATACTTATAAGTAAAATTAAAAGTATAAGAATTATATTTTTATGTTTTAAATTTTTGTTGAATATAATTGTAAATAAAAA
>JAMIGJ010000064.1:0-23837 GCA_035905775.1 Candidatus Altimarinota bacterium
CTTGTAAATGAACAAGTAAAAGTGTATGATACTCAGCGAAAAAAAATCTCAGGTCCGCAAGAGACTTTTGAAAAATTTTGAGTACCTGCAAACTGTGTACGTGACTATCTCGCGATTTGTGGAGATACATCAGATAATATTCCAGGTATTGATGGAATTGGTCCAGTGAAAGCCCAAATCCTTCTCAATTACTTTTGAACTCTTGAAAAAATTTACGAAGCTATCGATACTCTTCAAGCATTTGAGATATCATATGACGAGCTACCAGAAGAAGTATGAAAAAATTTAAAGTGAAAAACATTAGAAAAATTTATCGCTGGGAAAGAAAATGCTTTTCTCTCTCAAAAACTCGCTACGCTTGCGACAGATGTTTCTTTGCCCGATTTTGATCTTTCTGATTTTGAATTTTCAAAAGAGTATATAACTACTCCTGAACTTATAGATTTCTTTGAAGTATTTGAATTTCATTCTCTGATACGTGATACACAAAAAAAGCTTTCAAATTGGACTACACTTGGAAAAAAAGTACAGATAGTATGAGAAAATTCAGCACTCGAAGAGCTTTCTCTAAAACTTGCAAACTCTGACACCATTGTACTCGACACTGAAACAACTGATCTAGATGTGCGTAAAGCGGAACTTGTATGAGTAAGTATTTTACTGAGTGAACATGAAATATACTATATAAATAGACTCCATAGCTGACCCAAAGTAGGTGATACTAACCTTCAAATATTTATTAACAGCTTACTATCTTCAAAAAAAATTATTATCTGACATAATCTCAAATATGATTTGCAAATTTTAGAGATATTCTTAGAAAAAGATTTTGCACATACGCAAGACAGGATAGAGGAAGTATATTGACAAACAAGCCTAGAGATATAAAATACTTCTGCTTAAAATTTTAATTTTTAAAACGAATAAACCTCTATGAATTTGATACGACGAATTTGACTCTTTCTTCTTACGAACCTCGCTATAATAGTATTATTTTCTATAATTGTACTGATTATAGAGCGCGTATTTTGAGTGAATATTTCTGCGATGGCAGGAACAAGTTATATAGGTCTTCTCATATATGCAGCATTGTTTTGATTTCTTGGAGCATTTATTTCGCTTGCGCTCTCGAAATGGACCGCTAAGCGTGCCTATGGTATTACTCCACTCAGTACAGAGGATATTCCTCATCTCTCACGAAAACAAAAACTGGTGTATGATACTATACTAGATATTGCAGCAAAAAATGGCATCAAAACACCTGAAATAGGATTTTATGATGCACGAGACCCAAATGCATTTGCGACTTGAGCGACAAAAAATAGTTCTCTTGTTGCGGTTTCTAGTGGACTTCTCGATATGATGAGTGAAGATGAAATCGAAGCTGTAGTAGCTCATGAAATGGCTCATATTCTCAACGGAGATATGGTTACCATGACTTTACTTACGGGTGTTATGAATACTTTTGTCATATTTTTTGCTCGAATTATTGCAGATATTATCGATAGTAGAACCGATGGAAAATTAGGATGGCTCGGGTATGCATGAGTCAATATTTTACTTCAAATTATTCTCGGTTTTTTTGCTTCAATGGTAGTCATGGCATTTAGTCGATATCGCGAATTTAAAGCTGACGAAGGTTCTTCACGCTTTGTCGGTCGAGAAAAAATGATTGCTGCACTCCAAGCACTTCAAAAAATGCACAATCTTGCACCAGCAAATAACACACAAATGTCTACCATGCAAATTAGTACTCAAACGGGCAGTGGGATTACAAAACTTTTTATGTCTCATCCACCATTAGAGGAGAGAATTGCATATCTTGAATCTCTTCGTATGTAATTTTGTCATAGAAATTTTTATATTACGTTCTTGTTCATGTTATTTACTTTTCTACTCTCTTATGAAAAAAATCCTCTTTCTCTGTGCTATACTCTCACTTGTGAGTGTAACCACTACTTTTGCACGAACAGAACACAATGTTCAATCAGCAAACTTTCTTGCTACGAAATGAATTATTAACGATAACTCAAAAGATATTCTGAAGTATAATCTCGACTACAATATCACTCGTAGAGAAATGCTCAAAGTGATGATGAATCTGTCTGGAAAAAGTATTTGAAATACCTGTAGTGGGAAATTTTCAGACATGCCAGGTTCAGATTGGGGGTGTAAATATGCTGAGGCAGCTCTAGAAAATGGCTATATCGCTGCAAATAAAACATTTCGTCCCAATGATAATGTCACTCAAATCGAGGCCCTCAAGATGATTATGCAGGCAAAAGGCCTTGAAAAAGATAGCAATACTGACTGGAGAGCATGATATCTCTCAAAAGCCCAAAAAGAAGATATCGTAGATGCTGGGTATCTTGATTATAATCTTTCAGCTTTGCGCGGATGGATATTTAGTACTTCTGCTCGAAGCTATACTGATTTTGATTATATTGCTCCTGATGTAGAGCTCACTCCAGAAGAAGAAGAACTCTTCAAGTTTTTGCTTGAATTATAAAAATATATGCTGAAGCTCAAAAAAATAATTATTGCCGTATTTTTCTCACAGATTTTGATTCTGTGAGTTTTTTGACTCGAAAAAAATGAGTATTATGTCATCGATGCTCAAAAAAATCTATGCTGACTTTTTACCCGAGGAAATGCACAAAATCCAAACTGGCTTCCTGAGAACTGGAGTTGAGTTTTTTTGTATCCAGATATAGGAAAAAAGTTTGAGACAAATCCCTCGTGTAAAAATGGGCAAGTAAGTATATGCTGTCAAGAATTGTGATACAAAAGTTTCAATACACCTGTCGGGCAAAAATCTATAGATGAATGACGCTTTGCTGCAGAATTTCTATCTAGCAAAAAAATCATTCTTGCTCAAAGCTTTTCCCCTTCTCAGTATGAATTGGAGAATTTTATAACCCGAAAAGAGTTTATGAAAGTAGTTTTAAATGCCTCAGGGAAAAAGGTAATAGACCGCTGTACGAAGATATTTTGAGATGTAAGCTCAGATTGGTGATGTAAATATATTGAATCAGCTCTTGAGTATGATTTTATAGAATCAAATCTTCGTTTTCGTCCGAACGAAAATGTCACAAAAGTTGAAGCACTCAAACTCATATTTCAAGCAAGAAATATCGAAAAACGATATAGTACTCTCTATTGGCAAGAAGACTACATCTCAAGTGCATACTATCTCTGATATATCGATGAAAAATTTAAGGACTATAATAGTTTTGCAAGTCGAACATGGATATTTCAAGTCCTAGCGAGAAGTTATCCTGAATATACCTATAAAAAATAAATATATTTTGTAAAGTCACAAGATTTGTATTCAGGAGGAAAAAGAGTATCTTTCATTTACATTTTATTGTAATAATATATTTATATGAAATACACTGTACTGATTGTTTCTTGTATATTTTTCCTTTGAATTGGTTTTTTTCAAGTAAGTGCAACGAGCTCAAAAGAACTTCAAGCAGCAAAATATCTTTCAGAGAGGTGAATTATCGCTCCTGTGATGACAGACTCAGAATATAGAATTGAGGGAACAATCACTCGAAAAGAGGTTTCAAAAATAGTAGCAAAGCTCGCATGAGTAAATCCACAAGAAAAATGTGAGAAAAAGTTCAGTGATGTATCTGCTGATTGGGGATGTAAGTATATTGAGTGGATGCTCTCTGCATGATACATCGCTCCAAATAAGACATTTCGACCAGATGATAATATCACAAAATCTGAAGCTATAAAACTCATTTTTAAGGCTCGTAATATTGAGAAGAAATATAGTACAGATAACTGGCAAGCAGACTATGCAAAAACTGCAAGCGAACTTTGACTGGTTGATCACTATACTGACTATACCTCAAATGCTCTACGAGGATGGATATTTCGAGTTGCTGCTCGGGGATTTGATGAATATAAACAAAAAGAAGTATTTATAAGTGACGAGGCTCTTTAAAAAATTTGACAAAATTAAACAAAAAAATATTAATTCCTTACAGATATATGTTTTTTCACTCTATGAAATACCACGCACATACATCTTCTGCACTGCTTCTGCTTCGAGGATACATCCTGGAGGCTTGTTTTGGTGCATAAACTTTTTATAACACTTTAAGACTCTCCTGCAGGAAACAGCAAGAGAGTTTTTTTATATCTTAATTCAAAGTATATGGACTATAAAGAATGACAGCGAAGTGTTCAATATTTCCCAGACAAAGGAGAAATTGAAATAACACAAAGATGAAATATCAGTACGAATCAATCTGATGGTGACTGGAGACAAATATACATGAAACTTTTTCAAAATGAAGTTGTGGATATAGTTGCATTATGAGTACATAGGCAAAATAAAAATGAAACATCTCTGTGAATTCCTAATAAGATTGAGATACTTAAAGTAGATCCAGAGAAAAAATCAAATCCAGTTATCAAAGCGACTTTTACTATTTGAAAAGAAGTTGCTGAACTCGTATTTAATAAGTAACTAACAAAACTATTTGACCAAAAATAAAAAATCTCTATAATCTCTGTAGTTCTTAATATATATTTTCTATTTGAAATCTGCTATGGCAACGCAGAAAGTAGGAAAATATATGTGAAGATAAAAGCAAAATATTTGGGTGGAACCGTCTATACTCTAGACCCCAAAGACAATTTTTTAACAAAAAACTGTCTTTGGGGATTTTTATTTCTAAAAAATTAAAAATATGGCAGCAAAAATGGAAGACATTGTAAACCTCGCTAAAAACAGAGGATTCGTCTACGCAGGATCTGAAATCTACGGAGGACTTGCAAACACTTGGGACTATGGTCCATACGGAAGTATCCTCAAAGATAATATCCGAAATCTCTGGCTCAAAGAATTTGTGCAAAAGCGAACCGATATGGTACAGCTGGATGCAGGAATTCTTATGAATCCACAAGTATGGGTGGTTTCTGGACATGTCGGAGGTTTCTCTGATCCTCTTATCGATGATAAAAAAACAGGAGAACGTTTTCGTGCAGATAAACTTTTAGAAGATTTGATAGAAAATAGTTCTGATAAAGGAGAATCTTTAAAATCAAAATATAAAGTAGAATCTCTCATCCCAGAAGCTTGGTCACTTGAAACTCAAACAGCAGTGATGCGTGGAGAAGGAGTAAAAAATCCTAATACGGGTGAAATAGGAGATTGGACGGAAGCTAAGAAGTTTAACTTGATGTTTCGAACTTCACAATGAGTCACAGAAGATAGCTCTGCAACTATCTATATGCGACCAGAAACGGCTCAAGGAATCTTTGTAAACTTTGCCAATATCGCAAGAACGAGTCGTAAAAAAATCCCATTTGGGGTGGCTCAAGTGGGGAAAGCTTTTCGAAATGAGATCACTCCTGGGAACTTCATCTTCCGAACACGAGAGTTTGAACAAATGGAAATAGAATATTTCTGTGAACCAGAAACATCTATGCAGCATCATGTTCTTTGGAAACAAGATTGTTACGATTTTTTGACTGAAAAAATTGGTCTCAAGAAAGATTCTCTCAAAATGCGAGACCACGATGCAGATGAACTCTCTCACTACTCGAGTGCAACGACAGATATCGAATTCAAATTTCCATTTGGATGGGGAGAGTTGTGGGGAATCGCGCATCGAGGTGATTTTGACCTCAAAGCACATATGACAGAGTCAAAACAAGATTTAAGCTACTTTGACCCAGTAAATAACAAAAAATATATTCCTCATGTGATAGAGCCAAGTGTCGGTCTCACGAGACTGTTTCTTGCGAGCCTCGTAGATGCCTATACGGTAGAAGGGGAAGGAGAAGAACAAAGAAGCTATTTAAAACTCTCACCTAAAATCGCTCCTGTAAAAGTAGGGATTCTCCCAATAGTAAAAAAACTTGGAGACCAAGCACGTGAAATCTATGCTCTACTTTCTGAAGATATGGTCTGTGAATATGATGAAGTCGGAAGTGTCGGGAAGAGATATGCTCGAATGGACGAAATCGGAACACCATTTTGTATCACGATAGACAGTGAAAACTATGATGCAGGAAATGTAACGGTGAGACATAGAGATAGTACCGAGCAAGAAATCGTAGCGATTTCAGAGCTCAGAGAATGGATCAAATGAAAGATACGATAGGAACAGTTTAAAAAAGAGTTTTTCTTAAGAAAAACTCTTTTTTATGATATATATTTTATTGAGACCAAGCATCAATATAACTTTGTAATAACTCTAAGATCCCATGATAGAGGAGAATCTTTTCATCAATCACTCCGGTTGGTGAAGGAGTACTTTGTAATGTTTGTATCTGCGAGCTAAGCTTCGTTGAAAATTTCTCAAAGAGCTCTCTTTTTGCACTATTGGGAAGTGATTGAAACTTTTCTTGAGTGACTATAATTTCTATTCGCTTTTCTACCTCTTTGAGTATTTTGCTTTGCAATTGTTCACGTATCAGAGCTGTGTTTTTTTCTGCTTGATTTTTGAGTTCTATCAGCTTATTTTCTCCAATCACACTTGGGTTATTTCACACGTATCAGATATTTCCAGTGAGATTATAATTTTTTGCTTCTCCTTCTACTAATGATTTAAATTCTCAAAGATTTTGAATATTAATGTAGGGAAGTATATCTGTATAGAGCGCTTGTTTTAAAGCAAAAACTTCTTTTTTTCAATTATTCTGTGAAGACAGAATATGAGATTCTATCGCATTGATGTACGATGCAAGGAGTTTTTCTACGGTATCACGTTCTATTTCCGTCAACTCAGGTTTTAAAAATGTTTGCAGTGAAGCATTTGAAATTTTAAATTCAGATATGTAACTTCCAGTATTTGCAAATGACTGATTTCAGGTACTAAAAAAAAGCTGTAAGACCATACAACTCACACATAACAGTTTCAAGATTCATTTACTTTTCAAGAGAAACATACATCATAATCAAATAAATTAAAGAGTTCATGTTTAAAAAATAGTATTTAAAGGCTTAACCATCTTGAATATGAACTCTTTAACAGAAATAATTATATACCTATTTTAAAAAATGATAGCCCATAATGTGATTTTTAGGTGAAGCTAAAAATAAATAGTAAAGCAAAAGCCTTTCCCAATATCTGAGCTAATTTTTGATTTCCATCCATGCGCATCAACTATTTTTTTTACAATAGAAAGTCATACTCCTATACCACGCTCTTGTATATTTCAAGTTTTTTCTATCTTTCCCTGATAAAATTTTTCTGAAAGAAAGGGAATTTCTTTTCGTGATATCCCATTTCCATTATCTCGAAACTCGATTTTTTTACTGTGAATATTGATAAAAAGAGTGGTATGAGTACCTGCATATTTTATAAAATTTCAAATGAGGTTGTAGCACAGTTGCAGAAAAAGATCTTTATCGAGAAGTATTTCAATGTTTTGTGATCCAGAAAGAGCAATTTTTTGTTTTTTTTCTGTGAGGTAGAGTTCTTGAGTGTGTGCAACTTGAAAAATAATCTCATAAGGAGAATAAGAAAGCTTTAAAATTTTGAGTTCTTCTGCATCAAATTTTTCAAATTCCATAATCTTGTTCACGAGCATAACAAGTCTCTGCATCTCTGAAATAATCGACTCCAAATTTTGACTTGAAAGCTGGATGACTCCATCAGAAATCCCTTCAAGATAGCATTGAATAGAGGTAATAGGAGTTTTAAGTTCATGAGAAATATCAGCAAGAAGACGATTTCTTATGCTTTCTTGAAGAGAAAGTCTTTTATTGAGCTCATTTATGGAGTGGATTAAAAGACCAATTTCATCTTTTCGAGGATACTCTATTTTTTTTTGAATTTGTGAAAATGAAATATCTTGGATTTGAGATGTTGCCTTTTGGATAGGAAGAATAATTTTTCTTGTAAAATAGAGCACAATCAGTGCTAATCCAATAAGAAAAAGAATATTTACTAAAACGAGAGAAAAGAGGAGTCTCGAAACGAATCTGGATTCTGGGCTTTCTGGATTTTTCAAAAGCTCTAATATCTTTTCAAGCGTGTTATCAGGAATCACTTCTTGAATATATTTCGGAGTAACTCCACTCTTTAACAAAAAATCTACGACGATGTTTACATTTTTTTCATTTTCAAGCGTGATAGAACCATTACTCTGATTCAAAAGATCAAAAAACTCGAGTTCTGTATTCGAAAAAACTTCATCAAGATCTTCGAGTGTTTGTTTTTCAATGAGATTATTGATATATTCTATCGTAATATTTTCTCGTGTCTGTATTTTCTCAGAAAGATAGAACTTTATATAAAATCCATACAAAAAATAAAACGCAAAAATATTCAGTAGTGCAATGCTGGTAACACTCCCTACAAGTAAGAGAACAAATTTTCTGGAAAGAGACATAGCTATCTAAACATTTAAACGATATCATTTCCCACGAAGAGTCAAAATCATATCTTTTTGGGAAAGTTTTTTTCTTACATTTTTAATATGCGTATCAATCGTTCTATCATACATATAGTTATCATATCCAATCACTTCTTTCATCAGTGCCTCTCGTGTCACGAGCCTTCCTTGAGCTTGCCATATCTTTATGAGGATATCGTACTCGTTTTTTGTAAGTTGAATTTCTCTATTATTTTCATCAAATACACGCATGGTATCAATTTCTGCACGTAATCCATTGTATAAAAGAATATTTTGGTCTAAGACTTCGGACTCATCTTGAGTTCTACGTAATATAGAATGAATACGAGCCAGAAGTTCTCGTGGGGAAAAAGGCTTTGCGATGTAATCGTCAGCTCAGGATTCTAAACCTGTAACTCTATCGTTTTCACTATTACGAGCCGTCAGCATGATAATAGGAACTTGTGAATACTCCCGTATTTTTGAGCATACTTCAATTCCATTTTTTCAAGGAAGATTAATATCCAGAATCACAAGCTGAGGATTTTGCTGTATCACAAATTCGTCAGCTGCTTCTCAAGAATGAAACAAAATAACTTCAAAGTCAGAATTTTCAAGATAGAGTTTGAGTGATTTTGCGATTCATAGGTCATCTTCGATGATACAAATTTTTTTCATATGATTTGAGAAAAAAAATATCTACACTGAAGTATAGATATTTTTACAGATAATGCAAATGAGCCCCTGAAGAATGCGTGAAGTTTATACAAGCTTTTGAAAAAGTTCTACACTTCGCAGTTCTTCCCATGGAACATCATTTCTCCCAAAATGTCCATAAGTTGCTGTTTTTTGATATATAGGACGTTTCAAATCTAAGAATTCTATAATCCCTCTTTGAGAAAGAGTAAAGTTTTTTTCGATACACTCTATGATTTTTTCTGAATCAACCTTTGCATCTTTCAAGTCTACATAGATACTTACAGGATCTACGACTCAAATAGCATATGCAAGTTGTATCTCACATACTTTTGCAAGCCCTGCTGCAACGATATTTTTAGCCAGATACCGAGCCATATAGGCAGCTGATCTATCTACTTTTGATGGATCTTTTCCAGAAAATGCCCCTCCACCATGTCGTCCAATCCCTCCATAGGTATCGATAATGATTTTTCGCCCCGTAAGTCCACAATCTCATTTTGGTCCTCCCACTACGAATTTTCCAGTAGGGTTGATATGAAAAATAGTTTCATTGTCAATAAGATTTTCAAGCTCTGCTTGTATGACTTCTTTCGTAATCCCTGCTTTTAGAGTCTCAAGACTTACTTCTGCAGAATGCTGATTTGAAATAACTACGGTAGAAACTCTTTTAAAAACACCGTCTTCGAATTCACAACTTACTTGAGTTTTCCCATCTGGACGAAGGTAGGGAAGAGTTCCGTCTTTTCGAACCTTTTCGAGTCTCCGAGCGAGTTTATGAGCCAGATAGATAGGAGTTGGCATATAGGCTTCATTTTCGTCACTCGCGTACCCAAACATGATTCCCTGATCACCAGCTCCTCCAGTATCCACTCCTTGAGCGATATCAGGAGACTGAGAATTAAGAAGGATTTGTACCGAAACGTCATCCGCTGAAAATCCTGCCTCAAGGCTATCATACCCGATATCACGAACCACTTTTCGAGCGATATCTTGGAAATTTATCCAACCTTTTGTAGTAATTTCTCCACTCACAATGATTGTTCCAGTTGTGGTCATACATTCGCATGCAACTCGTGAGTTTGGATCTTCTCTCAAACATGCATCCAAAACCGCATCAGAAATCTGATCGCACATCTTATCAGGATGACCGCAAGTTACAGACTCTGCAGAAATATAGTGTTTCATAAAAAAATATTATGAAGTAAAATATACATACCAGATAAAAATTTAAAAAGCTTTTCCCTGCAGGGAAAAGCTTTAGTTGAGTTCTAAATTTTTTATATCTTTCCCAAATGGGGAGGAATGAGCACCTTCTTTTCTTTGACAAAACTAGGTTGCTGGAGTGTTCATACGAGCCTCTATCTCTCACACTCACTCTGGATATGTACTTATATAATATGTTTTTAGAAAAAAAATCAAATATTTTTAAAAGTAAATATTTTACTCTAAAAAACTTGCATTCTTCTCTGCTCTCTATATAATCCCGCACGTAACAAATTTTTTTGTTCTTATCATATAACGATTTAGCTATGTCATTTGCTCCAAAGAAAAAAACTTCAAAACACCGAAGTAGACAACGAACTACCAACTGGATTAAGCTTACTGCTCGAAAACTCTGGAATAGAGTAGCGCTCAACGCTGCAGGAAATGGACTTTCTCACTTTGCCGATGAAAACGGAGTGTACAAAGGAAGACAAGTAGTTGCTGCAAAAAAATCAAAGAAAAAAGTCACTCGAATATAATCAAAAAACTTCTCGTTGTTCATATAATGTCGTATATGAAACGAGATTTTTTTGTACATTTTTTATTTTTCCTACTCTCTTGATCTTTAAAATACTCTCATGTTTTTCTGACTCAAGTCCCATGTGGGAGAGGATATTATGCATACGCACCCATGCAACACGCTTCTCGTAAAAAAACACGGAAATTTTTGCTCCAAAAACTGTATGCTCGAATATATGGAAATATAGACGAACAGAAGTTTTTTGATTCCTATTTTGACGGAATTATGGATTTTCAGGCAGATACTGCATATATGCAAGAGATGTTTGATACGATTGTTTCTCACCAAAAAGAGATACTTTTTATTATAGAAAAGTATGCTCCAAAATTTGATATCGAAACCATGCTCAAAACCAATATATTGGCACTATGTATTGCAATCGCTGAAATGCTGTATCTTAAGGAAGAAATTCCAGCAAAGGTATCGATCAATGAAGCGATTGAGCTTTCAAAATATTTTTGAGATGAGAGTAGTAAAAACGTCGTAAATGGAATCCTTAATAGCTTTTATGAGCATATTGAGGAGTACCAAAAGGCAGATACAAAATCTCTTTCGACACATCATTTTTTTCTGTAGATTCAAGCTTTACAAAGCACTAAAAAATAATATGCTATGAATAACTGCATATTATTTTTTTAGTTAATTTTCTCTTGGTAATTACACAAAAAGCAACTCAAAACGAGCAATGTAAAAAACGTATATCTGAGCTCCTTGTGAGACTATGACTTGAGATATCTGGCATAGAACATTTCATACTTGCCTTTATTCATCGATCGATTGTGAATGAACGAGCTGACTATGCTCCGGAACACAATGAAAGATTGGAATTTCTCTGAGATGCTGTTCTAGAACTTGTTATCACACAAAAACTCTTTACTGATTATCCAGAGAGACAAGAGGGTGAAATGACCGATATGCGATCAGCCCTGGTACGAGGGAGAAATCTCTCTCAAGTTGCAAAAAAACTTTGATTTCAAGAATACCTCCTCTTAGGAAAATGAGAAGAGAAATCATGAGGGAGAGAAAATGATTATATCCTTGCAAATACTTTGGAAGCATTTATTGGTTCACTCTACCTTGTATTTTGAATCCAAATAGCTACTGAATTTATTGAAACACATATTTATTCTACACTAAGTGTAATAGAAGAGCAGATGCTTCTTAAAGACTATAAAACCTTGCTCCAAGAATATACTCAAGCCCACAGGGACATCACTCCACACTATATTGTTCTTGAAGAATCAGGTCCCGATCACGATAAAAACTTTTTGGTTGCAGTATATCTTCAAACAGAGCAAATAGGAACTTGAAATGGAAGTTCGAAAAAGAAAGCTCAAGAAGACGCTGCTAAAAATGCCTATAATTCTCTTATTTCTTAATATAACATTATGATAACTCTTCTTTTATGAATCATCATATTTCTCCAGATGATAGAATATATCGTGATTGCCGATGTAATACTGTCCTGGCTTACTTTGCTCTGAGTGAGAGTGAGACCACGCTTCATTGCAAATATACTTGATCCAATATATTCTTTCGTGAAAAAGACTATTCCTACCCAAATAGGTCCATTTGAACTCACTCCCATTATTGTGTTACTTTTTCTTGTGTTTATCCGGGGACTCATTCTTATTGCATTTCCGGACCTTCAAGTTGAGCTCAATACTCTTTTACAACGATAGGACATGTCAAAAGCAGTCGATTATAAACTTTTTTTCACCGTTCTTGCGCTCATCATATTTGGAATGATTATGATAAGCTCTGTTTCTATTTATGGATCTTTTCGTGTTACGAGTGCTATGGCAAGTAAAGGATATATTACAGAAGCGTATAATCACTTTTATGTTGTGAGAAATATCTCTCATGTAATCATTTCTTCTCTCCTACTCTGAGTGCTCGTAAAAGTCCCATATAAATATTATGAGCGCTATGCAAAACAAATATTTTCTGTATGTATTTTGCTTCTCATTATCGTACTAATTATCGGACAAAGCTATAAAGGAGCAACATGATGGATTTCTATTCCATGAATTCCTTTCACGATACAACCAACAGAGTTTCTCAAATTTTGACTTATCGTCTATCTCGCTGCTTTTTTTAAACAATACAAACAATACCTGCATCTTCTCAAAGAAGGATTTCTCCCTTTCTTAGGAATACTTTGACTCATAGTATTGCTGGTATGAGCACAGCCTGATTTTTGAACGATACTGGTGATTGTTCCTGTTGCATGCATTATGTTTTTTATGGCTGGAGCCAATGTAAAATATCTCTTTTCACTGCTTCTTTGAGGTATTGTATTTATTTTGACGATATACAGCCTGTGAGATTATGATCCTACTACTGGGAAAAATGAAAATACATTAGGATACATCACACAGCGTATCGATAACTTTCTTGCTGACAACGAAGATGCAATACGAAATAAAACGATTAACTACCAAACGGAGCAGGCACTCATCGCAATAGGGAGTGGAGGTTTTGCAGGACTTGGGTTTGGACAATCGATACAAAAATTTGGATATCTTCCAGAAGTACAATGAGATTTCATATTTTCCGTGATCGTCGAAGAACTGGGCTTTATCGGAGCACTCATACTTGTGTCTTTGTATCTCTATATATGATATCGCTGATATCTGATTGCACGATATAGTTCTGATTCTTTCGCTCAATATGCAGCTTTTGGCATCACTACTTGGATACTTTTACAAACATGTATCAATCTCGGAGTAAATCTCAACATCGTTCCTCTCACGGGAATTACTCTCCCATTTGTCAGTTATGGTGGATCGTCTCTCCTCTCTCTTTCTATATGACTCGCGCTCTTGCTTTCGATTTCTCGAGAGATCGAACCTGAGAAATACAAGAAAAAGCAAAGACGTAAACATCTATTTTCCTTGACTGAATTTTTATGAATCCAGAAACACTAGAATCTCTGACTCCCGCGATGCAGCAATACTATGATATAAAAAAGAATCATCAAGATGCTATTTTATTTTTTCGTATGGGAGATTTTTATGAAATGTTTGAGTCTGATGCTCAAATAGCCCATAAAGTACTTGGTATAACGCTTACCAGTCGCAATAAAAATGCACATAATCCTATATTACTCGCAGGAATTCCGTACCATGCAAAAGAAAAATATCTTCCACTTCTTATCAAAGCTGGGTACAAAGTTGCTATTGCGGAGCAAATTTCAGATCCAAAACTCAAGGGGATTGTACAGCGTGAAGTAGTACGAGTGGTAACTCCTGCAACACTTTCATTAGAAAATGAAGGATATGATACCCAAGAATCAAGCTCATTACTTGTTGCAATCATACAAAGCAATGAGTGCTATGGTTTTTCAAGCTTAAACCTCTCAAATCATATATTTGAATGTTGTGAATTTTGAAGTTTTGAAGAACTTTCAACTGAGCTATATACCTCGTCTCCCAGCGAAGTACTGCTTGAAAGACATCAGCTGTGAGATCAGAAAATTCATGAAATACTCACGAAAAAGTACGGTCTCAAGATATTTTACACCCATCTAGAAGAAAATCCATACACCCTTCTTACCCAAAAATTTTGAGTAAAAAATCTCGAAGGTTTTTGACTTGAAGACAAAATATTGGCTCAAAAAGCAAGTGCTTTACTGCTCCAATATCTCACAACACAACAAAAAACAGATTTTTCTTGTATTAAAAACCTCAGCTATAAAACAAAATCTGAGTATATGCAGCTAGATGAAGCAACGATTCGAAGTCTCGATCTCGTGTATAATCTCGCAGCTCAATCCTCGAGAGAAGGAACCCTCTTTTGAGCTCTCAATGAAACAAAAACATCTATGGGAAAGAGATTTCTGAGACAACAAATCCTCCATCCACTCCAAGATATAGGAGAGATACAAAAACGTCAGAGATATATCGAAATTCTGAAAACAGATACTATTTTACTCGAAAAGATACGAAAGCAACTTTGATTTGTAGCTGATCTTGATGCGATTATCACGAGACTTTCACTATGAAGAATGACTCCACGAGATATGCTTGCACTGAAGCGTTCACTCATTGCAGTACAAGAAGTCATATCTCTCGTACAAGGATCAGAAAACGAAGAACTCAAGAAGATATTGAAGTAGTATATCTCTGTATTGGATATCTTATCACAAGACATAGACCTTAACCTTTCCCTTTTCAAGGGCAAGGAGCAACATAACACTCACACCATGATCTACCTTTTTACTGGAAATATTCGTTCTCTCATCCTTCAAGAAGCCTTGAAGTGGAAAAGTGCGTTTACAGAAAAATATGGAGCAGAAAATGTCGTTCACATCTCAAATCTCGACCAAACATCTGGAAAATTTATTGTAGAAAATCTCCTGTCGAGAAGTATTTTTAGTGAAAAACGACTCGTCATTATTGATGGGTTCCCATTTGCAGGAGAGCGTAGCTTCTCTGGGGCATCTGATATAGAAAGCCTTATTTTAGAACATCTCTCAAAAATTCCTGAGGACACACTCGTGGTATTTTTAAGTGAAAATCCTGATAAGAGAACTCTTGCCTACAAAGAGCTTTCAAAAATCGCAGAAATCAAAAATCTTTCTCTCGATGGAGAAGATGCAGTATATGATTATCTGAGTAAAAAATATAAAAATATTGATCCAACTGCTCTTAAAAGACTTGTATTTCTCAAGGGTGGTGATATGCAAAAATCACAAAGCGAACTTGAAAAACTCTCTCTCACCAAAGCTCACATTACTCTGCAAGATATAGAAACACTCATCATCCCAGAATTTGAAGAATCTATATTTGTTTTTATCGATACTATTCTTGCAAAAAACCAGAAAAAAATATTTCAAGAATTTCGAAATCTTTTGGAATTTTCTAATCTCTATGCGCTCTATCAGTCTATCATCGCAAATCTCAGACTTTTCGTCTATATCGAGTACCTCAAATCAAACAAAAAATCTCAAAACGAAATAGGGGATATCCTCAAACTCTGAAATCGACAATTTCTCATCGGAAAGCGACATGCAAGCTCTTTTCAAGAACTTCAAAAACTTTATACCGAACTTTTAGAATTCGATAAAAATATGAAATTTGGAAAATTTATCTCCTCCGACGAAGAAGATCTCCAAAAAGAGATTGAGACTATATTTTTAAGATTTATAGCAACATAAATATGCAAAAAATACTCTCATGAAATCTCGATGAACAAACTGCACTTCATCCCGAAACAAAAGGCTGGTTTATGGGGAGTTTTATGGAAAATTTTCCAGAATTTCATCATGAAAAAATTGAACTTAAATGGATTCGACATGAAAAATGATTTCATAAACCAGGTTCAAACTCTGATAGTACTCTCAAAAATATTACTATCCTTTTATCGTGAGAGTTTCGAATAACCTTTCCAGAATCAAATAGAGAGATTATACTCTCTAAAACCTGAGATTATATATTTTTTGATGTCAGTTCTGAAAGTCATTTTTGAGATGCACTAGAAGATTCACTTTTACTTGTTGTACGATATCGAGATTAGAGAATTTCTCATAATCCTGGCCTCTTCCCAAGTTCACTAGCAAATCGCACTCGGATCTCTGCGAGGATGTTTTTTGTTTGCTGCAATGATTCAGTAGTTACTAGAGCTTTGCGATACTCTTTCGCATCAGGAAAGCTTTTGAGGTATTGTACGAGATGTTTTCGGATTTCCAGTGAGCCTTTGCGTTCTCATTTCGTGAGAACGAGTTGTGTTGCGTGAAATTCCATCGCTTCGAGCATTTCAGCAAGTGTGGGAATATAACAATTTTCAAGAAAATTTTCAGGATGAAAGTATTTTCCTCCTGCTTCAAAAAGAGGGAGCAGTGGAGAGTCAGAATGTCTGAGAATAAAATCCTGTTGTAAACTTGGAGCTGGGATAAAAGCCCAAGGATTTCAAAAGCTACAACGTCCTATCATAAATCCATCGAGATCCTGAACTTTTTGCATCCCATCAGTAAAGTTTAACACATCCCCATTGCAAATCACTGGGATATCCAGATTTCTCTTGAGTTCATAGATATTTGTAAAATCAGCCTTTCCAGTATAGGCTTGCTTTGCCGTACGACCATGAATCGTAATAAGTTTCGCTCCTGCTTTTTGGAGTCACTGAGCAAAAGTTATAAGATCCTGATTTCCATCAAAACTCAAACGCGTCTTTACAGATACGGGAAGTGGAGTTGCTTCGTCGAGTGCTTTTACGATATCAAAAGCAGTATTTTCTGAAATGATGAGACTTGATCCGTGCCCACTTCGCACCACTTTTTTTGCAGGACATCCCATATTGACATCTATACCAGCGACACCATAGGTTTCAATGATCTTTGCTGCTCCAGCAAAGGTTTCAGGATTTTTCCCAAATATTTGTATAATCAGAGGTTTTTCAATATCACTATGAGGCAAGACACTTTGTCCAAGAAACTTTGAGTGTACGAGTCAATCCGCACTATAAAACTCAGAGATACAGTAAATATGCGGAGCAATTCGTTTCATCGATTGTCGATAGGCACTGTCTCCATATCCATCCATAGGAGCAAGAAAAGCAAGTTTTCAATATTTTTGAACCTGTTCTGACCAGAAATTTTTATGCATAAGGGAAATATCTCTATCCTGAATCCTTTCTCTTACATAAGAGAAAGGGGCTTCAATAGAGGAGTTAGATGTGCCCTCCTCTCTTCGTGAGAAGGGAGGAGATTCAGAGGAGGGATATAAATTTCACCTGCATTATATACAAAAATATATTTTTGCGAGTTTTTTTACACACTTGTCAAAAGAAAATATTTGATAAAAAACTCATATATATGCTAGGATATATCTATATATCTATTTTTTATTATTTATGAATATATCTGAACTGCTTCACCTGAAAGAAGAAAAACGAGATGAACTCAAGGTACGCTTTGATTTGCCACGAAGAAGTAAAATTCTTATTGCCGTACATTTTACAGAAAAAGAAATTACACAAGGACTTCTCGATGGATTTGCAGTTCTTCCTGCAAATTTTATCGTGTTTGGATCCCCAGTAGCAGAACATTCTGCAAAAAACATATGTTTTCAAAAAAATCATGAAACTTTCGATATGATTGGAATAGATGCAATGTTTTGAGATTGCACTGATATCAAACTGGAAAAGATTATGCAACATGGAGTCGTTCCGCTTATTAATGATAAAAATTATCTTGGAAGTATTTTGCAAGAGTTTTCTCCAGGAAAGTGAGAAGGAAATGCATATCTCTATGATAAATGAAATATGTGGTCAGCCTATTATGCGCTGATTCGCTATCTCGAAAATCACAAGTTTCCATATGATAATAGAAATCTCGTAAAAAATGTAGTATGAGTCTAGAAGTACAAGATTTTTCCTGAGTAGATTCAAAATGAGTTATGTGATGAAATATTAAAGCAAAAATACAAGATAGTGTAAATCTAGTATTAGATTTAAAAATCGAAAAGGAGGGTGATGCGTATTTCTTTTATGATATCACTTGAAAAAAACTCTGAGTTATAGTATATGATCAAGCAGAAAAATATATATCATTTGTGTGAACAAGTAATGCTGTAAATTGAAAGTTTCAAGACCATTTTATAGCAGGACAGTTTCAAGATTATCTTTGGGATTGTCAGGCAACAAACATACGATGATTAGGGAAAGGAATATTAAAGCAATTTTTCCAACGTTTAGTACAATCTGGCGAAGAAGTGGAGCTTCAGATTGAAAATACAAAAATACTTATAATACTTGAATCATTGCAACGTGAATGAGTTATACGTAGGATATTTCATTTAGGATGACATAGATATTCTATAATACGATAGCCTTTTGGCTATTTTTTTTTGACTTAAAAATCAAAGCTTATAAAGTACTTACATATTTTTATGAAAAACATTTTACGCACATGGCAAAAAATCTGGTTATCGTCGAGTCTCCTGCAAAAGGAAAAACTATAGAAAAATTTTTAGGAAAAGACTTTCAAGTCGTAGCATCAATGGGTCATATCAGAGATCTTCCAGAAAAAAGCCTTGGGATAGACATCGAAAATAACTTTACTCCAGAGTATGGTATCACGGAAGATAAAGAAAAAACCGTCAATAATCTCAAAAAACTCGCAAAGGGGGCTGACACCGTATGGATTGCAACGGATGAGGATCGTGAAGGGGAGGCAATAGGATGGCATCTGTGTCACGCACTCAATCTCGATACCAAAACGACGAAACGTATCGTATTTCATGAAATCACGAAAACTGCGATTTTAAAAGCAATAGATTCACCTCGTACTATTGATATAGATTTAGTTGATGCTCAACAAGCTCGCAGGCTCCTCGATAGACTTGTGGGATACAAAGTATCTCCTGTTCTTTGGAAGAAAATACGAAAAGGACTTTCTGCAGGACGAGTACAATCGGTTGCGGTAAAACTCATTGTTGAGAGAGAACGAGAAATCCAAGCATTTACACCAGAAGAAAGTTGGAAAATCTCGGTACAGCTTGATTTTGATGGAACTGTATTTTCTGCAACATTTACGAAACTCGATGGAAAAGTAAAAAAACTCACATCAAAACAAGACGTACAAAAGATTCTAGCAACTTTGATCGATGATATCAGCAGCATCAAGGAAGAAAAAAATAAAAAAGGAATGCTGGAACTTTCTCACGCATCAAAACTTGAGTTCGAACTCAAGGAAAGTATCAAAAAAGATTCAAAACGAGCTCCTTGAGCTCCATTTACCACTTCGACGCTGCAACAGGAAGGAGCTCGAAAGTTTGGATTTGGAGTAAAACAAACGATGATGATTGCTCAGAAACTCTACGAAGGGATAGACCTCGGAAATGGAGAACGACAAGGACTTATCACCTATATGCGTACAGATAGTCTTAATCTTTCAGAACAGGCACTCACACAAGCCTGAAAAGTTATTACGGAGCTATTTGGAAAGCAGTACCATAAATCACGAAAATATACGACAAAATCAGCAGGGGCACAAGAAGCACACGAGGCTATCAGACCAACGGACCTATCTCGCACTCCAGAAAGTCTCAAAGGAGATCTCGATGCACAGCAGCTCAAACTCTATACTCTCATCTGGAAACGAACGCTCGCAAGTCAAATGCAGGAAGCGATCGTCGAAGTAACCACCTATAATTTCTCTCCACTCAAAGCACCAGGACAAACTTGGACTTCAAAAGGTGAGGTTATTAAATTTGATGGGTTTATGAAACTCTACATAGAAGGAAAAGATGATGAAGATGAGGAGAGTACTGAAGGGGATGAAAGTCTCCTTCCAGCAATGAAAGAGTGAGACATCGCACAATCAAAAAATATACTCGGTTCTCAAACATTTTCCAGGCCACCAGCACGGTATACAGAAGCAAGTCTCGTAAAAAAACTCGAAGGAGAGGGGATAGGTCGACCATCTACCTACGCTCCAACTATATCAACTATTATAGACCGATGATATGTCGAGAAAAATGATAAGAAATATCTTGCTCCAACAGAAGTAGCATTTACCGTAACTGACTTTTTGCAAGAATATTTTACGCAAATGATGGAATATAGCTTCACCAAATCGGTAGAAGAAGATTTTGATAAGATAGCAACAGGAAAGGAAAAATATCAATCAATGCTTGCGCGTTTTTGGGAAGGAACGCTTAAAAAAAATATAGATGATGCCGGGGAAAAAGCGGAAAAAGTAATAGAACTTGTAGGGAAAAAATGTCCATTGTGTGAATCTGAACTCGTGTATAAATTTTCAAAATCAGGAAAATTCATAGGATGTTCCAACTATCCAACATGTAAGCATATCGAGCAACCAAAAGCAGAAAAAGATGCACTTGATGTACTACGTGCAAAATATGAAGGAAAACCATGTCCAGATGGAGTTGAGGGGACAATCGTCGTAAAAACAGGACGCTTTGGACCATTTCTCGCGAGTAGTGAATATCCTCGTGTAAAATGGATTGGGAAAATTAAATCAGAAAAAGACGAAACACTCGAAGAAATTCTCCGTGAAAAATGACTGCTCATCGATGAAGAGTCAGGAGAAGAAATGGTAGTAAAAGGTTCTCGAAGAGGTCCATTTCTTGCGGCAAAAAACTATCCAGATGTCAAAATCGCAAAAAATATACCAAAAGAAGTATGGGATGAACTCAATAAAAGATTAGCAGCAGCAAGTGAAAGTGAGGAAATTGAGGTATAAGACTCCCTGAGTTTTTAAATAAATAAGAAGACCGTAAGGTCTTCTTATTTATTATTCTGCAGCTGCGACGGAAAACTTTTCATAATCTATCCTTAGTTCTGGAGAAAGCACGGATATATCAGGTTTTTGAATGATTCCATTTTCAGGAGTAATCGATATATTTCCATCAAAATAGGTATTTCTTCGAGGGTCATTTTCACTATTTGTGAAAATAATATTTGAATCATGTTTCACGATAGTTGGTTTTCTCTTCTCCATACCTATAGAATAAACTCAATCTTGATATTCTGAAGCTTTTCTTCGAAATCGATTATCATTCGTAAAAATAAGTTTTTTTTCTTCTTTTCGACGTTCTCTTTTTCATTGAATATATTTTTTTCCAGCCGAAAGTATTTCAGAAAGTCATCTTAATGTGATTTTTGCAGTTCAGCGTGCGAGAATTCCTGAAGGGACGAGAATCGTTTTAAAAGCAACAGTTCAAAGTCCAGCAAGCGAATTCATGGTAAAATATAATCAAAGAAAGGCAACAAATCACACTCCTCGAAAATCTGAGAGTTTTCTCTCTGGTTCAGCCTTACGGATCTCTAGATGCTTTTCATTTGCATATCCAAATATTGCTCTTGAATAAAATTCTTCTTGAGTAGGGAGAATATTTGTATCGAGTCAAAGAGTTGTATATACCTCTGTGATTTCTGAGTCTCGCAAAAAACTGTAAATATTTCAGCTGCTTACTCATGCAGCGAGGAAATTTTTCATATCATCTGAGAGCATTTCAAGTTCTGGAATTTTATCGACTTGAGCGAGATAGCCCACAATATCCGTTTTTAAAAAAGAATCTGTATAAATAGCCTTCTCACCTCAAATTCCTTCACTTTTTCGTGTTTCTGGAGGGAGAACAATTCACCTCTGCGGATATTTTTTCTGAAAATCTCAAAATACTCTCCGGAGATAATTTTCAAATACCGCATAAAGTGCTTTTGACTCTCCAATATTATTCACCAGAAGCTGATATTTTGCGTATCTTTGTCGCATTTGAGGATCAGTGATATCAAGACTCATTCCATTTCGAGTAAATTGTTCACGTATTTTATCACTATGATCTCGAAGTTTAATTTCCATGAGTTTGAGAGAAACTATTTTTCCGACGATATGCTTATTGGTTGCATCGTTTGTCTGCAGGAGATCTTTTAAAAGTCCTGCAATTCTGAGTGGATCTGGAGATGGTGATTGAAGTTCTGTTTGGATTTGTGTTACGAAAAAGAGATCTCGTTCTACTTCTTGTGGATGCTTTTTTCTTCCTTGTTCGATAATATCTTGAAATCTGCTCGATGGATCGAGTACTAGAGAAAGTGCAGCTGAGATATCATATTTCGTTGGAAAGAGTTTCAAAGCAAGTTCAGATTCGTAGAGGTTATCAAAGCGAATTTGAAAATCTCAAAATGATTGGGGTCATTCTTCCGGTATTTTTTTATATTCAGCAAATATTTCATTGAGAAATGGAATCAGATTATGCTCATAGATAAATCTAAAAAACTCTTTTTGTCCTTTTCTTCCCACTCTTGCTGAAAGTTCATTCAATCCAAAAAGCCCCTCAAATCTATCGCTTTTAAATTTCCCTGCATTGATATATGACTCGTTCACGATGAGAAATGCAAGCATTTCTTCAACTCCTTGCGTCTCTGCAAATACATCAAAGAGCATTCTATCATCATATGAAAGCTGTGACATATAAGGAAGATAGCTCATATTTTTGAGATCTATGAGCTGCTGTTCTAATGTTTCATATGACACAAAAAAGCTTTCTCCCGCTTGAAATTTTCCTGCAACAATCTCTGCCCCTAGAAGTCGCTTCAAAAGTACATCTTTTTGAAACGCATCAAGTTGATGAAAGGTGTCGGCATACTGGCTTTTACGCGCTAAGAGATAATGTCCTATCAAACGAGAAATATCAGCCTTGGTATCTCCAGGAAAGATAAGTATCTGGATAAATTTTGGATAGTTCGTCTCTCATACACTACAAGAAACAGAAATTGCATCATAAAATTCTTTTTTTCGCTCTGCAATAAACTGGGAAAATATGCTTTCAATCTTTGAGGTATCATAATAATAGAAAGCTCGATTTACCCGTGTTGATCACTGTGTCCAAGAAGCTGCATCTATACTGAGATTTCCATAGAGCATATGAGCTTTAAATTGACGCTGTAACTCAGCTTCTGCCTCAATTTTTTGTTGGGGAGAGAGTCTATCATAGGACACTTCTCAAAATGCGTTGATCGTAATCAATTGAAGCATATGAAAACGTACATCTTCTCACTGCCTGAGATAACTCACATCTTTCACTGGAATTTGTCGTATATATTCGGCATATTTTCCTTGAGTTCCATACTGTAAAAATACTTCTGATGGCTCAAGGATTTCTGCTGGAAAATATCAATTTACTGCCATGGCTTCCCAAAAAGTAAAAAGACTTGTATTCATATTATCTTGGAGATCTTGATCCACTGCAGTTTTTACATGAACTCCATCATATACTATAGATCCTCAGAGTTGTATCATATCTGAAGCTGTGAGAAATATACTTGGACTCTCAAATTCCTTTTGTATATCTACCTTTTTTCCATTGATATAAAATCATACGAATTCAGCATAGTGTAAGAGATTTTCTCGTATAATTGGTCTATAACTTTCTTGATTCGTAAATCCCCATCTTGAGCGCATTTGTACAAGATCTATCAGATATTCTTCTGCACTCACTCCTTCTCGAAATTCCTTTCTGTA
>JAMIGJ010000065.1:0-20034 GCA_035905775.1 Candidatus Altimarinota bacterium
ACCCTCGATAGCTACATCTTTGAAGGAAAAGTTGATGCAAATGAAACACAGCAAAAGCAACTGTATCTTGAAAAAATACAACAGATACAGAAATTCCTTTGAGGTGACACTCAAGAAGTAAAGGAAAAACTGACTCAAGAGATGCTCCTGTTTGCAAAAGAACTCAAGTTTGAAGATGCACAAAAGAGAAAGCTCTCACTGGAAGCACTTGAAAGTTTGGATACCCTTCAAGTAGTACGAGATGGGGTAAAAGGAAATTATTTTGTGATACAAATACTGGAAAAATATGATCACATCTACCTGTGAGTGATTGAGATATATGAGGGAAAGATCGTAAATTTTGAAAACTATGAAGTTGAAAATATTTTAGAAGAAAGCAGTCAAGAAATCATAAAAAGTTTTGTGGAACAAAAATGGATAGAGCAAGCAAAAGAAAAAAAATATACTTTTTTACTGCCTGAACTCCTTGATTTTGATGAAAGTCTTTCAATACCGCAAGAATCGCCTCAAATAGGGCCTAAATTTGAGCTTTTGAAGCTCTGTTACAAAAATCTCTACGAATATGCTCATAAAAAGTATCTTGCAAGTCTTTCAGCGAAAAGTTCGAGTAAAAAAACGATGCTTTATATTCTGGAGCTTCTTGGATACCGTCAAATAAATCAAGATATTATTTTTGAGTGTAATGATATTTCTCACCTTTCAGGAACTCACACTGTGGCAAGTCGCAGTGTCGTAGAAAATGGAAAGAAAAACCCTAAAAAATACAAAAAGTTTCGCATTAAAACCCTCGAACAAGGAAAAATAGACGATTTCAACTCAATGCGAGAGATTATTACGCGTCGTATCGCAGAACTTCAAAAACTTCAAAATTTTCCAGATCTTATCGTCATAGATGGAGGAAAATGACAACTTTGAGCTGTTATGGAAATATTTTATAGGAGTGAATTTGAAGAGAAGGAAAAACTACAAATCGTATCACTTGCGAAGCGAGATGAAGAGCTCTTTCTTCCTGGAAAACCTGAACCAATTCTCCTCGAAAAAGACTCAGCAGAACTACGGCTTATACAAGCCCTGCGTGATGAAGCTCATAGATTTGCTATCACCTTCAACCGTGATTCTCGGAGTAAAAGTAGTAAAAAAAGTATCCTTGAAGCAATCCCTGGTATCTGACCCGTCACACGCAAAAAGATACTCAAGCTCTATGGAAGTATCGAGACACTGAAAGACATTGAAAGAGCAGAACTCCAAAAACAACTCGGAAAAGCTGTCGTTGAGAATCTCGAAAATCACGGGATTATATAGAAAGAATAGATATAAATCTTCAGTTGAATCACCTGAAGAGTTCTATGACATCTCTATTTGGAAAAACAGTTTCTAATGCTGAACGCTTAAGTGCTAAATAGCATGTATTGTCATCTATTCCTATAATATATACTATATTTGCTGATAATTCTTGAATTGCTCTATAAACCTCGTCTTGATTGTGAAGTTTACAAGAAATATAGTTTCAATGTTGTAATAAAGTTTTTAACAGTTCTTTTTTATTATTGTCCACTTAATAAATTTTATGTCAATTATTTTAGAATTGCATTCTAAATATTTTATCGTAAAATCAAAATAATTTATAAAAAATAAAACCTATATGAAAGATATATTTTCAAGCTATCATAAACATAAAGTGCTCTCTCATGTATGACTTGTTGCTCTGAGTGCAATTTTTGCTATATGAATTAACCTCTTGCTTGTCCAAACACCGGCTTCGCAGATGCTTCAAGCAAACATTCTCTGAAGCGAAACAGTCGAAGAAAATTCGACAGATTTTTCTGGATTTATTCGAGGAAAAGAAATTATTTTTCAAACTCATGAGGCAATGCAGGAAGTACAAGAACTTTCTTTTTCTCTTGCGTATGATCCGGAAGTTTTAAAGCTTTGAAGCTATACAACCTCACTTGAAGCAAGCACCATTGATGAGCTGAAAAATGAAGATGGTTTTGTGACCTATATTATGAGATTTGAGTCTCCTCTCACTCTCTCTGCCCCAAATGAGATACTCAATCTCAGCTTTGAAAAAGTACAAGAAAAGACTGTTTTTGTAAATCCAGTTCAAGTAAATTTCAAGGATAAAAATGGTGAAATGTTTCTCCTTTCAAGTTCTCAGCTCCAATTTTAGTCTATGCTTTTTGATACTCATACTCATCCCTATATCACTTTTAAAAAATCTCCAGATAACAATTTGGAGCATTTTTTTTGAGAAAATAAACATAATGCGTGTATCAGCATAGGCTGTGATATAGCAACAAGTATACTCTCGATTGAACTTGCTCAAAAATATTCTTGACTCAAGGCAACGATAGGGTTCCATCCTTGTGATATACCGTATAGTATATGAAATAAGGAAGTATTCACTTCCCTTCAAGATAATACCTCTTTGTCTTTCTTCTCCCAAAAAAAGAAGATGAGACTACAGATTGAGCAAGATATCCGGGAGTTACGAAATCTCTATTTTGAAAATAAAGAGCATATTGTCGGAATTTGAGAGATTTGACTGGATTATTATCATTTGAAAACTCTTACAGAATCATCATGACTCTCACATGTTACCATCAAAGAAATACAAGAAGCATATTTTCGAGCACAGATTGAGCTCAGTAAAGAGCTATGACTTCCTTTCGTGATTCATTCTCGAGAGACCAATGCAGAAGTTTTGGAAATACTCACACACATGGAGGCAAAAAACTATGTCTTTCATTGCTATTCTGGAAATTGGGATTTTGCACAAAAGATTTTAGCACAAAATCCAGATGCAATGTTTGGTTTTGGATGACCTCTTACCTTCAAAAAATCTCTTGAACTGCAAGAAGTAGCACGTAAACTCCCTCTTAAGCGTATCTTGATAGAAACAGATGCTCCATTTCTCACTCCGGAACCACTGCGATGAAAAGAAGAAAACGAACCTTCGTATGTGTGATATGTTCTCAAAAAACTTCAAGAATTACGAGACGAGAGTCCTGAAGAAATAGAAAAAGCTCTGTATGAGAATGCAACCAGATTTTTTAAAATAGTATAAAACTATTTTTTCTTCTCAAAAAATGCTTTATTGTTATTGAACTGCTTTTTAAATTCTTCCGGATTTCCATAATCGGCAAAATACTCTTCCCAGTTATGACTTCCAGCCTTTCTGCGAGCTGCTTTGATAGGACACCAATATTTTTCTGTACGACCAGCAACTTCAACTGCATACTGAAAGAGCCCGTTTACATAGGAACAATACAAACAGTTTATCTTTTGCATAAGATTGAGATAATTTAAATGTTTTCTATCAAAGATGATATAGTCCGATCGCTTCACAAGAGGTATCCCATAGAGCCTGAGAGCTGTTTGCTGATATATAAAAAGGCAGATATCAAGAAAAAGAGCAGGAAAAATCATTCCGTAAATAAACGGGATTGAAAGCATGTGTTTATAGCTTTTGGGAATTGCATACGTGCGAAGAGGTACTTTAAAACCACTTTGATACTTTTTAGCTTTTTCTGAAAATATGATTTTTCATTTTATGTATGAAAAATCATATTTTTCACGAAGCTTTTCATACTCTTCATAGAGTTCTTGCTTTTTTGCTTCTATATCTC
Organism: Candidatus Altimarinota bacterium; assembly: GCA_035905775.1. GTDB lineage: Bacteria > Patescibacteriota > Gracilibacteria > BD1-5 > UBA6164 > JAACSU01. The sequence goes on from JAMIGJ010000065.1 coordinate 3,630, forward strand.
GTAGGATTTGCTCTATTTTTGATTTCATAGTTTTAGTATTTTGTAATATATATTACTTCGTTCTATTTTCTACATAATCCACCAAAAAATTTATCTTTGCTGAACCAAGCCTATGAGAAATCTTTTTACAATCTGATATAATGTCATGAAGAACTTTTTTGCTGGCATCAAGACCAATAAGATAGACAAATCCCTTTTCTTCTCCTCAAACACTTTTCCCTGTTTCTTCAGGTGTTCCTTCACGATCGAGTAGATCATCTTTGACCTGGAACGCAAGCCCAAGTTTCTTTCCAAAGTCTTGATAGATATCAGCATTTGCTCTTTCACCAGAAAGAAGGGTTCAAGAAATAATCGAAGCTTCAATAAGTTTTCCTGTTTTTTTTGCATGTAATCATTTGAGAATATCGAGATCCAATTCGTCTACATGATCTTCAAAATAGAGATCTTCAACTTGTCATCCAATCATCCCATAAAAACCAACCGAGTGAGAAATACATTTTGAGATATCACGAGAGATTTTTGCGTCCTTGATATCTGAAATGAGCTCAAAACAAAAGCTATTAAGCATATCACCCACTAAAACTGCTTCATATTCACTAAACTTTTTCCATACAGTTAGTTCCCCTCGACGGAGTTCGTCATTATCCATACATGGAAGGTCGTCATGTACCAATGAATATGCATGAACACATTCAAGAGCGACACAGAGTTTCATGATATCATCATCATACTCTATATCATCAATATTTTTTCGAGACAGACTCAGATAAAACTCAAGCGCTAAAATAGCTCGAAGTTTTTTTCCTCATTGACATGCATATTTTACTACTTCTTTAAAGTGTTCGAGCGGTGGAGTCATAGGAATAGCAAGATAGGTATCGAGATGCTTTTCAAGAGCTTCTTCAATACGAATTTTGTATTGGTTATACCAACTTGGTAGTTTCATAGTTTAAAAATTAGGATATTATTTTCCAAAATTTCTCTTTCGTTCTGAAAAAACTTTCAGAACTTTCTCAAGTTCTCACTCATCAAATTCTGGCCATTTTTTATCGGTAAAATAGTACTCGCTGTAGGCAGAATCGTAAAGCAAGAAACCTGAGTGCCTGATATCTCACCCAGTACGCACTATCATATCTGGAATAGGCAGAGTTGCACAGTCAAGATACTTTCGAAACTCAGTTTCTGTGAGTGTTTCAGGTTCAATACCTGCTTTTAGGATTTTTTTCGTAGCTCGGACAATCTCATCTTGACCTCCATACACGAGAGCAATGGTAAGCGTTATAGCAGTGTTATTTTGTGTTTCTTGCATACACGTTGAGAGGATATCTTGAGTATCTTGAGGAAGTCTTGTAATATCTCCAATAATTTGCAGTTTTATTCATTTCTCCATAAATTCTGGGATGAGTGAGGGAACTTGATGTATGAGCTTAATAATCCCATCTATTTCTTCTGAATCTCTTTTCACGAGATTCTCAGTTGAGAGAGCCCATAAAGTAAGATATGTAATCCCCTTTTTTTGAGCAGAGGCTGTAATTTTTTTTACCATATCATAGCCTGCTTTATGTCAAAAAATAGCAGGAAGAAATCTTTCTCGAGCCCAACGACGATTTCCGTCCATAATGATTGCAAGATGTTTCATATAATATTTTTACCCTAAAATAAGTTTATCTGGATTTGCGAGTGCAAAGAACCTTCCCTTTTTTTCCATAAGTTCCTGGTAGTTTCATGCCTCAACTACTTTCCCCTGTTCCAGTACAAATATCCTATCTACGTGCCGAATCGTAGACAGTCGATGTGCGATGATGATACTCGTTTTTCCTTTCATGAGATTTTTAAGGGCTAGATCAACTTTTTTCTCAGTTGTGGTATCAAGAGCAGAAGTTGCTTCATCCAGTATAAGAATTTCAGGATTTTTCAAAAAAAGTCTGGCAAGAGCGATACGCTGTTTTTCTCATCCAGAAAGTTTGAGTCCACGCTCTCCTATAATAGTCTTGATTCAAGCAGGAAAATCAAATACAAATTCTGCTTGTGCTGATTTTAAAGCTTCTTCAATTTGTTTCTTGGTAGCTTTTGGATTTGCAAACTTGAGGTTTTCTTCTATCGAGAGATTAAAGAGACTGGTATCTTGAGATACTACTCATACATGATGACGCAAAGATGATTTTTTGATTTCATGAATAGGAGTTCCGTCAAGCAGTATCAGCCCTGAATCATAATCCCAAAATCTCAAAAGCAAATGTGCTATCGTTGATTTCCCTGCTCCCGTATTTCATACCAGAGCTATTTTCTCTCCAGATTTTACTTCAAAACTTATATTTTTGAGAATTTTTCTCTCAACATTATAGGAAAAAAAAACGTTCTGAAATACAATGTTTCCTGTGATTTTTGACATTTCTTTTCATTGTGAAATGTCTTCACGGGTAAGGGAAGAAAATTCTCTATACATTTTCTCAACTGATGTCAGATGTCGAACCATTTCGTTCGTACGATCAATCAAAGCTGCAAGTGGAAAATAGATCCAACCAATATAGTTAAAAACGAGAAATAATTCTGCAAAAGAAAGAGTTCCATTTTTTATAAAAAAAACTCAACATCACAAAACGAGCAGTCGTGCGAGCATCACGAGAAGTCAGGTATAAATATGCATGAGACTCCATCCTTTTCACAGAGTATTTTGTTTCACTAAAAGTCTATCAAGAAGCCCAGACATATCTCTGAGAAATAATTTTTCAAGCAGTAATGTTTTTGTCAGCATAAAAGAGTTGAGTGCATTTCAAATATCTCAAAACATACCATCCCAAGAATCATTGAGTTCTCTTTGTTTAGGTCAGAGAATGTGTATAAAAAACATTGCAAGAAAAAACATTACTGGTAATAGAGCAAGTACCAAAAATGCCATACGTATATCCGTGAGAAAAAGAATAATGATGATAATACAGGTACTTGAGATAGTACGCAATGCCTCACCAAAGAAAAAATAAAGAAATGATTCTTGCCCTTGTGTCCCTCTATCATATATCTTATAGAGGCTTCACTGCTTTTTTCATACATATTCATGAAATCACATATACAGTATCTTCTCGTTAAATACTTTACAGGTTTCTATATAATTTTTCATATTATTTTTATATACGAAAAAGTATCGGTGAAAGTATGAGAGCGCTATACTTCAAAGTATAAAAAATCACCAAAATACAATCCATGAAATTATTTTGTCAGACTGAAATACTCCATCTTTCAAGTAAAGTTCTATATATGAGATAATTTTAGTAAATATAACCGGTTCTAGGACAGATACCCCTGCAACAAATATTCACATAAAAACTACTCCAAGTGTTTTTAAAAAACCTGAAGTAGCATAATAACTTCGCAATATAGAAAAAAATGCTTCTTTCATAGATTTTACACAACCATTTTATCTTCATCGCTTCGAGCCTCTTTTTTTACATAAGCCGTAAGGGTTGTATGTTTATGCATTTCATATAAGAGTGGAGAAGCCACAAAGATAGAAGAAAGCGATCCTACTACCGTTCCAAAGAGCATCGTAAGGGTAAATCACTGTATACTTTCAGGCCCAAAGAAAAACATACACAGAAGGACAAAAAAGACAGTGAGTGAAGTATAAATACTTCGTGTCATCGTTTCATCGATAGAATCAATAATAATCGTTTCAAGATTTTTTCATTTTCCTGCAAATTCGCGAAGATTTGTTCGTATACGATCAAAAATCACTATCGTATCATTAATAGAGTATCCAAGTATCGTCAAAAGTGCGGTAATAAAAAAAGTATCAATTTGAAATTGAGGAAAAAATTGTGAAGTCAAAATATAGAGTCCAGAAGATACTATCACATCATGAAAGAGAGTAAGAAGCGTAATAAAAGCAAATGTCAGAGAAGGAATTCCAGCAACTGTTCCAGAAAACGCATACGCTACATAGAGAGATATCCCAATAAGAGCAAGAAGAAGAGTAAGTTTCGCAGTAGATTTGATATAGTCCCCAAAGCTCGCTCCAATATTGACATAACTTGAGAGTACATATCCTTGCGATTTAAGATTTTCAGAAAGCTGTTCTCTATACGCTATTTTATAACTTTCTGTTTCAGCATCGCTATATTTTTTCGAAATCCCTGCTTCGACTACAAAGCTCTCTTGTCCAGAGATTTTATAGACATTAATAGTGTTCACTATATTTTCTTTTTGGAGGTTCATATGACCTGCAACCGTTTGAGCTTCAGATTTTATAGTATCGAGATTGATAGATCATGTTCATGCTTGAAACTCTATCTGAATTCCTCAAGTCATATCGATTCAGAGGTTCAAATTTCATAAAAATATCAACACTATAGAGGCAAGCATCATGAATCCGGAAAGTACAAAAAAGTACATTCTTTTTGGGAGTATATTGAGTTTCATACAAACAATAGTAAGATTTATAACGCTGATACTATATAAAAAAAAGTAAATAACACAAATAAACTTGTAAAAACGATAAAGGTTTATAGAGTTTATTTAAATACATATTTTCTCTCTTATTTTTACATGAAAAAGCTCGTACATTTTTTGATTTTGTGACTTTTGAGTTGTATGTTTCTTTTTCTCATAGTGAGTTTTTTTTACCCAGATATTTTTCTTCCAGTAATAGAGTATATAAAAGCAAAAATAGAGCTCTTATGACGCTGGAACTATTTGCTTGCCTTTCTTTCAGCACTGTGTGAATCACTTCCTATTATCTGAGTGATTATTCCTGGGCAGATACTTCTTATTTCTGTGGGTTGATTTTATGGAGCGACGAGCACGCAAGCACTTATTGGGGTCATTATTTCAGCGATTGTATGATCAGTGATATCAAATGCAATTGGATATTATCTTGGAAAATACTATGGAGAAGACTTTTTTAAACGTTATGGTATTTGGGTGGGAATAGAACAAACCGAACTTAAATATCTCAAAAAATGAGTCAATACCTGGTGACCTTGGGGAATTATCCTGTCAAAATTTCATCCGCAAGGAAGAGCGTTTCTCCCCTTTATCGCAGGAAGTATGGGATTTATGAAAACAAAATTTTGGGTGTATAATATTTGAGCTTCCACTCTTTGGGCAATAGTTTTTGTGCTTATTGGCCTCTTTTTTGCAGAATACTACGAAGTCATAGTAAAATATGTGGGATACGGAATTATGTTTATTCTCTTGTGAATATTTGCTTACTTTTACCTTTTTCAGCGAGAAAAGCTTCTCAAATACTGGCAAGAAAAAAACGCAGAAATGGAAGCAAAATACCTAAAAAAATAACATATTTTATGACTCTCAAAAATATTTGCTTTGTGGCTCATTTTCTATATACTCCAGCTCTTTAAAAACTATAACTTTCTATGATAGATTTTTTCATTCAAGCATATACAGAAATTGCATATTTATTTAACAAAGATCCGCTCGGACAGACCTTCTGACTCATCGCTATGGTGATCTGAATCTCTGGGTTTCTTGTGCATAATGACCGTACAACGGTAAAGATTTTTATTGTGTCGTGTATCTTTTGGATCCTTCACTTTGTATTTTTAGAGAATATTGGGGCTCTTATTGCTACCAGTATTTGACTGGTTCGACTTATACTTTCACTCAAATACCAAAAAAATATTTCTATATTTGTAGGGATCATTGCAGTAAGCGCTGCCTATGGAATATACAGTTTTGATGGGAAAATTATTTCGGTACTTCCTCTCATTGCCACTGCTGTTTCAAGTTATGGTTTTTTCTTTTTAGAAAAAATCAAACTTCGTATGTTATTAGGAATAGTTTCACTTCTCTGGCTCACCTACCATCTCAATACAGGATCAATAAGTGGAATTATGAATGAAATTATTGTACTGTGTACCATAGTATATTCTATTGTCATGTTTGCAACACATCACGAGAAAAAAGAAAAAATACTTGAAAGATTCAAACGAAAAATAGGAAAAGCCCCAAAACGTCTCAATTTTGGAAGATATATTTTTATGCGAGATAAAGATAGGTTTGAATAAAATTCAAATTATTGACTTATATTAAATATTATGCTTTAATATACTTATATTGTATATTTTAAAGCATATTTTTCTATGTGAGAGCTTATTGTATCATTTTTAGAACATTTTCAAAAAAATCCATTTATTGAACTCACAGGATTTTGAGCAATGATTATCGTATTTTTTGCCTATCTCCAAAAAGATGATCTCTGAGTAAAAAAACTCATGCTTCTTTCTACACTTCTCTGGATGTCACATTTTTATATGTTAGGAGTATATACTGCCCTCGCTGCAAATGCACTCTGGATTGTACGTTTTTTTCTTTCTCAAAGGTTTTGAAGAAGTAAACATGCATTTATATTTGTCATCTGACTTACTTTTTTTATCAGTTACTTTACTATTGACGGAATTTGGTCTATCCTCCCAATTATAGCATCCATGATAGGAGCATTTGGATATTTTTTTCTTGAAAAAATAAAACTCCGTTTCGCAATGCTTGCTAACTCTATGATTTGGATAGTCTATCATAATGAAATTGGTTCACTTACGGGAATGATGAATGATCTCATGACTCAAGTGCTACTCGTGTTTACTATCTATCGTATGGCTCATCCAGAATGAGGAACTGCATATTATGCGCAAAAAGTAAAAGAAATACTTTGGAAAACTCGAAGTCCTGACTATGATAGATTTATATTTATTTATGACCGAGTGTCAGAGTATAGAAAACATATATGAACCTACTTCCTCCAGATTTTAGACTACGACTTGAAACAATTTTTTCTCAAAGAGAGATGGCAGAGATTGATAGTACGTTTCACCAAACGCGTCGAGCTGTAAGTTTTCGAGTAAACACCTTAAAATCTAATCCTCTTTCTGTTGAGTCCAATCTTTCTTCTCATAATATTGCATTTACAAAAATAGACTTTCTTGAAAATGCATATATTTTAGATGCAAGACATCACGAAAGTGATCTCTGGAAAACAGAAAGTTATAAAAATGGAATGTTTTACATACAGTGAATTTCAAGTCAAATACCAGTAAAGTATTTTAGTCATGCTCAGCAAATCCTTTCTCCAGAAAGCCCTTATACAATTTTTCACCCTCAAGGGGTACTAAGGTCCCAAGGGGAGAAATGAAGCTTCAAAAAACTTCGCATTCTCGATGCCTGTGCAGCTCCATGAGGAAAAACCTCACAGCTCGCAGCACGTTTTCCAAATGCTGAAATTTGGGCATTTGAACCTCAGAAAATCAGATTTGAAAAGATGAAACATAATCTTGAAAAGCTTGGAGTAAAAAATGTGACGTGTATTCATGCAAGCATAGAAAGTATTCAAAAGTATATTCCAGAAGCTGATTTCTTTGATATGATACTCGTCGATGCTCCGTGTAGTGGAGAAGGTGGTCTACTCTACAAAAACACAACATTTCTTGAAAATTGGTCACTGACACACATCAAAAAAAACTACACTCGTCAAAAAACAATTTGTGATACCGTAGTTCCCTACCTTAAAACATGATGAGAGATGATCTACTCGACATGTACTCTCGCTCCAGAGGAAAACGAAGCAGTAATTCACTATCTCCTCTGCAAATATCCAGAGTTATTTTTAGAAAATATTGACTTTCAAGAAAATAAGTATATAAAACATAAGAAGGCTCTGAAATCTTTTGAAAAGTATATATTTCGGAAAGAAATTTCAGAGCAAACTTTCAGAGTAATTCCGAGTGAATTCTCAGAATGATTTTATATTGCTAAACTGAGAAAATGTTAAGTACATGACATAATGGATGACCAACATTAGATGATGATAGAATTGAAATTACTAATATTGATCCAAAATCAAAATTATGACAAAAAATACTTACATACGTACAGCAAGTTTCAGCTTGAGTATATACAGTAATCGTTCCAAGAGTTATTATCAAAAGATGAGATACTACTATGTTCCAAATTAAACCTGATGCTTTTTCGATTTTCACAGGGAACTGAGATGATTTTAGAGTAACTTGAATTGAGGAATGTGTAGATCCATCAATATATAAAATTGCGGCATAAAAAAACATTCTCCTTTCGGGAGAATGTTTTTTTATGAGAGATATGTTAGAGATTTTTCTAGTTCATACCAGCATTTCGCATCCATCGATGCATTATAATTTGAAGTTCAAATTTTGCGAAGTTGAGGATTTGATATTTCTGAGTATCTGTTGCATTCATCGCTGCATCCGCAGGAGTTTTCATTGAGAGATTATGAATTGCTGTTTCAAAAGCAGTAATTGTTTTTTCCATAAGTTTTACTGATTTTGGAACATTCCAAGAATATCTTTCAAGAACTTTGTTTCCATAGGTATCAAGCACTCCTGCTATTCTTTCTTGCGTTTTTGCATCAATTTGAGTTTGGAGTGTCTTATAATAATTTCTGTCATTTTCTGACATAAAACCAAGTGTTTCATCTTCAAGCTTTTGATCGAGACATGACCATGCTTCCTGTCCATTTTCTCCATAAATATCTTCACAATACATCTGAGTCATTGCACCAAGCTGACCATTTATAATAGAAACACTATTACATCCGTCTGTTGCTCGTTTACATGTTGCACCTTCAGCTTTGAGAAAATCCGCTGAGCTTGTGTATACTTTTTGTATCGTTACTTCCCATGGTCGCTCACATTTTTGAGTTTCTTCATTCCATACATATCCTGCTGATCCTATACATCCATGTTCGTCCGCATCATTTCCAACTATAGTTCCTGAGCTTGCAAATGTTGTTCCCATAAGAAAACTAAAAACAAAAAGAAATCACAATGCTTTTTTCATACAAAGAAAAAATTAAGATATAAGAGAGATGAGTGCATATCATCATCTGGAAGTGAAAACGTACTTATTATAATAAAGTGACAAAATTATCAAAAAATATTTAAAACCCACTTTGTAACTCCAGCATCTCAGCGTAGTATCACTTTTGTTTCACGAGTTCTTCGTGATTTCCTCGCTCTATAATCTTTCCAGAGTCTATCACGATAATCTCATCTGCGTATTTCACCGTTTGGAGCCTGTGTGCAATCACGAGGACGGTTCTGTCTTTGAAGAGTTCATGCATCGCTTGCGTAATCGCTTTTTCTGACTGGCTATCCAGAGCACTCGTCGGTTCATCCAGGATAATAATTTTAGGATTTTTCAAGAATATCTTGGCAATCGCGAGTCTCTGTTTTTGTCCTCCTGAGAGTTTGACTCCGCGTTCTCCGATTTCGGTATCGAGTCATTGTGGCAAGTCATAGATAAATTCACAGCGAGAGAGTTTGAGGATCTGTTGGAGATGAGTTTCATCGAGTATTTCTTCTCCGAGTGCATACATGAGATTTTCTCGTACCGTTCCATCAAAGACTGATGGTTCTTGCGTGAGATATCCGACATCTTGGTAGTAGCTTTTGAGACTTGTTTCAGTGAGTTTTTGTCCATCGATGAGGATTTCTCAGCTATTTGCTTTGAGGTAGCCTGCGATGAGTTTCACAAGAGTAGATTTCCCTCCTCCACTCGGTCACACGAAGGCTGTTATGTTTCATCCCCGTACTTTTAAGTCAAAGTTCTCAAAGACATTTTTATTTCCTTCATAGGCATAGGAGAGGTTTTGCAGTTCAATATATCAGGTTTCGTAAGTGAAGGTGTTTCACTCTTCGTAGCCAGTAATTTGTGGGGTGGTATCAAAGAAGTCCCAGAGTTTTTCTAAAGTAACAAATCTTTTACTCGCATCGACATAAAATGAAATAAATTCAGTAAGAGATTTTTGCATCAAAATAAGGGTTCCCGTAATTCCAACTAAAAATGAAACATCAAATCATGTAGAAGTAAGTTTTTCTGATGAAAAATAAAATATAGTAATAATACTAAGAGTAAGAACCACTATAGCAGATCTTTTATTGAGAGTCCTTAATGTAGCCATATTTTTACTGACTCGAGAAACATCTCAAGCATTTTTTTCAAGAAGTTTTAATTCTGAATGAATTTTTCAAGACTGAAGTATTTCTATTTTACTTGCAATAATCTTTACAAAAATTCTTAATCATGCATTTCTAAATTCGTATCTTTCTGAACGAAATTTTTTTAAGAGTGAATTAAATAAAAATGTGAGAAAGAAAAATATAATAATCAGAAAAATGAAAAGAATTCCAAGTATCCAATGAATTCTACATACCATGTAAAAAGTGAAAACAATACTTGTAATCAAAATAGTACCAACATGAATAATATCTGAAAGTAGCTCTGCCCATTCATAAGCTCCATCTTTTATAATTCATATGAGTTTTCAAGTTCCTACTTTTTCAACTGCATTATTATCAAGCTTGATATACGATACAAGATATGTGTTATATATATCTGATATCGTAAATGGTAAAGTATTCACCCATCCCCATTTTCGAGTGAGAAAAATAAGGAATTCAAAAAATATAGTAAAAAGAAAAAAATAAAACAAGAGATATTGAAGAGATTCAATATTTTTTTGTTGAATAAAAAAAGTTATTTTTTCAAGAAATAAAACCGATCAAACAGAAACGATTCCTGGGAGAAATGATTGAAAAATTTGTAAAAAATAAGATTTTTTACGGTATTTAATTGGAGAAAAAAAGCGAAATGAATATTGTATCATTTCATACAGCTCATCTAAAATTTTCATACAAAAAAAACTATGATATATATGTGCTATCATAGTTTTTTTTCGAGATTTCAGAAATCTATTTACTAAATTTAAAGAGCATCACATCTCCATCTTGTACGATATATTCTTTTCCTTCGAGTCTGACTTTCCCCTGTTCTCGTGCTTTGGACCAGCCAGCGCATTCAACGATATCATGCCAGTATACGACATCTGCTTTGATAAATCCTTTTTCAAAATCGGTATGTATAACACCTGCAGCTTTGGGAGCAGAGTCTCCTTTATGTATCGTCCAAGCTCGAACTTCTTGCTCTCCAGCAGTAAAATAATACTGTAACCCGAGTGCATCGTAACTTGCTTTAATAAGGTTATCCAGTCCAGTGCTTGAAAGTCCCATATCATCGAGAAATGCCTTTCTCTCCTCTGGAGTCATATCAATCATATCTGCTTCAAGTTTTGCACAAATAGGCACCACTCGAGTATGAGGATTTTCGACTCCTATCATCTTTTTCAGCTCAGATTCTGGAGTATCCATCATATCTTCTGAGACATTGCATGCATATACAAATTCTTTATTGGTAAGCAGATGAGAATCAGCAATATGTTCTTTTTGCTCTGGAGTGAGTGAGAGATTTGAGGCTAGTTTTCCTGTTTTGAGTTCGGATAAAACCATTTCAAGCGTTTCAACTTTTTCAGCGAGTTTTTTATCAGCTTTTGCCTTTCGAGATTCATTTGCGATTCGTTTTTCGAGTGTTTCCATATCTGCGATAATAAGCTCACTATTAATCACCTCGATATCATTTTTTGGATCTACTTTTCCATGGACATGGATGATGTTTCCATCTTCAAAAATACGAACAACCTGGAGAATTGCATCAGCTTCACGGATATTTGCAAGAAATTTATTTCACAGTCACTCTCCAGCACTTGCTCCCTTTACGATTCCAGCAATATCAGTAAATTCACAACTTGCTGGTATCGCTTTAGCTCCATTTACGGCAGTACGAATCTTTTCCAGTCGTTCATCATGCACGTTAACGATTCCGACATTGGGCTCAATGGTACAAAATGGAAAATTTTGTGCGTCAGCTGCATAGTTTCGAGTGAGAGCATTAAAAAGAGTTGATTTTCCAACGTTTGGAAGTCCGACAATACCGATTTTCATATATTTTTTTTGAGAGAATAATTTTCAAAAGAGTATAGGGAAAAACATATTTTTCGCAAAAAGAAAGCCTCAATTTTTGAGGCTTCTGTATATTTATTACTTCAAGCTTTTCATTTTTTCTTCGAGTTTTTCGAGTTTTTGCTTGGCTTGCTCCTTTTTCTGCATTTCTGCATGTACGAGATTTTTCGGAGCATTTCGCACAAATGACTCATTTAAGAGTTTTTTATCTAGTATTGCGATATACTCACGTGTGTCGAGGATTTGTTCTTTGAGACGGGCTTTTTCTGCCTCCATATCGAGTGCATTTGCGGTATCAACATACACTTCAACTCACGTTCGTATGACACTATAGACGAGATGTGGGTCAGTGAGTTTTTTATCGATAATTTCTGTTTCTTCTGACTTAAGTATTCCATATATTAGACGAAGCATTTCTTCTATCACATCAGCATTTGCATATTTTGCATAGATTTTAAGTTTGATACTTTTATTGGGCATGATATTATTATCCGCTCGAAGTCGACGCACTTCTCTGACAATTTCTACAAAGAGATCATGTGATTTTTCTGCATCATGATTGACTTTGAGAGACATATGTGGCCAAGATGCTGTTATCAAATCTCCTGAAAATCAGAGTCTTCCATAGAGCTCCTCTGTGACAAAAGGGATATATGGATGCCAGAGCTTTAATAAGGTAGCAATTGCAAATCGAATCACTTGTTCGCCATATTTTGAAATCTCACTCGTGAGTTTAAATTCTTCAATATAATAATCACAAAAACTATTTTTGGTAAAAGTATAGAGTTCTTGCCCTGCCTCAGAAAAACTAAAGTTTTCCATAGAGTCGGTCACCAGCTCAGTGAGTTCTACTACTTTTGAGAGAATCCATTTTTCATGCAGCATGAGATCATCATATTTTTCACTGAGTATTTTTCCTGTTGCTTCGATATCAAAATCGCTGTGTGTGATATTTGCATCTACAAAACGACAGGCATTCCAAAGTTTATTGATAAATATTTGATTATTTTTCACATTTTCTTCATCAAATTTGAGATCATTTCCTGGAGTATTTCCGATAGAAAGAGTCATACGGAGCGCATCTGTTCCATAGGTGTCGATCATATCGAGAGGATTGACCCCATTTCAGAGAGATTTACTCATCTTACGACCAATTTTATCTTTCACGAGTCCGTGCAAATAAATCGTTTCAAAGGGAGTTTGCTCTGTAAACTCATATCCAAAGAGCAGCATACGAATCACCCAAAAAAATATGATATCGTGCCCCGTTTCAAGTACTTGCGCAGGATAAAATTTTTGAAAGAGTTCACCTTGTGGGCCTCATCTCATATTGTATCCAAGCGTCGCAAATGGCCACAAAGCACTCGAAAACCAAGTATCAAGTACATCTTCATCTTGTTTCAAAACAATATCATTCCCATACAGTTCTTTTGCTTTGGTATATGCCTCTACTTCATCTCGTGCTACAACTATATCTCCAGTTTGAGTATACCATACTGGAATTTGATGTCCCCATTGGAGCTGACGAGAGATACACCAATCACGAAGATTATAGATCCAGTCTTCAAAGGTTTTCGTATATCGTTTTGGAACAATCTCAAAATCTTTATGTTTATATCCTGCAATCACTTTTTTTGCAATCGGATCTATTTTTACAAACCACTGTTTTGAGATAATCGTTTCTATTTTTGCTCCTGTTCGTTCTCCATATCCTACTTTTGAAGTATGATTTTCTACTTTTAAAAGGTTTCCTTTACTTCGAAGAAGTTCTACGATATTTTCACGAGCCGTCATAAAGTCTTGCCCCGCAAATATCCCAGCAATTGGGCTCATTGTACCATCTTTTTCAACAACAATGTTATTAAGTGGGAGATTGTGTCTTTTTCCTACTTCAAAATCATTGGCATCATGTGCGGGAGTGATCTTTACTGCTCCAGTCCCAAACTCCATATCAACCATCTCATCGGCTATCAGAGGAATTTCTTTATTCACAATAGGAAGAATAAGCCTTCGTCCAGCCTTCAAGAGTTTTTTATATCTCTTATCTTTTGGGTGTACCGCAACCGCAACATCCCCAAGCATCGTTTCTGGTCGAGTCGTAGCAACCACTATCTCACTGTCACTTCCTGAAACAAAGTAGGTAATATGATAGAGTTTTCATTGTTCTTCACGATGAATGACTTCTTGGTCTGAGACTACCGTTTTGAGAACAGGATCATAGTTTACCATGTACTCTCCCTGATAGATGAGGCCTCGTTCGTACAAGATATTAAATGCATCAATAACACGTTCATTCATATCAGGATCAAGCGTAAATTTTTCTTTTGACCAATCACAACTCGTTCCCATTTTTCGAAATTGATCTTGGATTTTTCCTCCAAATTCTGTATTCCATCTCCAACATTCTGCGAGAAACTCATCGCGAGACATTTTTGATTTGTCTTTTCCTTCTTTTACGAGTCGTTCCTCAACCTTTACTTGGGTAGAAATCCCCGCATGATCTGTACCTGGGAGCAAGAGTGTTGCATCCCCTTTCATACGATGATAGCGAGTCATGATATCTTCGAGGGTGAGCATAACAGAATGCCCGACATGTAATACACTTGTCACATTTGGAGGGGGCATCGGGATATAAAAACTTTTTCCTGTTTTTGAGTCTTGTGGCTCAAAACATTTATTTTTTTCCCAATGCGTATAGGTCTTTTGCTCAAATGACTTGGGATCATACTTTTTTGGAAACTCGCTCATAGAAAAATATAAAAAAATAACTTTGTTCTATAATAGGAACAAAGTTAGATTTTCAAAATCAAATTTATGGAAAAAATGATTCTTAAAACATCCCTGTTACGAGCCAAGATGCTGAAGCAATTTCAGGATTTTGTTGAATGAGTGCATACGAAGCTGAAGCGGCTCCTGATACTACTCCAAGTACATAGGTTGCACCGCAAGCAAGAAACAAAATCCAGTATGTTTCTTGACGCATAGGTCGTAACTCTTTTTTCACCGCTCGGTGAAACGCATTTTTCCAAGTCATAATTGCAAAGATAAAAAATAAATGACATATATAGGCTATCATATATTTTTTCAGAGTGCAAAAAAATGAGCAATAATGCTCATTTTTTTCTAATATTCGTCCGGTGCTTGCATATTATTTTCAATCTCGACAAACTTTTGATTATTTTTTTGAAACATCAGTTGTACGCTTCAAATAGGCCCATTACGATTTTTGCGAATAAAAATATCGGTAATCCCTTTTCGTTCGGTGAATTCATCGTAATAATCCTCACGATAAATCATCATCACGATATCAGCGTCTTGCTCGATAGAACCAGATTCTCGAAGATCAGAAAGTACTGGTCGTTTATCAGGACGACCTTCTACCGCACGAGAAAGCTGTGAAAGCGCAATAATTGGAACATCAAGTTCACGAGCGAGAGACTTGATACCTCGAGAGATTTCTGAAACTTCTTGCACACGATTGAGGGAGTTTCCGTTCGTCATGAGTTGGAGATAGTCGATGATAATGAGATTGAGATTGCTTTCCATTTTGAGACGACGGGCCTTACTTTTGAGATCCACAAGATTTCCTCCTGCACTATCATCGATATAGATATCTGCAGCAGAAAGTCGCTCCATAGCCTCTCCAATTTTTGAAAACTCACTATCCTCGAGTTCTCCTTTTTGGAGCTTCCAGCTATCTATCCCCATTGCTGAGGCTATCATACGATCAGTAAGTTGTTCTTTACTCATTTCGAGAGAAAAAATTGCCACTGTCTTTTTTGCAAAACCTATATTTTGTGCGAGATTCATCGCAAAAGCAGTTTTTCCCATTGATGGACGAGCTGCCACAATCACCATATCTCCTCCCTTAAGTCCGGTGAGTTTATGATCCATATTTTTAAATCCTGTTTGCAATCTATGTCGTTTTACGAGTTCAGGATCCTCATGAATTTCCGCAAACTCCTCATATCGTTGCGTTAAAATATCCGTAATATGAACCAGTTTATTTTTAATAAAGGTTTGTGTTACATTAAAAAGGGATTTTTCAGACTTTTCTAAAAGCTCGTTGATAGGACTATCCTCTTGATACCCCAGTGATACAATTTCATTTCCAGATTTAATGAGTTTACGTAAAACTGCTTTGTTTTTTACAATTTGTGCGTACTCAAAAATATTGCTTGAAGTAGGAACAATTTCTGTAAGTTCCGCAAGATAACTTAAACCTCAAACCGCATCAAGAAGTTTTTTATCATCGAGTTTTTCTCGTACGGTAATCAGATCAATCGGTTTATTATGTTTATAGAGTTCAAACATCACCTCAAAAATCTTCATATTGGCATCATCATAAAAGTCATCGTGACTTAAGATATCTCCAATAATCAGAAAACCGTCTTTATCGATAAGCAGACTTCCAAGAACGGATTGTTCAGCCTCAAGGCTGTAAGGAGGGATTTTCAACATCTCAAGAGAATATAAAATAACTAAAAATACGAACTTAGACTAAAAAAAAATATCTTTTGTGCAAAAAAATATTTTTTTTTGTGTCAGAAACTTTTTTATGTAGA
>JAMIGJ010000066.1:0-9043 GCA_035905775.1 Candidatus Altimarinota bacterium
CCTCGATCCAGTTGCTTTCGAGTAGCTTCATCGAGGTCTGATGCAAATTGTGAAAATGCTGCAAGTTCTCGGTATTGCGCGAGGTCAAGTTTCAGCGTTCCTGCATTTTTCTTCATCGCTTTGGTTTGAGCTGATCCTCCTACACGAGAAACTGATGCTCCGACGTTAATCGCTGGTTTTTGCCCGGCATTAAATATGTTGGAATCCAGGAAGATTTGTCCATCGGTAATAGAGATAACATTCGTTGGGATATACGCTGAGAGATCTCCTGCTTGAGTTTCGATAATCGGAAGCGCCGTCATAGATCCTGCCCCCATAGTATCATTGAGTTTTGCAGCTCTTTCCAGAAGTCGAGAATGAAGGAAAAATACATCTCCAGGATACGCTTCACGTCCTGGTGGTCGTCGAAGGAGGAGTGACATTTCACGATAGGCTGTTGCTTGTTTAGAGAGATCATCGTAGATGATAAGTGCGTGTTGTCCGTTGTACATGAAGTACTCAGCCATCGCACATCCCGCGTATGGTGCGAGATACTGCATCGCAGCTGGTTCAGAAGCTCCTGCTGAAACAACGATGGTATAATCCATCGCTCCACGTTTTCGAAGTTCTTCGACGATACGAGAAACTTTTCCTTCTTTTTGTCCGATTGCTACGTACACACACATCATATTTTGCCCCTTTTGGTTCAAAATCGTATCAATCGCTACTTGTGTCTTTCCAGTTTGTCGATCTCCGATAATCAACTCTCGTTGTCCTCGTCCTACTGGTACGAGTGCATCGATGGCTTTAATCCCTGTTTCCATCGGTTCGTGTACTGATTTTCGGGCCATAACACCTTCTGCTTGTCGTTCCACTGGGTATTTTTCTGTAGCTTTGATTTCTCCAAGACCGTCAATCGGTCGACCAAGTGCGTCTACAACTCGTCCGATCATCGCTGGACCTACGGGAACTTCAAGAGTTCGTCCGGTTGTTTTTACTTTTTCTCCTTCTTTTACCTTTGAAAATCCTGAAAGAACTACGACTCCAACATAATGATCTTCGAGATTGAGAGCCACTCCTGTGGCTCCTGATTCAAACTCAAGAACTTCATTATAACAAGCTGATCTGAGTCCTGAAACTTTTGCAACTCCGTCTCCGAGGTAAAATACTTCCCCAACATTTTCTACTTGAGGATTAAGATCAGTACTGTCGATTTTTGTTTCGATTTCTGAAATGAGTGATTGTAGTATATCGTGACTCATACGCGGTGTAATAAATAATGTAAAATAATTGCGAAATTTGTAATTTTCGAACCTGAGAAGAACATCTTTTCGATGTTCACCAAAGATATTCTATCAAGCTCGAAAAAAGATATTTTTTATCTCTGAAGCAGTCTTTCTACTTTCGTAAAACTTAAATCTACCATCATATCGTCGACATAGACTTTCATCCCTCATTTTATCTCTTCTTTTGGAAAAAACTGTACTTGAGATTTTTGCACTTGCTCTCCAAAAGTTTTTTCAAAAACTCTCTCTGCTTGTTGCCAAGCAGCATCCTCTGTGAGTATAGGAAAATATTCAACTACAAATTTTTTTTCTCCACTGATATTTCTGGAAAAAAGCTCGCGACCTCTGAGTCCTAATTTTTTTCGCATATCAGCGTAACTTCGAAGTTTTTCCAAAGTATCACGAAGTTCTCATAATGTCAGAGTTTCTAAAAGTTTCATAGTTTTTTACAGTGAATCAATATGTTTTTCAATAAAGTCTTTTGAAGCATGTGCATCTTTAAAAAGCTTTTGATTGAGTTTTAAAGTAACATCAATCATATTACTTTTTACCTGAGAAAGCATAGATTGACGTTCTTTTTCAATCTGAGCTTGAGCAAGATTGAGCGCGTCTCGAGCTTGTGCCTCAGCTTCGCTTACAATTTTTTCTTTTTTCGAATTTGCAAGTGCTTCCGCTTCTTCAATCAGCGTATTTCCTTTACTTCGAGCTTTTTCAAGAAGAGCCTCTCCTTGTTTTTTCTTTTCTTCTAAAAGAGCATCTGCATTATTATAGTCTTCTTGGACTTTTTTTTGCTTTGCTTCCCATTCATCCAAATATGCAAGGTACGGCTTAAATACAAATTTATTAAGCACCCATAATACTACGAGCAATATAATAAACTGCATTATAAAGGTCTCTACCGTTACAAATTGGAGATTCATGAGTCCTTCGCTTGCTACTGAGCTTGCCATAAAATAGATATCTAAAAAATATATTTTGAGAGAAATACTCTCAAATTACTACATAACAAATCCGATAATAAATGCAATAACGAGAGCATAGATTGCAACTGCTTCTGCAAACGCGATTGCAAGAATCGCAAGAGATTGGATTTTTCCTGCAGCTTCTGGATTTCGCCCAAGTGCTTCAAGAGCCCCTTTTCCGATAAGTCCGATACCAATAGCTGGACCAAATGATCCAAGACCAATAGCAAGAGCCATAGCTAACATCTGTATTCCTTCTGTTGTCATAGTGTACAAATTAATTATAAAAAATAAAAGTAAGTTCTCCTAAGATAGATTCTTAAGAAAACCAGATCTTATCTTTTAATGGTGTTCCTCAGCTGCTCCTTTAAAATATGCGATCATCAAAAATGCAAATACGATTGCTTGTATCAGAGCCACAAATACCTCAAAAAACCAAAATAGGATTGCTACGAGTCGACCTACCTCAAAGGCAAAGCTTGTTGCAGTAGCCATCAAATAGCTTATCACCCCGATAAGGACAATTCCCGCAAAAATATTTCCAAAAAGACGAAGTGAGAGAGAAGCCGTCGTTGCAAAGAGTCATAAGAAATGCAGCCACCCAACAAACACATTAATGAGTTTTTCTCCAATATTGTGTCCCGAAAAATTCAGAAAATATGATTTTCCTGCACCAAGTGCTCCTTGCGAACGAACTTGAATCGTAAGCATTAAGACTACGGTAATAAGAGAGAGTACCAAAGTGGTATTGAGATCAGAGTGCATAGGACGCATATAAGATAAAACACTTGGAGCAATTGACATCCCGACCCAATCTATAATAAGTCCAAAAAGATTTCCAAAAAATATAAGGGTAAACATCCCTACCACAAGTCCAAAATACTTTCGCGATTCAGTCTTATCCCCAAATGCAGTTCGGAGTTGATCATCAAAAAATTTCACGTACGTAAGAACTGCAAGTTTGAGTTTTGAAGATTTTTGAGATTTGAGTGTCTTTTTTGCAGCAAGAGAAATAAACAGCACTCCAATCAGAAATATAAAAGTGGTAATTGAGACGTTTGAAATAGGCCCCCATACTACTTCCCCCTGAATCAGCGGAATATGTGGTCCATGATGTTGCGTTGCATTCGCCTCCACTTCGTGAAGTTCAGCATTATTCGTCATTACTTGGTTTTCTGTCATATTTTGGAGAAAGAGTGTGTAAATCTTGCATTATTTTTCCTGCTTTCAAGTACATTATCACCCCCAATACTGGAAGAGAAAGTACTACAGAGACCCGAATGAGCTGTCCATCTGTTTTAAAAAGCGCATCGAGTATAAGTCAAACACTTAAAAAAGCAAGTAAATTTGCACAAATTATCAAAGTAATTCGAAAAATAATTTTTGCCATACAAAAAACTGCTTCTTAGAAAATATATTTCACAAGAAGCAGTATAGGGAAAGTTTGGATTTTGTAAAATTATTTCATCTTCTCAAACTCATTCTCAATAAACTCTTTATTCTCCTGCGCTGTTCCAAACATCTTTTGGTTGAGTCGGAGAGATACGTCGAGGATATGAGACTTCATTTGTGCGAGCATGCTGCGTCTCTCTTTTTCGATTTGTTTTTGCCCTCCTTCGATGATAGCAAAGACTCTTGCATTAGCTTCTTTCATGAGTGCCTCTGCCTTTGCTTGAGCAATGCGTTCTGACTCAGTCATGAGAGAACGACTCGTTTTTTGAGCTTCTTCGAGCATGGCTTGTTTTTGAGATTCTGCGAGAGCGAGCAGTTCGTTATAGTGCTCTTGCGCTTTTTCGAGTTTTTTGAGTTGTTTTTTTCGAGTTTCTACCGCATCTGCAAATTTTTTCCCAAAAAAATAGTAAAATACCCCGAAAAGGATAAGTATATTCAGGACTTGCGCGAAAACGACAAAAATATCAACTTGTATCATAGATTATACTTGTAAGAGTCGTAAAGATACCGTAAGCGCATATATTGCAGCAGTTTCTACGAGTGCCACAAATAGTACCATATATTGAAGGATTTTTCCTTTTATTTCTGGATTGCGATTCACTGCTTCCAGTGCCGCACAGAGTACTTTCCCTTCCATATACCCTGCCATCGCTCCAGCCACTCCGATGAGAAGCCCTGCTGCAATGAGGTTTCCTGAAACTGCCTCTGGAGCTCAGAGAATCGAAAAAGCAACAACGAGCCCATAGATAACTCCTGTTTCTACGAGCGCAATTCCAAGAACGGTATATACGAGCATCGTATTGGAGAGTCGTGGAGATTTCCCTATTTCTTGGAGCGCAACTTTTGCAAGACCTGCTTCACCAAGCGTTACACCAACTCCAGATACCCCTACCGCTAGTGCTGCAGCCAGTGAGACCGTTGACATTTCTAACATAATTTTTCTTTTAAAAAATAATCTATAATTATCCTAGCATATTTTTATATTTCTGAAAAAGACTCTAGCTTGTTTCTTTCATAGAAACTCGTATAAATATAGAAACAAGCAGTGCAAATACAAAAGCCTGCAAAAATGCGACGAAAAATGATTGCACGTAAAATATGAGGGGAAAAATGATGGGAAAACGAATTCCTCCTAGAAATTGAGTCATACTCTCTGTTATATCTCAGAGCGCAAGCAAGAGCATCGCTCAGAGTATCGCTCCAGAAAGCATGTTTCCAAAAAGTCGAAACGAGAGAGAAACGACTTTCGCACACAGTCCAATGATATCAAGAAAGGCAAGAAAAAATCCAAGCAAAATATCTGCTATTTTTGCAAGAAAAAATACTCAGAATGAAATCGCTGTAAGTTTTTTTGGTGTTTCGATACTGATATATCACTTCCCCTTCAGTGGGATGTAGCTCAGAAAAAAATCTTTTGCTCCAAATGACTGAAATTGTGTGAGGATAATTCATAAGACAGAAATAAGCGCGAGAGCCACGGTAAAGTTGAGCTGTGAAGATCCGGAAGCAACATAGTGTGAAAGAACAAAATTTCCCGAAGCATCATGTCCAAATATAGGGGCAAGCATATCAAGCAGTACTCCAAAAATATTTATCCCCAGTAAAACACAAAAAAGTGCGGTGACCGAGGCAACCCACGTTCTTGGACTTTTTTCTCCTATCACTTCATCAAAAAAGAGATAGATACTTTCATAGATATACTCGAGTATGAGTTTGATTTTTCACTCTGGAAAGCAAGAAATCCACAGTGCTCAGCAGAGAAAAAATACAAGTACGAGAAGTATTCCTACAAACTCAGCTCACCAGTAAAAAGAAAAAATATTTTGAAATTCCCAGAGTATCATAAAATATATCTAAATATATAATTAATATTAGTCTAGTATATTTTCAAAAGAAATGCAAAATATTTGAGAAATATATCACTATAGAGTATAGTAGAGTATATATCTTTATTATTTAGTCTCCCTTGTATGCTCAATCTTAATTTTTTCGGATCGGTAAAAAAACTCAAAATATTTGAGTGAATTGACGATACTATCGTAGAAACTATTCTCTCTCAAGCACAAAGAGAGGAGTTTAGAGTTGGACAAATCATCATCGAACAAGGAGAACATCCAGATGGAAAAGGCTATATCATCGAACACGGGAGCGTCGATGTATGGGTCAATGGAAAACAAACGGCAGTTTTAACGACCTGAGATATTTTTTGAGAGATAGCACTGCTCAATGAAGAGCCACGAACTGCAACCGTAATCGCGAAAGAAGCGACCAGTGCCATCGTGCTCTCTCAAGAAACTCTTTTTGCCATGATAGAAAATGACAACAATAGTATTAATAAGGAGATTATGCGTCGTATGGAAGCTAATCTTGAGGCTGAAGCATAGAAAAATCTTTTTATATAAAAAAGCTTCTCTCAATATGAGAGAAGCTTTTTTATGTACTCACTATTTACAGAATCAAAAACCACAAAAGAGAAAATAATACTGCAGAAAGGCAAATCGTAATCGGAAGAGTCAAAAGCCAAGCCATAAGTATATGCTGTACCGTATCGTGCTGGAGACCAGGTTTTTTCCCCGTCATCATACATCCAGCGATGGAGCTAGAAAAGATATGAGTCGTACTCACAGGAAGTCAAAATCGTGATGCAACCGTAATCGTGATCGCAGTAATAAGGGCTGAACTCGTAGATTCCGCATAGCTCATCTTGTGGTTTCCGATTTTCTTCCCAAGTGTTTTGACGATACGTTTCCATCCAAACATGGTCCCAATCCCGAGAGAAATAGAAATCAGAGCAATAACCCACCATGGAGCATAATCAATCGTATCATAGAGGTTTTTTGTATGCTGTGAAAGTGAGGTCGCATCAAAATTTGCTCCAGCTTGAGGAACAAAGGAAAGATTTTGTATATTTTTTATATCTTTTTGTAAATGAAGAATCTCAGCACGTATTTTGATAGCAGGAGCTTGCACGTCGTCAAGAAGCAGTGAAAGTGAATCTATTTTTTGCTGTATCGCTGGAGTCTGAGGATATGCTGCCCATGATGGATCTGAAAAATTTTCTTGTAAGCCTCTGATATCTGCCCTGATACTTGCTCTTGAGATCTCTGGATTGAGAGCAAAAGATGCTGGGACAAGAGAGATGAGGATGAGCATCACGAGTCAGACTCATTTTTGTCCATCATTACTCCCATGCGCAAAACTCACCCAAGCAGATGCAGCCACGAGCAGACTTCGAAGCCAGAGCTCTGGAACTTCTTTTTTCTTTGGTTTGGCAAAAAACCTTCGTTTTTTTGAAAAATACATATAGCTCACACTCATCACGACAAAAGCAAGTCAAAATCCTATTACTGGAGAAAGCAGAAGCGATTCAATCACTTCGATAATCTTATGCCAATTAAGGTTCACCTCTGTGGCTCCCTGAATCGGCAAGAGGTGCATCGCTATCCCTACTCCAAAGATAGAACCTATCAGTGTATGTGAGCTCGAGGCAGGAAGCCCGAGATACCAAGTTCCGGCATTCCAGATAATCGCAGTAATCAGAAGGGATAAGACAACACATATCCCAAACATACTCCCCTGATCAGCGATGACATCGAGAGGCAAAAGATGGATGATTCCCATTGCAACGGCAATTCCTCCGAAAGTCACTCCAAGAAAATTCATACTCGCAGCGAGTATCACAGCAACTTTTGGTTTCAGAGAGTGTGAGTAGATTACCGGAGATACTGCGTTTGCGGTATCATGAGAACCATTGACGAATTCAAATACACATACCAGTGCAAGACACGCAAGTAAGAGAGCTAAGATTCCAATGTCGATTCCAAAAAACATACGAATTATTTAAAAAATACTCCTCGAAGTATATCATATATTTGTAAAAAAAAGCAAATTTTCCTCCTCTTTTTATATCTTTTTTCATACTAATACTTCATTTCCTAAAAATCTTTTTTGACAAAATTTTTCTTCTTTCTATACTCTCTTACATATTAGTAAATTATAATATATTTATATGTATACAGAAATTATAGAAAGATCGAAAGAAGTAAGCAAAATAATGGATATATGCTCGCATGAAAAACGACTGTGTATGCTCTGTTTTCTCGTGGATGGACCAAAAAATATTGGACAAATCGTGGAAATGCTCTGAATCTCTCAAAGTATGGTTTCACAGTTTGCCCTCAAAATGCGTGATCAAGGAGTACTCTCGAGTCATAAAGTCGGAAAAGAAGTATTTTATGAGATCGTAGATACACGTATCATCGCTCTCATGAAATCACTTAAAGAAATATATTGTCGTTAAATTTTAATATTTTTTATTTTTTTATTTGTAGATTATGAAAACTCTCTACCCTATCTCTGCTCCTATTATGCGACAAGTAGTTGCGATAGCTGGAACTCTCGTGCTGATACTGAGTATTCTAGGATTTCTCGTTCATTCTTATTTCTTTTTTGGGAATATATTTATCTGAACCATGCTTATTATTTATAGCACGACTGGTCTTTGTCCGATGGCATTTTTTCTCTCAAAACTCCCGTGTAATACTTCCAAATAATTTTATATGAAACGATTATTTTCTTTTTTTATACTCCTCTTGCTGCTGAGTTCTTGTGGAAAAAGTGAGGTAGTACTCCAAAAATACTATACCACTCGAACGGCTGAACTCAGTAGTATCGATGTCACACAGAGCTATATCAGTTATCTAGAAAGCGATATCGTGACAACCCTTTCGAGTGAAGTTCCTTGAAAGGTGCTTGATGTTCTCGTTCGTGAAGGACAGACTATTGCCCAAGGAACTCCTATTGTGAGCATCAATGTTGATAGCAGTATCGTGGCTTCTCAAGGAGCTCAAGATATCATCGCAAGTCTCACTGAGATGCAGCAAAATATCGCAGAAAGTTTTGATACCCAAGAGGCTCTCATACAATCTCAGATTCGACAAGCTCAAATTGAACTGCAAGCAAACGCAACAAACCTCTCTGACACCCAAGCCATCCAAGAAAAAGAAAGTCTGAGTAATCAAAGCTCCGTAGTCGTTGCACAAAAAAATCTTACGCTTGCCCAAACGGAAAAGACACAGACGGAAAATATTTTTGCAACGAAAAAATCCCAACTTCTCGAAAATGCTAAAAATGCGATTACGGGACTGATGATTATCGATACCAATGTGGCAAGCTATCTCGATGAGCTGCTTTCCCTCACTCCTGAAAATGAGTATAAAAATGATGACTATGAAGCATTTCTCGGAGTCAAAGACAGTAGTCAAAAAAATACGACCATCCAAAATGCAAAAGTATGGTTTCAGGATTTTAAGCGTGTTCAAAAACTCTACGAAGAAAGTATCCGTGACATCCAAAATCCAAGTC
>JAMIGJ010000067.1:0-3137 GCA_035905775.1 Candidatus Altimarinota bacterium
ATTTTTGAATACATCGGTATATGTTATATACTTTTCTGTACATGATTTCACATAAGGATTTCATCTGAGTTCTGCCTGTTGTTGCTTTGTATATTTTATACCACTCATGATATTTTACGGTTAGTTATATATTCCTGAGTATATTACTCAAAAAAAGTAGAATGATTTTTTATTTCATTCCACTTTTTAGGGGGCAGTTCATAAAGCGAGAAGTTTTTTAATATTTAGAGTGATTTTTGGAATTTTCACATAAACGGTATCACTGTTTCTCTGAAAGCTTTCCCCGCAAACACTCCATAATGACCTGCACCAGGAACACAAATATAATTATTTTGAGAAACTCATTGCCCTGTAATATGAAGTGCTGCTTGAGTTTCACCGATACCACAAATATCATCTTTTTCTCACTCTATAATACACAGTGGGGTTTTTATAGAATCGATATCTAATAACCTATCTCAAAAACGAGTCTTTCCTGTTGCCCACTCACGATTTTGAAAGACTCTTTGAATCGTCTCTCGAAAAAAGTCAAAAGGAATGTCCATTACTGCAAAATATTCATGATAGAATGCGAGTATTTTTTCCTCTTCTGCACTCAAAGGAGTGTTTTTATAGGCAAGTTGAGTAAACTTTTCAAGATGATCTTTGAAATTTGCAGAGATAAAATTACTAATCTGATACGTTCCAGGATATACTTGTTTTCCAGATTTTGGAGAAGTCAGTTGTGCGTTATGGAGAGCAAAAGGAGAGAGAGATTCTCATACTTTTCCTACTTGAGTCGGGTTTACAGAAGTATCGATAGGGGATGCCATCAAGGTAACACTACGAGGAAGGCTTCCTTTAAGTGACTCTGAAAGTGCCAGAGAGCTTAAAGTAATTGGTCCAGGTTGACACACTGCTAAAACATCAAAAAGTGAATTGTGTTTTTCTATCTCTGCATACATATCAGCAATATCCTGAGTATAAGCATCAAGATTGGTCTGAGTTTGAGTGTGCATCTCAAGAGGAGATTTCCAATCTGTAACATATACATTATGTCCTGCATCAAGCAAAGCTTGTATCGTTTTTCGTAAAAGTGTAGGAAAATGACCACTTATAGGAGCAATTAAAAAATATGCATTTTCTTGTGAAGGATGATTCGGAGTGAAACACAGTAATTTCATACGATCTGTTTCTGTGATTTCTTGTTCATTTTCACATTGTATCTGATAGGATGGTCTCTCAAATGTAAAAGTAAAAGCGAGGTGAGTACGAATATAATTCTCCAGTCGCTGGAACTCTGGATGCAAATATCATGTAATAATTTCCCCCTCCTCATCTTCTTGCTTGATACTCCAAAGTTGTAATTGTCTCAAAGCAGTTTCAAAGAGTACTTTTCGTGATTTTTGTGAAGACATAAATGTCTGATATTCTCCTTGAGTGGTAGTATAGCTCAAAGGATTTTTATGTTGAGCCATCATCTCTTTTTGAATTTGGAGAAGTTCTATATTGAATCGAAAAATATTCTCCCAAAATCAGAGAGTATTATGCGTAAGCTGAGCAAAAAAATGAAGTGGAGAGGAAAAAGTAGAAACAGAAGGATTTGTTTCGAAAGAAGGTTGTTGGAGATCAAGAGGCATATTTCTAGAGTCAAGAAATAATACTCCTATTATACTTTTTCAAAAAAATAAGCAAATACTTGGAACTTTTTCAAATATATGCTAGCATATTGTGGCATACGATACGGAATAAAGCGTATTCGTGAATGCAACGTGCGAGGCAGAAATGAGCAAACAAAATACAGTCTTTATCGTCCCCGAAGGAATCAAAGGAGACCATCCTTTGCAAATTCCTTCAGGAGGAAGAATTTTATTTCAAGGGATAGGTCCAAATCGCGCAACTGAAATTGCTGCGAAATGGTATCCTGAGAGTAAAATGAAACCCGAAAGGAAAGAAGACTAGCTCGCAAGAAAGCCGCGGGGAACCGCGGCTTTTGCATTTCTATAAACTTTTAGTCTTAATCTCCTCTTGAAGCATTCCTAAAAACTGTTGTTGCGTTATTACACTTTGTTCTTTGGTTTTATAGTTTCTCACGGCTACAGAAGCGTTTTTCATTTCTTCTTCTCCGACTACGAGGATATAGTTTACATGCATTTTTTCTGCATTTCGAACTTTTTTATTGAGTGAGTCAGATGATGCGTCTACTGAAACTCTAATATCTGCATCCTCAAGCATTCTTTTCACCTCAAATGCGTAGTCAGCAAATGCGTCCGCAACAGGAACAATCCGTACCTGTTCTGGAGTGAGCCAGAGAGGGAAAGTCCCCGCAAAGTGTTCAATCATGATTCCCATAAATCGCTCTAAACTTCCTGAAATCGCTCGATGGATTACCACTGGTCGTTCTGGTTCTCCTTGCTCATTCGTAAAGCTCAGTTCAAAACGATTTGGTTGGTTAAAATCACACTGTATCGTTGCCAATTGCCATTCTCGACCGATGGCATCCTTGAACATAAAATCAAGCTTTGGCCCATAAAACGCTGCCTCTCCTGGCATCGGTTTATAGTTAAGTCCATTAGCCTTCGCTGCTTCTTCGAGAGAGCGTTCTGCGATTTCCCACACATCATTGGTACCGAGGTATTTTTCAGGAGTTTCTGGGTCTCGGATAGAAAGTGATACCCAATATCCATCCATAAGTCCAAAAGTAGTATAAAATTCTTTAATAATCCCTACGATTGCTCCTACTTCTTCCTTAATTTGTGAAACTCGACAAAAGAGATGTCCATCATCTTGAGTAATAGAACGCACTCGAGTCAGCCCAGAGAGTTGTCCTGTTTTTTCGTCTCTATATACCGTTGCAGGTTCAAAATAACGAATCGGCATATCTCGATAACTAAACTGATTATCTGCAAAGAGTTGCATATGATGCGGACAATTCATTGGTTTCAAGAAAAAGTTTTCCTTTGAAGTTCCACCATATACAGAGAACATATCTTCGAGATATTTTCCCGCATGTCCTGATGTTTGATAGAGTTCTTCTTTCGCAAGATGTGGAGTCCATACTCGATGATATCCTTTTTTCTTATGCAAATCCCAGAGATAGTCCTCAATCGATTTTCGCATAATCATCCCTCGTGGCTGCATGAGGGGAAGCCCAGAAC
>JAMIGJ010000068.1:0-34934 GCA_035905775.1 Candidatus Altimarinota bacterium
TCATACTGTGAGGAAATTTTCTCGTAAAAAATATTTTCTAAAAATTACAAAATGGCAAGAAAAGAGGTGAAATGATATATAAAACTTCAGATCAAAGGAGGACAAGCTAATCCAGCTCCTCCAGTAGGACCAGCTCTTGGACAATACGGAGTACCTATCCAAGAATTTACGTCTCAGTTCAACGAACGAACAAAAGACCGAATGGGAGTAAAACTTCCAGTAGTCATTACGGTTTACGAAGATCGAACCTTTGAATTCATCGTAAAACAACCACCAGCTTCAACGCTCGTAAAAAGCACTCTCAAACTTGAAAGTGGGTCAAAAATCCCTCATAAGGATAAAGTTGGTCACCTTACGTTTGACCAACTCAAGGCTATCGCTGAAGAAAAACTTCCTGATCTCAATGCTTGGGACGTAGCTGGTGCGATGAGAACTCTTATGGGTACGGCTCGTGCAACGGGAGTTACGACTGACATCGATGGTATGACTCTTGCAGAACTTCGAGCAAAACTAAGCTAATTCCTTACAATTCTCCCAAACGCAACCCCTCACAATTTTCCCCTTATCAGGGGAGATGGGGGCTGCAGAAAATCGGGAGAATCTCTGCTCTCATCGTCTAGCGGTTAGGACACAGGATTCTCATTCCTGGAACCGGAGTTCGATTCTCCGTGGGAGTACCAAATGTACAAATTAATTTTTTAAGAGTTTCAAAGAAGGAGTTTTTCCCTATTTGGAGCTCTTTTTCGTTGGTTACAAAAAGTTCAACTCATAGGTCTTTTATAAATTGCACCTTTTCATCATCTGACAGCTCTTTTTGGCTTCTATACAGCGAAAACAAGAGTTCAACTCGTTTCTTGAGTATCGCATACTTTTGAGAAGATTTTTGAGCAACTTCATTTCATTGTGCTTTGAGTTCTTGAAGTGATGTTTCTATTTCTGAAGCCTTGATTTTATAAAGAGATTTTTCTATCGTTCCATCAAGCAAATGTTCAAGAAGCATTGCTTTTTTGTTTTCAAGTTCTTTGATTTCTTGTTCTTGAGAACATTTTTTCCCTGCCTCCTCTCTCTGTTTCTTTTCAAAAAGTGCATCAAACATACCAAGTGTTATTTTTTGAAGTCCAGATGGAAAATCTAAGCCCTTAAAGTTTTCAAATGTTTTTTCTATAACTTTCTTTTCACTCAAGTTTATCACGATAGTGCTTGTAGCACCTCGCATATAATAGATATGTCATTTTTTGGTATATCCTCGCAGGTTGATATTATCTTGCGTTTTTATCATTCCAGCAAAATTATAATGAAAATCTTTTTTCATATATTTTTGTTTTGCCTTGATAGTATTTGCTTTATAAAATACTTCCTTTGAAATAAAAGTTGGATATTTCCCCACTTGCTCTATTCATCCCCACTCCATAATCCCAATATAAAACTTATTGTGTAATTTTCTCTTAATTTGTTCATGCAGAACTTTTTTTCATGATTGAGAACGATATCATTCAGCATACAATATCTCTGCGATTTTTGAAAAAGAGTATCACTCACATCTCATCGCAAACATCTTTTGAATCCATTTTGCTCGTTCAGGGACGATTTCAATATCCTTGTGTCCTTTTCGAAGTGTAATATTTCTATATCCATCAGGTGCTTGTGTCACCCATTTCCCTTTTTTGAGACAAGTAATCATCTTATCCTTGATGTCTTTTGCTCTGTCTTCATTATCCATTTTTGAAAGAGATAAATCCAGTTGCAAGAGAAATTTATCTCGAGAGTTTTCAGATTGATACACGCGACTCGTGCAAAGCACTCCCTTGATGCATTTTTTATCCATCAAATCGATGATACGAGAAGTATCGATATTATTCCTCGAAAGTCGTTTTGGTTCGTCTGCGATGATATAATCAACTTTCTTCTTTTTACAAAGTTCTATCATCTCATTGAATCCCTCCCGAGTAAATTCAGTTTTTGCTGACCGACTCTCTCCTATCTCTTTCACCACAGACAATTCAAAAGCTTCTGCAGTTTTTCTGCAGTTTCAAAGTTGATGTTCCAGACTGTTTGCCTGTTTATCATCTCGATCGGTTGATTTTCGGTAATATATTATTGAGTTCATTATACAAATTTAGAACAAATATTATTAATTTTATTAAAAGCACTTATTATATCTAAATCTTTTTCACAGTATGATTTAAATTTTGTACTAGATTTTTTATACTTAAAAAAATTAATTGAGTATAATCAATTTCTTTGAACTGTTAAATCTAACCTATAAATTAAAACATCTTTTTTATCATAGCACTCTGTTCTAAAAATATCTCAATGTTTTTCAAGAGGAGACCAAAATAAATTTATTTTAATCTTGTTAAATGCTTTTCTAAATTCTTTTATGGATATAAATCTTTTATTTAAATCTATATTTATGGTCTTGTTTATTAATGCTTTTATTTTTTTTGGTATATGTGGTAAATAAAAGTCTCTATTCGGAAATTTTCATTTTACAATCATATCTTCTACATCTCATTTTTTAAGTTGTTTTAAAAAATTAATATTTCAATTAATTAATCTGTATAATGTAATTCCAAACATATAAATATCAGTTTGTTCTGTAGCAAAAGATTTGTATTTAATATATTCTGGAGGGATATGTAGATTATATAGCATTTTAAATTTTGTTTTTCATTTATCATCTTTAATATTTGATAATCAAAAATCAGACAATTTATATGAAAAATCATCATTAATTAATATATTTCATGGTTTAATATCTAAATGCAATATATTTTTATTGTGTGCATATTCTAGAGCATAAGATACATGTTCTGTTATCTTGAGAAATTCTTGTAGATTAAAAATATTTTTAGAATCTAAACTACCATTCTTTAAATACTCCATTCTAATCATAAATTTATCTAATCAAAGAAAATTTGCATCATATACTTTTACTATATAGTCTGACTTTCTTAAATATTCTAATACAATTGGCTCA
This sequence comes from Candidatus Altimarinota bacterium, assembly GCA_035905775.1. Classification (GTDB taxonomy): domain Bacteria; phylum Patescibacteriota; class Gracilibacteria; order BD1-5; family UBA6164; genus JAACSU01. Next base: position 2,981 of record JAMIGJ010000068.1, read on the forward strand.
AATAAAATGTTTTTCATTTGAACTGAATTATAGATATCAATATCTACTATTTTAACAGCTTCTAATTTATTTAGGAATGAATTTTTACATAAAATAACATTTGAAAATCCACCTTTTCATATATCAGATATTTTTTCTAGATTAGTAGGTAAATTCATATTTAGAAAGGATAAAAATAAATGTTAATAAATCTAGCATTGGATTGGTTTTTTTTATTCATTTCTCAATAAGTAATTGCTTATTTTTTTCAAATTCCATAATAAAGTCCTTTTGAGGAATTTCTATATTCTGTCTAGCGATTATTTTATTAATTTCCAATATTTTTATTGAATTTTTAAAACAGAAATATCTCAAAAATGCTTCATTAGCAAACCTTACTTCATCTAATCATCGTTGTGTTTTTATAGCAGATTGAAATATAATACACTCTACTGAATATTTGCTTTGAATAAGGTTTAATTCCTCAAGTATTTTTACAAATTTTTCTCAATTTAAATCTTCAGAAAAAGAAATATTTTCTATTATAATATCAGCTATCAAAACATCAGCTAGATTTTCAATAAAAATATAATTTACAGAATTTTTTTCAAATTTCACCAATAATGTTTTCATAAAAAAGAATTAGAAATACAATACTTAAATGGTAAAAGTTTTTAATAAAAATACGAGTATAAATATTTTTTTATGTGAAAAACTAATTATTGTGAAGAACTTGTGAAAGTTATATGTCAAAAACAGCTATTAATACTCTATATAATCAACTTATAAACTCTATTCCTTCTTCCTCACTCAATAACGGATATTCTTTCAATAATTCCTGTGTAAATCGTTCTATAATTTCTTCATCTTCTTCTTGATAGAAAGGAGAGAAAATCTCTCCTTTTGTTTTATTCTCCATTGTTTTCATATTCTGGAGAATTATCAAGTAAATGCTGAAAATCCTTTTTGCGTGCTTTTTTCAAATAAAATTCTTGCTTGAGTTTTGACTCCATACGAAGTAAATGCTGTATCAAATCACTTCATAAAATTCTCTCTGTTTTTGGTTTGATATATCCCTCTCCTATAAGCACTCGAACAGGACAAAATCAAAGATTATAAATAGCTCGTGCGTGTCAGATAAATGTATTTTTTCTTCCCGTTGCATAAAATATCCCCTGCATTTCTTCCGAGTCTATTTCTCTTCTTTTTCCATTGATGTATCTATATTTTTTCTTGTCTCTATAAAGTGTCTGCGAAAGTACAGGAAGACTTCCAAATATGTCTGTTTGTCTCCCAAGATAGTTTTTAAATATGGATAATAAAAGTGCATCATTGAAAATATCTTTATAAGAGATTTCTTTTGCGAGTTCTTGTCTTACCTCGAGTTATATACGCGTCACATCTCACAGGGCAAAATAATCGGCAAAGAGTTTATATTTTTGTTTTTCCTTTATATCTAAGATTTTATCATACACACGGATAAGCTGTCTTTTATTTCTTGAGTTCATAAGTTCTCCATAATATCGAGTTTGTATCTTTCAAGATTTTTTATACTCTCGTCAGGTACTATGCTCTGCGAAATATGTTTCAAGAAATGCATTTATTTCTGTTTTTACATCCATACAAATATCAAATCTTCGGCAATGACGCAAATCAATATACCATTCTAAAAATCAAAGTACTTCTTCGTATTCTAAAAATCGAAATGCCGTACTATATACCACCATATAATCCTTTGTTGCAATCGGTTGCTTTTGAGATTTTTCCAGTCAGCAATAGTAGGCAAAAAAGGTATAATCAAATTTCTTAAATGTGATTTTATATTTGTATTTTGTTACTTCGTGTTTTTCGATGACATATTCATCAAGACTACCTTCATGAGAATTATCAAAATCGAGTTTTTCAAATAAAGAAGTATCTTTAAAAGTTCCAAAGATTTCCAAGTGATCCAGTCAAAAATGATGAATCAAAGATTCTAAATTTATAGCTTCATGGTTCATAGGTTAAAAAATAATGCCTCGCGAGTACTCAAATAAAATATAAGTACTTGGGTTTTAGAGTTAACTGCTCCCACATTATTGAGTGGGAGACTTTTCTTTCTTTTCCTCCAGTCTGGATAGAAGTGAAAGCATCTCGTGTGCAAGAAAAACGGTTCATAGAGCATCGAACCGTTTCTTGACACTCGATTCTGCTTTCACAATCACAGACATCATAGGAGGAAAAGAAAGGGAAATAATTTTTCGAAAAATTCACACAACTACCAAGAGAAAAAATAATCCCTCTCGACGGATGTGCGAGAGGGATTATGCGATTTTTTATTTTTTAAGAAACGGAAGGAAGGGAAAGAGTGTCTTCTTCCGGTATATATAAATCGCACGAAATAGACTTTGAATCTATTACGAAAAAACTTCTATTAATACCATGTTTTTCACAAATTTCTTTTGATTTCTCTTCTATACTCTTTCTTACATCCTCATAAGTAAATTTATCATCTTTTATTTTTGTATAATTAAAAGATGATTCCAAATAATATCTTTTCAAATTTGCATAAGTCACTTCATTTTTTTTCGTTGCTTTAAAATATGAGAATAGAAGTCTGTTATAATCTTTTATAAAACTTTGTTTATCTTGAAAGTATATTTTCTGATTATTTATAAAAATGTCCTCCCCGTTAAATTCTATTCTTATTTTTTCCTCTCATATTTGAGTAATATAAAAATTTATATTTCCACTAAAAATCTGAATATTTTTAATTTCATATATATCTCTATAATTTTTAAGAATAGAATATATTTTCATAGGACTTCAAATAAAATCTTTCAAAGAATAGTGCAAAGTGAATTCAGTAATACTGAATTCACTTTTTGCATGCTCTATTTCTTTAAAAAAGATTTCTCTAGATTTTTTTTCGTCATACAAAATATGATTTTGTTTTTCATCCTCTATAAATTCTAAGAGAGAATGAATGAATATTCTTGATTCTTTGATTTTAAAAATAGTGTCTATTTTTCGGTTATTTCTTATATACTCGTTAAAAACACTTATTCAAAAATATTTTCTACATAGATTCCAAAATAAACCATCTCAAACTAACTGATTGTATATTTTTACTCCTTGTATCTTTTCAAATCATTTGTATTTTCTCTCAATAATATCTCTATATTTATCACTCATAACATCGCGTCTCTCAATATAGTCTCATACTTCAAAAGAAACTTCTTTATCTTTGTTTGATAAAAGAAGTTCTTCAATAGTTTTTAGTTTTTGAGATTGTAGCATACTATTGTTTTGAACTTATATCTGCTTGTTGCATTACGAGAAGTAATTCAACAGGAATTCACATTTCACTTGCAAGTTGTGTATCCATTTCTCTCTTAATTTTTGTGAATTGGATCATATTTTCAATGCTCATTGTTAAATCTGGCATATCTAAAGCGTGTGCTGCAAGATTTTGAAAACATATCATAAAAAACTCACACTCTTTACAAATTTGAGGTGTTGTCTTTGCTTCGACTCAAGCTTCTGTATACATTAATTCCCATTCTGGAAAATCTCATCCGCAATTCATTTCTGGTTCTGACATATTTTATATCATCAAATATTAAATTTGACTTATTTTATTTATATTTTAATAAATACAAATATTTTTTATATTTATTCATCCAAAAGTATCTTTAATTCCTCTTGAGTAAGTTTTCAGAGAGTACCAAAAAATACTATAAATAAATCCCTTCATATTTCTATGAAGGGATTTATTATTTAATTGTATTTATTTATATTTTAAAAAACACAAGTATTTTATAATATTTTTCTTACTTTTTCCTCTATTTCCTGATTCAAATTTGCAGGAAAATCACTTATTTTATATGTTTTATTGCTTATTCCTTCTGTCATAGCTTCATACTTAGCAGGTACAAGAAAATAAACATAGTATCCTTTTTTTGATTTCCAAACATCATATGGAACTGTAATATCTCTTCCATAATATGTAAAAAATCCTCTTTCTTCCATAAACTCTTCCATTTCATCGTACTCAAAATTTCACTCAAAATAATGATATTTTAATGTATACTCATCATGAATATATTCACCTGACTCCAAAATTTCATTCCATAATCAAAAAAGAATCTCTTGAGTTCATATTTCTTCAGGAGAAACAGTATAAGAAGTTGGTATATGCATAAAAACAAAAATAATTTATTCTGGAATCACTGTATCTAAAATCTGTATGATAACTTTTTTGAGTGCTTGAGAATTTGCTTCATTATAAGATGACATACTTCACTGATATATATTCCCTTGCTCTGTTTTTACAAAAAAACTATGTTTCGGTGCAGAGAACTTTTTTGAATGTATACGAAAAAAACCTTCTAACATTTCTTGTATTTCGAAAATTTCCCCCAGTACCTGACAGTGATATATTAAAAATATATTGCCATCTTGTTCTATATACTGCTCATCAAGATGAATATCTTTGAGGTTTCACAAAAGGGAAACATATTTTCTTACTTTAGTGTCTTCTATAATCGCTTGTTTTATAGCCTGTTGTATCTCTCGCTCTCCACTTAAAAGATAATAACGTATCATCCACTCTTCGAGATTTCCTGTTTTTATTTTTTGTAAAATCGCTGCTCTCACCGACGCAGGAGTACGAAGTTTTTTTTGAGTTCTATGTTTGAGATGACTTAAAAGCCCATTTCAAAATTCTCCTTCCCCTCTTTGTTTCCCTTTTCTCATAATACGTTTCCCGTGCATATCCAAGAGTTCTTCTTTTTGATGAGAAAGAACTGCAAGAAGCTGCATATTCAGATAGTCTGCAAATTCTTGGACTTCTATGTAAGAAAATTTTTGACTCCTTCCCTCAAGCATACACAAAAGAGCTCGATGAGAAAAATAATCTGCATAGCGTCGTATCGGAGAGGTAAAATGCATGTATGGACCTATTCCTAAACCACGATGAAATCAAGGTTGAGCTGCATATTCTGCTCTATCTAATTTTTTAGGCAGCTCTTTTTTTTCATATTCCGGCATATGTAATCTATAGAGTCCTGCAACATTATTTTCTTGCATTATCTCTGCTACCATACGATTTGCGATAATCATACATTCCTGTATCACAAAACTTGATATATGTGTGTTATTGTGCCCTGAAATATATTCTCCTATTACGATTCTCCTATCTGCATCATCAAAATCTGCGATACGAAGAGCATTATCTCTTCTCTGAAACAATCATCTTGCGAGAATATGTAATTCTGAAAACATTTCATATTCTGCTTCAGTCGTATTTGAAAATGCCTGCATAAAACTCTGTGGATCGTGTCGATAACGATTAAAAAATGTACTTTTATATAAATCCTTACGGACAACTTCAAAATCACGATTTATTTCAAGCTCAAGAGTAAGAGTCAGTCTCTGTTTTTTATGGTTAAGTGACGCAAGATTTGTAGAGATGATATTCGGAAGCATATGTAAAATATGACTTTCTCAAAAATACACACTTGTAGCTCGTTTTTGTGCCTCAAGATCTATAGGAGATCCTATCTCTATTAATTCAGTTGGACTTGCAATATGGACTTTAAGTATCCATCATTTTCCTTCTGGAAGTTTTTGAAGAGAAAGTCCATCATCTAAATCAGGAGATGATATACCGTCTATCGTGATTCATTCTTCTGCGCGTCTTCCTCGTTGCATATCAAAAAAACTTTGAAGAGCATGCTCGATACTCCTCGCTTGGTTTATGCTCTCGGAAGTATGCCTTTTTGAAAGAGTTTCTGATATTTCAGGAATGAACATACAAGAAAATAAAAAACTATATACAGATAAAAATATTTATTTCTAATATAAAAACAAGACTTTTTTATTTTTTTATTTCTTATATATTAATATTGACAAAATATATATTAATTTATAATAATCTTATTACTTTTAAATATTCAAAAATTGAATGATTTTAAATGACTGTCTTCTGGTGGAGTACAAGAAACTTTTTACGTCCTCAAATGGAAATGTGAACACTGCAAAACTGAAGGTGCAAGCTTCGTAGATGGAGTATGTACGAACTGTGCCAATCCTTTTGATGAACAAGAAATTGACCAAATTTCTGAGGACGACATACAAAAAACAACTGATCCAAAAGTCATACATGAAATCCGTGATATGATAGGATGGTTTTGCTCAAGTTGTAGTAGTTATAATCGAAATCTTACCCGAGAAAACTATGAAGCTCATGATTTTGAGAATTGTAACTGTAAAAGTTGCGGAAATGAACTCAATGAAAAAGAAGATGGAGACTATATCATGCTCGATGGACATCCAGCCTCGACTCCAGCTGGTGCTGTGAGAGCCCTTATCCAGAGAAATATTGAAACAAAAAGAAAAATAACAGCAAAGAAAGTTGGAAGAATTATAGACCAAAATTGAGATGCTGTTCGACCTCCAAGACTTCCCTCTTGAATCTCAACACTCAGACAAGAAAAACGAGATAAAATCACAAGTATTTTAGAACAACAAAAACCGTATAAATGGTACTGGTGAGCTGGAGCAGGAGCGACACTTATCGCAGCTTTTTTAGCATATAAATGATTGGAGGAAAAAGATGTCGTCATACATATAGATGGGTTTGAATGGAGTCGAAATATTGCACTCGAGTCGGTACAAAGACTCTCAAAATCTGATTGGGCTGAGGATATTGACGGAAGCATCTATCAAACAGATACGTTTTATAATTTTTTAGAAGAAAAGAGATACTATAGAAGTACTGGCAGAGAATATAATCATAATCCTGCTTATTGTTACACGACTCCGAGTTCTGAAACATATATTGATTATCGACAAGAGTGTACGACACGTACTACATATTCTCAAAGTTGTACTGGAACTTCTGGAGGATGAGTAAGTTGCAGAAGTGTTCCTTCAACTCAAACAGATTGCAGAAGTATTCCTGAAACAAAAGTACGCTATTATAATGCCGAAAGTTGCAAGTATGTTGATTTTCAAATAAACGATTGGGCTCCAGGAAGAAATCTCCCTACTGGTGGAAAAAATCAGGATAATCCAGCTCCTTATTGGCAAGAATATACCTTAAAGTGAGATGGGTATAGTCTCGGAAGTGAGAGAGAGTCAAGAAGAAGCGAAAAATATACTATCACGGTAAGTTATAATCAAGGAAAAGATACTGATATATTAGAACTTCCTCAAAGTACATGGGAAAGTCTCAGCATCGCTTCAGAGTGTAGTGCAAAAGCGAGCTTTATCTTAGGAGTAAATATAGATACAATTGACTGGTCTCAGTGTCAATAAACTCTACCCTCCCACTCTCACCATCCTCTTCCCATACTTTTCCCTGAGTCACGAAAGCGTACTTTCGAGGGCTATATTTTTGGTAAACTCATGGGCCGATATATCCAAAAGCGAAAGCTGTTTTGGAGTGAAGAGACGTATATCACTCGTGCGAACTCCTGTGCCTCGATAGATGGTATCAGGATCATAGAGCCTCGTGAGAAGTTCTTCGACGACCGTATAGATCTCATGCCTTGAGATTGTGTAATCAGGAAATTCATGGAGAAGTGATACCCGAGAAAAGTCCTTGCAGCGAAGCTCGACAGAGATAGAGCGAATCTCGCATTTTTTATGGTAGAGTTCTTCAAAAAAGATATCGAGATTTTGCAGGAGTTTTCGTAAAAGCATCTGCTTATCTGAAGTCATTTCATGGTTAAAACTCCGAGTTTTCGAGAAACTTTTTTGTAGGGCTCCATGCTGAGTTTGAAAGGCATGTTTTTCAAAAGAGAGGGCATTGACTCCATTGAGCTCGAGCCAGAGACGTGTTGCAGAAACTCCGATAATGCGTTTATGATACCAAAAACTTGCCCTGCGAAAATCCTCTATCGTCTGGATAGAGGACGCGAGACGCGTCGCAAGTCTCGACCCAATAAAGGGGATTTTTTCAAAAGACATCGCGGAAAATATTTCTGAGATATCGTCGCAGTTCAGGGAGATATTTACGGCAAAAGGTTTTTTGAGTTTGGAAAATATCTTCGCTCGCAGACGCGTATTACTCCCTCCAACAGTCACGGAAATCCCGAGTTCATCGAGGATTTTTTTCTGGAGAAATGTAGCATACTCCCACGGATCCATCCCCAAACACTCAGGAATTCCGGTCATATCACAAAAAGCCTCATCGATACTAAAAATCTCTATCTCGCAGCTTTGTGCTCGCAGGATGTCCATAAGTTTGTGGGAAACTTCGCTGTAGTATGGGATATCTGGGAGAAAATAATGCGTCAGCTTTGCAGGCAAGATACGCTTTGCCTCCCAAATCGGAGTCCCAACCTTCACTCCAAGAGCCTTCGCGTTATAGGTTGCAGCGATGATAATATCTCCTCACACACAAACATAGCTGTTTTTCAGCTCTGGATGACGCAGTACCTCGCACGCAGCAAAAAAACTATCGCAGTCGATATGGAACCAGAGTTTTTTCGAGCTTTTAAATTTCATCTTCGCAGATAAATAATATATATACTAAATATATACTATTATATGATTTTTGCAAAAAAATATTCTCCATTTTTAGAAAGTACTTTGAAAGATGTATGCACTAAAATCTATCTTCTCTCTCTCCTCTGAGAACTTCCATTTCTTTGTGGTCTTTCACTTCGAAAACTCTGACGTTTTTTGAGCTTTTCTGCATTGAGGGCTTTTTTGACTGCAGCTGGGAGCGGTGCGGTGATGGAGATATAATAGGGATGACCTTCCATACGACGAATTTTAAATCCTATGAGTTTCTCGATATCGAGCAGATATTCGAACTCTTCTTCGTCACAAAATGAAAGCGCAACTCCGTCGCGACCTGCTCGACCGGTTCGACCGATACGATGTACGTAGCTTTCAGGTTCGTTTGGGAGGTCATAGTTTACGACAAACATGAGTTCATCGATATCGATTCCACGGGCTGCAATATCCGTTGCTACAAGCACTCGGATATCTCCTGATTTAAACTCTGCAAGGGCTTTTTGACGATTGTTTTGTGATTTATTTCCGTGAATGGCTTTTGCTGAAATTCATCATATTTCGAGGTCTTTAACGACTCTATCTGCTCCGTGCTTCGTACGAGTAAAAACCAAAACCGAAGTCATTTTTTCATTTTTGAGAATATCCTGCAAGAGAAGTTTTTTGTCATGTTTTTTCACAAAAAATACTGCCTGTTGTACGGTATCTGCAGTAGAAGACACAGGAGTCACTTCAATCTTGACTGGATTTTGTAAAATACTATCCGCAAGATGGAGAATTTCTTTGGGCATCGTTGCCGAGAAAAAGAGATTTTGACGTTTCTGTGGAAGCAGAGCTATCACCTTTCGTACGTCATTGATAAATCCCATATTGAGCATCCGATCTGCCTCATCGAGGGTAAATATTTCTACATGTTTGAGGTCGATAAATCCTTGTGAAATGAGATCCAGAAGTCTTCATGGAGTTGCCACGAGAATATCTACTCATTTTTTGAGTTTTTGCACTTGAGTCCCTTGCGAAACTCCTCCAAAAATAACAGCGTGACGCAGTCCCATCCCATTTCCATAGTTTCGGATATTTTCCTCGATCTGGATTGCAAGCTCGCGTGTTGGAGTGAGGATGAGAGAGCGGATAGAGTGAGTGACGTTAGAGAGTTGTTCTTCTTGATAGAGCAGTTGCAGAGTTGGGATAGCAAAAGCTGCGGTTTTACCCGTCCCGGTTTGAGCTGCCCCGAGGACATCTCGACCTGCGAGAATATGAGGAATAGCCTGTTCTTGAATAGGAGTAGCTTCGCTATAGCCTTGTTTTTTCAGGGCTGTTTGGATATGTGGAAGCAGTGAAAATTCTGAAAATAACATAAAAATAAAGATATATATAAAGACTGTGATTATATAGAAAAACTCTATTTCTCCATAAAGAAAAATATTTTCTAGCAAGAAAACAGCTGGTATTTTGATTTTCACTCAATGATAGAGTATACTTTTTAAAAGAGTACTTTGAGTCTATCATCTTCATTCCCCTCCTCATGAGACAAAAATCATCTTATGCCTTCACTCTTGTGGAACTGATCGTCGTCATCACGATACTCGCTATCCTTGGAACACTTGGGTTTATCAGTTTGCGCGGGTATTCGAAAGACGCTCGAAATTCAAATCGTATCACTGATATGAAAACTCTTTCACGTTGACTGGATCTCTATTATCAAAAACACGAACATTATCCTATTCCAGATGAACTCAGTACCATTACCTATTCTTGAGGAATTGCCTGGTATCAATGAGTTTTTGGAAGCGGTGTATTTTCAAAAGTGCAACGAATTTCTGATATCCCAGTAGATCCTATTACTGGAAATCTCTATAGTTATGCTACTCTCGCAAATACAAGAAAATACCAACTTGCTGGAGCCTTTGAATCTGGTCTTTTTTCTGGAACTATACCTCTTGTTTCCGAAACATATGCCTTTACCAGCAATGAACTCAAAGGTCATACTTTTGGAAACTTTATCGCTCCAGATATCCTTGTACGTCATAATACGAGCTGTTCAATTCTTACCAGTCCCAGTATTATTCTCAGTGACTTTCCTGTCGGAAATATATTACAAGAAAACGAAAATTATAACTATAGTTACATAGGTTCAGCACATATTCCCGCAAGTTATAGTGGAAGTGTAACACTCTGAACTCCCAGTAATGGCTTTCAACTGAGTAAAGTATTTTCAGGATGTACTCTTGAGACCATGGATGATCTCGATCTCTATATCGCAAGACTTTCTACCTCCTATCAAACCCTCGCTTCTTTAGAAAAATATGAATCTCTCATATATGCTTCTCATACGAAAGAATATAAAAAACAAGCACTTGAAAATCTTGAAGAACTTGGAATTATGATTAATCCAGTAGTGAAAAACGAAATTGATGCACCACTTCCAGAACAGATTTTTTGAGATCATTTCAATAAACCTGATGGAATACTTATCACTACAGGAAATGCTCCAACAACAGGGAGTGGAAGCTGGCAATTGAGAGTTTGAGGAAATACAGGGGCTTATAGTATCAGTTCCAATGTTTTAAGAAAAAATGATGGTTCAGCTTCTTATATTTTTCCAAGTCCTGATCCAAGTGTCAGTACAGCAAACTATGAAAGTGATTTTGAGATTTTAGATTTTGCAGGAGGATCTATCGAAGTATACCTGCGATACATCGATAGTGATAATTATTATATTTTACGGATGTGGGAAGGAAATTATGAAATTTCCCGAAGACTTGCGGGAGTGGATTCTGTATTCAATACTATTAGTGACACAGACATCACTGCAGGAATCAATATAAAATTCTCTGCCTTATGAAATACTCTTGTTTTTTCGGTCGATGGAAATGAAAAAGAAAATATTGTCGCTGGGGGGCTTGAAAATATAGGAAATATGCTTTTGTATCTCGAAAATACGGGAGCAGAAATAGATACTTTTAATTTTAGATATAGATAAAATATGGGATGAATTTGGGATATGTTATTAAGTTCCTGGTACACGCTTTGAGATATATTGCGTGATACCTGGTATCGTATTTTGGATCATAAAATAGTAAGTGTGCTTATTTTTTTGATGTTTGGAGCAGGAGTATGGAGTTCCTATACTTATATGCCTGTATTTTTTTGAAGCACGCAAATAGTTGATCAAAAAGATATTTCAAAGATTTCTCCTGACGATATTCCCCTCTCAGAAGAAAGTCCAGAATGATTCCTCGATACTCAAAGTATAGTTTGAGATACAAATAAATCTCTAAGTATTTCTCCTACAGAAACTACAAAAGAAGATAGTTCTAGCACTGCAGAAGTTGAGATACAAGAGAAAAATATCTTTCAAAAAATAGTATGAGTTTTTAAAAAAGATACAGCACAAAACCCGTCTGAAACTCCAGTAAATACGAATCAAAATACAAATATTCCTTGAAACCCTATTGAATCTCAAAATATAAATAGTGAAACTTCGACGAATCAAAACGAAAGTATAAAAGAAACGCAACCCAAAAATATTGCTCAAATACCTGCTTGAGAAACACAAGCTCCTCTCGCTCAAAATAACACTCCAACCGTAAATCCAACACAAATTTCAAGGGTCATTACTCCTCAAAATACAAATGCTCCCTGAAATAATCAAAGTACTAATATTCTAACGGTGAGTGCTTCCGGGACTCCAAGTTCAACTTCTTCCACCTCGACTTCTGGTGGAACACAAACAAGCACCTCTAGCTCAACAAGTACGAGTTCTACCAGTACTTCTTCGACCAGCGCAAGTTCTGGAGGAACTACAACTTCTACCAGTTCAACAAGTTCTTCTGGGACTCCGAGTTCTACTTCCTCTACCTCGACTTCTGGTGGAACTCAGACAACTACCTCAAGTACGAGTTCTACCAGTACTTCTTCGACCAGCGCAAGTTCTGGAGGAACTACAACTTCTACCAGTTCAACAAGTTCTTCTGGGACTCCAAGTTCAACCTCTTCGACCTCGACTTCTGGTGGAACACAGACAACTTCCTCAAGTACGAGTTCTACCAGTACTTCTTCGACCAGCGCAAGTTCTGGAGGAACTACAACTTCTACCAGTTCAACGAGTTCTTCTGGGACTCCAAGTTCAACCTCTTCGACCTCGACTTCTGGTGGAACACAGACAACTTCCACAAGTGCTTCTTCAACTTCTGGTGGAACACAAACAAGTACCTCTACATCATCAAGTACGAGTTCTACCAGCACTTCTTCGACCAGCACAAGCTCTGGAGGTAATACAAGTTCAGACTGAAATGGAGAAGGAAGTACTCAAACAAGTACCAACGAATGAACTACTTCTGGAAATACTGGACTTGATGGAAATCCTGTTGAAACGATTGTAGACGAATATTTTGAAAATCAGTGAGTATTTGATACCGGAGGATGAAATTTTGTTCCTATTCGAGTTGTTGCAGTGCACTCTCGATCCCCGATCTATCCTATACCTGCAGCATGTCCATTGGGATATAACCTCTTAGGATACAATTCAAACATATATGACAATACTACTCTATCTCTTCCCTACACGCAAAATGGAAACTTTATGTCTTTGACGAATGAATATATAGAAAAAGATGGTTTAGAATACTATTTTAAAATCTTTAATGTCAATGGAGTAAAAATAGGAGGAGTTATTTATAAGATAGGAAATCCAGGAGTAAATTTTCACTGGAATTTCTCCATATGTCTCCAAAGTTAAAAAACTCTCGCTACAGCGAGAGTTTTTTAACTTCCAGATTTCCATCTTGTACCCCTATTTCATAGCTTTCTCCTGAAACTATTTCTCAAGACAGAATTTTAAAAGAAAGAGGATTTATAATTTCACGAGTGATGGCTCGTTTGAGTGGACGAGCTCCATATTCAGGAGTATATCCCCCTTCAATAATATGCTCTTTCAGTGAATTATTATAGACAATTGTTATTCATTTGTCTATAAATTGTTCTGTCAACTTTCAAAGAAGTATGTCTACTATTGTCAATAATTCTTTTTTTCAAAGAGCATTATAGACAACTATGTCGTCTATTCTATTGAGGAATTCTGGTCTAAAAAAAGTATCCAATTCATTATAGACAACATTACTCGTCATAATAATAACGGTATTTTTAAAGCTTATTTTTCGTCATTTACTATCTGTAATATGTCCATCATCAAGAATTTGAAGAAATATATTATAGACATCTCTATGAGCTTTTTCGATTTCATCAAAGAGGATAACACTATAGGGTTTTCTGCGAACTGCTTCAGTGAGTTGTCCACCTTCTTCGTATCCTATATATCCTGGTGGAGCTCCTATGAGTCGAGCAACCGAATGTTTTTCCATATACTCACTCATATCAATGCGTATATACGCAGATCTATCATCAAAGAGAATCTCAGAAAGCACTTTTGCGGTTTCTGTTTTTCAGACTCCTGTTGGACCAAGAAAGAGAAAACTCGCAAGAGGCTTTGAGGCATCAGCCAGACCTACTCGAGCCCTGCGTATCGCATGTGCTACTGCAGAAATTGCTGAGTCTTGTCCTACGACTTGCTTTGCAAGCATATCTTCAAGATGCAGGAGTTTTTCTTTTTCACTTTCGAGAAGTTTTTGAGCTGGGATTCCCGTCCATTTTGAAATCACAGCTGCAATATCATCCTCCGTTACTCGCTCACGTAAAAAACTTTTTCCATTTTTTTGTATATCTTGTAAAAATACTTCACTTTCTGCAAGTTTTTTTTCTTTTTCTGGTATCACTCCATATAAAATACGAGCAACCTCTCAGAGATTCCCCTCTCGTTCGTATCCTTGTGCTTGAATCTTCAATTTTTCGATTTCTCCTCTTCCATTTCGTATGGTTTCGAGTGCTTCTTTTTGCTCTTTCCAGAGAGATGCTATCTCTGCATACTCTCCCTTGAGATGAGAAATCTCATTTTTTAAACGATCGAGAATATTTACTGGGGTTGTTTTTTCTTGTTTTTTTGCTTCATACTCTATCTCTTTCGTTCGAAGCTCTTTTTCGATTTTTTCAAGCTCCACTGGTTTTGAGATAGTCGAAAGTTTCACACTCGAAAGTGCCTCATCCATGAGATCTATCGCTTTATCTGGAAGTTTTCTGTCTGAAATATATTTGAGAGAAAGAGTGACCGCAGCTTCAAGCGCAGCATCAGATATCTTAAGTCCATGATGAAGCTCATATTTTTGCTTCACTCCTCGCAAGATCGCAAGCGTCTCTTCTGCGCTTGGTTCATCGACCATCACTTTTGCAAAACGTCGTTCGAGAGCTGAATCTTTTTCTATATATTTTTGATACTCATTGAGCGTGGTTGCCCCTATAACTCGTATCTGACCTCGAGCAAGAGCAGGTTTCAAGAGATTTCCTGCGTCTGCCTGTCCCTCTGCAGCTCAGACTCAAACAATCGTATGAATCTCATCGATAAAGAGGATGATTTCTCCATCAGATTTCTCTACCTCTTGCATCACGGATTTGAGACGCTCTTCAAACTCTCCTCGATAAGATGCTCCTGCAATCAAAGCCCCCATATCAAGGGTAATAATTTTTTTTCAGAGAAGATTTTCTGGGACTTCTCGCTCGAGTATCTTCAGGGCAATTCCTTCGACAATCGCGGTTTTTCCGACTCCAGGTTCTCCAACGAGTACGGGATTATTCTTGGTACGACGAGAGAGGATTTGTATCGTGCGACGAATCTCTTCTTCTCGACCTATCACTGGATCTATCTTTCCAGCTTTTGCTTGCTCTATAAGATCGATTCCAAACTTTTGAAGAGGAGTCCTCGTATCAGACTGAGTCTGTGATTGATTTGGTATATTCATATATTTTTTGTATTATCAAATACTAGCATATATATATTATATGTGCTAGTATTTGAATTGCAAATATTTTTATAAAAAAATCTCCTCGTAATGATTTTAATTCACTGGAAATTCAAAAAGAGTTTTATGTGGAGAAAGGTTTTTTCTTTCAGGAAATATGATTCATGCATCTAGTGCTCCAAATCATTCGTATCTTTTTATAAGGCTTTCATGATTGGTAATAGAAATAAGTCTCATACTCTGATCTCTTGCAGTTTGTTGTGCTTTAAGAACCATTTCATGTATAAGTCTTGCTCGGATATTTCTTGAATCCCAAGTTTCTGGAAGACATAGAAGTACTGCTCAAAGTTCGATATACTCTATCTGTCATTGTTCTTCTTTTCCTGGTATAAGTTGAAAACATCAGGCTAATTTTCTTGCTACTTCAAGTTTATAATACTGACTCACTTGCTCTAAAACAGTTTTTCTCGTTCTTTGTTTCAGAAATCATTTTTCTGCCCCCTCATCAAGTGCTCGCATCAGTTCATCTATATCAGTATCTCTAGCCTGCTTGATACAGACGGGAGGTTCAAGGTCACTTTCCATTTCTTATGAAAATAATTATAAATAAAGTGAAAATAATAATAGAAAAATCTCACAGATTGCAATATTTTTTTCAAAAAAACTAGCAAGTAAATATTCTATCTTTCAAGATTTTTTCTGCCTCTCTATACTCTGGCATAATACGCTCTACTTCGTTCCAAAACTTTGCAGAGTGATTCATCTGACGTAGGTGACAGAGTTCATGAATAATCACATAATCAATACATATTTTTGGATATTGCATCAGCCTATAAGAAAAAGAGAGCGTTTTACGACTACTACAACTTCCCCAACGGGTTTGTGCTCGAGTAATACGAATTTTCTCATAACTAAATCCGTGAATCAGAGCAAGTTCCTGTACTCTCGGAAAGATATATGTTTTTGCCCGAGAAATTAGATCGACAATCTCACTTTCAGAGAGTTTTACTAGAAGTTTTTCTTGCTGTTTTGCAATCCAGTCTGCATGTTTTTCAAGAAATATATCTATCTGTTTCTTCGTCACAAAAAATGGAGCTTTTACTTGAATCACTCCGTTTCTATCCACTCTCAGGGAAAGTGATTTTCGAAAAGATTTTTTTACCGTGATATTTTGAAAAATACTATTCATCTTGCGTATTTTCTGTTTGATCATCTGTATAAGCAGTACACTCTCCTTCTGTATAATTCATTTTTTCTGCATATTTTTTTGCTCTTTCGATACGCAGTGCCGTCATCGGATGAGTGGAAATCATCTCCAGCATATTATCAGTAAGTGTATTTCCTGCTTCAAA
Source organism: Candidatus Altimarinota bacterium (assembly GCA_035905775.1). Taxonomy (GTDB): domain Bacteria; phylum Patescibacteriota; class Gracilibacteria; order BD1-5; family UBA6164; genus JAACSU01. The sequence continues at coordinate 19,671 of JAMIGJ010000068.1, forward strand.
AAAATTCAGAGTACATCAGATATGTCCATTGAGTTCATAGGCAAAATCAAGTCCCGCATAATCTGCTTTCGTCTCTTGAGTCTTACTAAAGGTATTTTCTACCATCCCACGAAAAGCACTCGAAAGCTCTTGGACTCAAAAAACAGAGAGGATGATATGTACCGGAAGTGATGGAATCATACTTTTGAGCATATCCCTATGTTCGATATGCGCGATTTCATGACCGATGACAAAATCAAGAGTTTCAATATATTCTACAGACTCTAGGAATTCTCGTGTGATAAACATATTTCCTCCAAGGGTGGCATAGGCATTTTCCTCACCTGTATCTTCGAGTATCTGAATCGCATACGGCAGATGCGCGTAGCGCTCTTGTAAAAATTCTGGAAGTGGAGACACTATTTCTCCTTCTGAAAAAAGAGAAAATCCAGAGAACCATTTTTGTTCTAACTCAAGAGGGATAAAACGTATAGCAATAAGAGCTACAAGATAAAAAAGAAGATAGAGTCCGAGCAGTCACACAAAAATATATCCTACAAATTTGAGGAGATAGCGCTCTTCTGATTCGGGAGAAACATTATAATTCTCTTTTGGGAGCGTAGGAGTTATTTTCATGATTCATAGGAGATAGCTGTAGCATAGGCAAGAGCTTCTACCGCGCTTGCACCTTTTTTCTTGGTATTTCCTCCTATGGTTGAAGTTTCAAGTCGGAGATTCACAAGGGCATTATATCCTCCTTCGTGTGCCTTTTCCTTGAGTCGGAGGACTGCTTCTCGACGAGCTCGATCGATCAGACTTTCATATGATCGCACTCTTCCTCCGAGTATTCCTACAATCGCAGCAAGAAAATTTTTAAAGGCATCGAGTGCTATCGCAACACCTTCACTCACAAACATCCCTTTGTGTACCGAAAAAGATTCATGTTTCACATCAGTATCATTGAGGATGATAATACTTTTATACTGTTCTTCTCGAGCTTGTATCGAAGCATAGTGTTTTTTTTCCGCACGTCTCCCGAAAAAATATCAGGCTACAATAATCGCGATGATAATAATAAGATCCATAAAAGAGTGATTAGATTTTTACAGCTGTTCCATAGACATAAATCTCTGAAGCTCCATTTGCCACCGAAGAAGTCGAAAATCGGATATTAAGAATCGCATTGGCTCCTGCAGCTTCTGCTTCTGCGACCATACGAGCAATCGCTTCTTTTCGAGATTCGTTGAGGAGTTCGGTATATCCTTTGAGTTCTCCTCCAAGAATATTTTTAAATCCTGCCATAATATCTCGACCTACATGTTTTGATCGTACCGTTGAACCATTTACAAGTCCAAAAAATTCTACAATTTCCTTCCCAGGAAGATAATCCATATTTGAAAGTATCATACTTTTGTTTCTAAAAAATAAATATATACCAAGTAAGTATAAAAAATCTCCGAAAAAAATCAACTAGACTATTTCAACCAGTTCTATGAGTGGTACTTCTTTCCCTTTTTTTCTCAAATCATTGACAAGCATAATCCTCTCTCCTACATGTAACACTCCTTCTTGCTTACATATCTCTATAGCATCTGAAACATTTCCTACAAAATCACTATCCCATTTCTCCAGTAAATAGGGTTTTACCCCATAGAGGATATTCATATAGGCAACAGAGCTTAAGTTGGGAGTAAAGGCATAGATGGGAAGATGAGGACGAAAGGCACTTGCAAGACGTGCCAGTTTTCCAGATTTGGTAAAGATAAAAAGGGCTTGTACTCATAACTCTTCTGCAGAATACATCGCAGACTTAATGAGAGACTTTTTCTCGATATCACGAGGAGTCAGTCCGTCATTAGAGTAGGTAGGATGCAAAACCGTAATATTTTTTTCTGCCTCTATAATCGTTGCACTCATCACCTGCACGGATTTGAGGGGATATTTCCCAGCTGCCGTCTCTCCCGAGAGCATGACTGCGTCGCTTCGCTGCATGACAGAGTTATAGATATCACTCACCTCTGCGCGAGTGGGAAATGGATTTTCGATCATCGATTCTAAAAGGTGGGTCGCAATAATCGTAAATTTCCCCGCAGCAAGCGTCTCACGAACGATCTGAGCCTGATAGCTTGGGAGTTTTTCGATCGGAACCTCAATCCCGAGATCTCCCCGAGCGACCATAATCCCATCTGCTTCACGGATGATTTCAGAAATATTTTCTATCCCTTCTTGGTTTTCTACCTTTGCAATAATCTTGATATGTGGAGCTCCAAGTTCTTCGAGATAATCTCGGAGTTCACGAATATTTTCTCCACTGCGTACGAAGCTCTGTGCGATAAAATCCATCGATTCTTCCACTGCAAATTTTACATCTTGCTTATCTTTATCAGTGATTCCTGGCATTTTGAGTCTGATTCCTGGGAGATTGACGTGTCGTCTATTCCCGATGATTGCATCATTTTGAGCCTCAACTTCAAGAAAATCATCATGAATTTTGAGGACTTTTACTTGAAAGAGTCCACTGTCTATCTCGATCATCTGCCCCTCAAATCCATCTGCAGCGAGATAGGGGTAGTCACAAAAGAGCGAAGTTCCATCTTCGACAAAAACTTCAAGATTCACAAAAAGTTTAAAAGTATCTCATTTTTTATATGCTTGTTTTTGACTCAAATCTCAGGTTCGGATTTCTGGACCTTTGGTATCGAGAAGCATCGAGAGAGCCGTTCTCCCAGAACGATTATTTTTTCGCATGAGAGTCAGTACTTCTCTCACGCTCTCATACTGTGCATGGGAAAAATTGAATCTGATGACATTCACACCTGCATCATAGAGAGCTTGTAAATCTGCTTCGCCTCTGAGAGCGGGACCATGCGTTGCGATGATTTTTGTTTTTTTCATAAAACATGTATGAGCTAAAAAATACTTGGAAAGTATACAAAAAAACTCACGTTTGTACAAGTGAGTTTTTGCGAAATTTATTTATAGATATCTCAGCGACTTCCAGCATTATAGACAAAGATACATATGGTATCTTCTAACACCTCATAAAGAAATCTATATTTTCCGATACGAAAACGATAATGATTTCCGGAAAGTCATGAAAGAGCTTTGATATCAATTTCTCGAGTATGTATATCTTCTGCAAGAACATGTAGTGCTTGAAAAAATGGTTTTTGCATTTCAGGATGACTCACTAGAAATTTATCAACTCGTTTATGGATTTTTATATTATATTTTTTTTGCATACTTTGCTTCGAGTTCTTCAAGACTAAAAATATCTTTTCCAGCATCAAAATCTACCTTTGTCTCATGATACGCTTCTATATCCTGAGGAGTGAGAAAATCAGGATCAATATCAAGTTTTTCAAACATATCGATATCAAGCAAGACTGCCTGTGGTTTGTTATTCACAAACACATATTGCACTCATTTGGTTTTTGCACGTTTTACAATCGCAGATGCATTTTTTGCAAGTTCTGAAACGGATATACATTGTTCTGAAAGCATAAGTATAATATTTAGAGTAAAATATTACGTATAATTATATGTAAATATATAAGATTTGCAAAAAATGAGCGAAAAAAGAATTTTTATCCTCTCACTTTCTCCAGTATCTTCTTTTTTTCTGCTTCGCTTTTATTTCGAAGTCCTCCGATAGCAAGGACTTTCGTCGTCTTCACTCCACAAAATCCCAAAATCGAGTTTGCGATATGTTTGCGAATATTGATTCCCGATAAAAGTGGACATTTATAGAGAAAGGCTGGAGCGTCACTATGATAGATGAGTTCGGCAGTCTTACCAGCAAGAAGTTTCTTGGGCATAGCCTTCCCACTCACAAACTCAAAGGCAAATCCAGCAGAAAAATTGACATCAAAAAAGTTTTTCAGTATTGCTGGCATACTAGCCCACCATACAGGAAATATAAACACATAGTGGTCACTCTCCAAAAGAAGTTGTTGTATCATCTTTTGTTTTGCACCTCCATTATGATTACCTGCTTTCATCACAGTCGTGGATTCATAGCTCAAGAATTCTTGATCAATATCATAGAGATCTAGGAGTGTTATCTCGTCTGCATATTTCGATGCAGCGTCTCTATAGGCTTTTCAGCGAGTGCATGGCTAAAACTTGTTTTGCTTGGGTTTGCGAGGATTCATAGGAGGAATTTTAGGGCAAGATTATTCAATTTCTACTTCAATATAATTTTCAAAGTTCTACTATGAAAAAATAAATTCAAGAATTCTATTACTTGCTTTTTCAGTAGCATTCAAAATATCTTGTTTTTCCCAAGTATCTTTTGGAAAATTTGAAAGATGAGAAGCGATTCAAAAATTACTATTTCTATATCAACGTTTATTTTCAATAGTATGTATTTTTTTTGTTTGAAACCACTCATTACTAATAGACTTATTAATATCTTCTTCCAAAAGAATTTTATTTCAAAGTGAGTTTACTATAGCTTGAAATTCTTGCATATCGTTAATTCCAGCATTCTCTCTTATTGCATCAATATTTCTTCAACTTGCTGGCATGATATGCTCAACATTTGTATTTTCAGAAAAATCAAAGCTATGTCATTTTTTCTTCGCATAAAGATATTCGTTCAAATATACCAAAATATTATTTTCATATTCTCAAAGAGCTATTTTTAAATTTTCAGAATTCCAGTTTGATATAATATGATTTCTAAATATTTCATCGATATATGAAATATGTATATTGGAATCAACAAGTTGAATATTTATACCAAATAAAAAAGTCTTAAAATTTTTACTTGAATATCAAGTTTCAACAAGTTCTAATATAGTGAAAATTTTTATGAAGCATTCAGATATTTTTACAACATCTACCTCTCTCATTTGTTCAGGATTAAAACGATAAAGATAACTTATTAAATAAAGTTTTGCATTTTCATTAAACCTTAAAAGAAGTTTTACTACTGCATAGTCTTTTATTACATCCCAAATAATTGTAATTTTTTTGAAATTTTGACTCAGAAGAATAGGGCTATCTAAAAGTTGTTTTTCAATATCTATATAATATTTTCGGAGTCACGGAGTTGTAACATCAGGAGTTCAAGTTTTTATGTAATCTTTATTTATTGCACGATTCATATACATATATTGCTGCAGAATTCAATCAATATTTGTAATCTTTTTATTTGCAAGTTGTTCAGCCATTGTATTTACTTCTTTCCAAAGAATATTAAACTCATCCTTTTGGGATCATGCATTAGAAAATAGTTGTGCTGATATAATATCTGAATCAGAAAGTGGAAGTCCTGTTGAATTTAATGAATTAAACATAGTAATTGCTTGTTCTGTTTGCCAACTTCGAATTTCAATAATTTGGCATTTATTCAATACTGTTTTTGCAAATACGTTTAATTCTGACTCACTTTTTTGTGATAAAAAATCAATAAAAAATTTAAAATTTTTAAAGTGTTTTGTATATTTATTATCTTTCTGTTTTCGAGGTATTTTATGTACATTGTTTTCTGCTTCTTGAAAACTATTCGATTCTAAAATGAGAGAAACTTCTTTAGGATATAATTCATTAATTGAATTATTTTTTAAAATTATAATTCATTTCATTTTTGAAGAATCCTTTTTAATTGCTGGAATATCTTCATCTTCAACTTTATAAAGTATTTTTATAATTGAATTTCTATTTGAATTCAGTCATGCAAGAAGTGCCTCAGAATCATCATCCTTCGGATTTTTTTCTATTACAATATTTAATCGTAATAAAATAGCTTTTAAAAGAAGCAAAAAAGTTGTTGTTCTCTGTTGTCAATCAATAAGACTGAAAATACTATTATCTGATGAGCAATCAATAATAACAGTACCAAAAAAATAATCATCCTTTATCTGTCTATTTTCTATATATAATTCAATATCTTGAATCAGTTTATCACATTGATCAATACTCCATGAATATCATCTTTGATATTCAGGTATTACAAAAAAAGCATCTTGAGAAAGCTTAAGATAATTTCAAATAGTTTTTAAAGATGGTTCAATATTTTTTGCCATATTAGTTAATAATTATATATAAAATTTAAATCTACTCTCCCCCTCCTAACTCCAAATACTCCACTGTCCCAAGCTTGGAACCGATAAGCCCCTGCATATCCCCATACAGACGCGCAGTATTATCAATGACGCGACCAAGCTGCTTTTCGCGTGCAGACCACATCTTTTCCATCGCTCGTTTTTCTCGGTCGAGATCGTCTTTCATAGAGGAGAATGCTTCCACGATATTTTCTATCTTTGCCTTGAACTCTGGAGAGATGAGATAGTTATAGAGTACTTCCATCTTTTGGTCTTTTCACGCAAGCGAGTTTCGCACCTTGCTCATCTCGATCATATGCGCGCGAAGTGCGATGGTGAGCGGAAGCACGGACTCTGCGTCCGTCACCCAGATACCTTTATAAAGTCCAAAACGAGTGAGTCCCGCTGGAAGCGTCGCGGAAACGATGACCGAAATACCTGCACCGACTCTGAGTCTATCCTCTTTGAGTTTTTCGACCCACGAGTCTGACCATGCTTTGGTATTTTTTGATTCCCACGCGATAATCCCGACAGATTGTCCAAACTCATTGCGTACCTCTTGCACGACATCGGCTCCCTTGATTCCTTTTTCGACATCCGAGATGATATCTATCGGGAAGTTTGCAGACAGGAGTTCTTTGAGCGCATCTTCACGGACTTCTCCTTGAATTTGCTGCGAACCTTGATTAGCTTTTCTATTGGCTTCTTCTACGGCTTTTTGCGTCATATCGAGTTTTTTTTGCATTTCTGCAAATTTTTTCTCGTACTCGAGTTTGAGTTTTTCTTCTTCAAATTTTGCTTTTTCCTCGGCTTGTTTTTGTACTTCGGCTTCGAGTTTTTTGCGTTCTTCCATGCGTGCTTTCTCAAGTTCCAGTTCTTGATTTTTCTTGAGCGTTTCAAACTCTTGAGATTGCTTCAAGAATTCCATTTCTTTTTTGCGCGCTTCTTCATCTCGTTTTCGAAGCGCTTCGAGTTCGATCGCTTGTTTTTGCTGGTCTTCTTGAGTTTTTTCCTGAGATTTTTTTATCTCTTCTTGTGCCCAGGCAAAGGCTCGTTTTTTGACATCAGCTTCGAGTTCGAGTTTCATCTTTTCACGCATTTCCTCCAGTTCGTGCTTTTGCACATCGCTGAGAGAAAACTGATGATTACAGTGTGGACAGGTGATGAGGTTTTGCGAAGACATATATTTTGAAAATAAAAAATACTATACTCTGAAGTATAGTATTTTTTGAAAAAATTGCGAGAGTATTTATCCTCAAAAATTTTTATAGTTTTCAAGTACCAATTTCACTTGTGCTTTTTGTGATTCATCCCAAGTACTCGTATCTATTTCAGAGAGAATCTGCATAATCGCAGCATGTATCTGATGCACTTCTGTCTCATCTCCACGCTCCGCTGAAACACAGAGATACATCCCCGTCATACATCCAAATGTTCCGACAATCACGGCATTTCTTCCGAGAAGTCCTGGGAGTTTTTGCTCGATGATCTCAGAAAGCGTATAGCTCACCCACGGATCAAACATCGTCATATCATCTCGATTTTCGAGTTTTGGTTTGAGTAGACGCAGGTCACACACAAGAAGTTTTGAAACACTCTCTTGAATATGATTTCTCGTGATAGAAATATCTGGTGGGATTTGCTTGAGTGATGTTTGAGCTGCTTCTGGATCATGAAAATTATACTGTCCACATTGTGCTGCTTGCGCAAATGGAACTCCGAGAAATCATTCTACATCTCATTTCCCTGCACGCATATCTGTAAGATAGTTTTGAGCTTTCTGTATCGAAAGTGTAAAAATTTGTTGTAATACTTCGTCAGAAATATCACGAAGTGAAGTCACTCGAAATCCAAAATTTCCATTTGGAAAACGATAGGGAGAAACATCGAGAATCCATTTTCCGTTAAAGCTTGGATCGATTTCCTCGATACTCGCACGCACACTTCCCGTCTCTTTACTGTAGGCAAGCAGATGTTCATTGGTATGCATCCCTTTATGAAACGCTGTATCATCGCTGCTCTTTGGAAAGAGTTCCAGCGCAAAAGTATAGACTTGCGCTGGTCACTCAAAATGTACTTCTTTATCCACCTTGAGAGTTCCTCCGGTCATCACGCAGTGGTCTTTTTCGCTTGAATGCAGTCCAAGTTTGAGTTCGAAATTCATATTTTGTTTGTTATTTTATATGGTCGGTGTTGGAGTTTGTATAGTATCTCACTCGGATTTCTTTTGTTTCCAGAGAAATACTAAGAGTGCTATGAGGAGAATAGCACCTCCTATCGCAAAGAGAGGTCGTGCCATAATCCATGCAAGGATAATCACCGTTCCTCCAAGAGCAAGTGTGAGTAAGAGTGCGATAAATCCAGTACCAAAACCGATCACTTTTCCGATAAATGGAACAAGCGCTCAAAGAATTGGGAGAATCGCAAAAAATGCGGAAAACCCTATAAACATCAAGAGAAGTCCTCCTACTCTCAGCCCCCAAGTCAAAAATTTATTTTCTGTTTGCATCTGTGAAAACATCTCTTGTGCCGTATATGTTCAGAGAGAGATACGCTCCAATGTTTTATTTTTTGCCTGATAGGGACTCAAAACTGCATCTGGATTTTGGGCTGCTATCACTGAAAGTACTTCTCCGTTTTCAAGCACTCTATAGCTGATTCTCATATCTCCTATTTCTGGAATTGTGGGATTTTTTCCTATAAAAATAGTATCTCCCTGAAGGGTCATACCTGTCCCGAGAGTCAATATTTGAGACCCGAGATTCAGAGTCTTCCCTGTCGGAAGAGAGTTTAAAAGATCCTGACTCAGACGAAACACTCCAAGGCTAAACTCACTGTCTTGAAAATCTTTAGCACTATACATCATTTGAGTTGGATTGCTGTATTTTCCCTGTTCTGCAAATCGAGAAGTATCAATCAGCTTCTCACTCCAAACTTTTTCATAGCTATAGGTTTTCGTGGTCGTAGTACCTCCTCCAAAATCTTCTTTGGTTTGAGTAGATTCTTTTTCGCTCCATTGGTACATCTCTACCCTACGTTCGAGAAGCGCTCCTGAAAGAGTCACTCAAAAAGTGCTATCTCGCAACTCTTCTCCAACTATCGGAGCAGAGATATGTACGAGTTTACTATCATTTTGCGCATTGTAGGTATCAGCTGGGATTTCTTGGACGAGCTTTGCTCCAAGTTTGAGGTCCTGAGCGCGTTCTACAGCTCGACCTTCGTTGTACCACAAAAGCCACACCGCAAGAACGATACAAATCGGACCGATGATAAGTCCTGCAAAAGCAGACTTGATACGAGAAAACCAAGAAGTATGGGTCACTGTGGTGTATGCAGACATAAGAGGAAAAATAAAAAAATACTATACATGTGTAGTATAGTATTTTTTGAAAAATTGCGAGATTATTTTATTTGAAAACTTTTATAAAAATCTTCAAAATATTCACTTTCTGTTGCTCCATTTCATATACTATAATTTCCAGTTTTTGTTTCAAAAAATACCGTTTTTGAAATCCAATTTGGAACTTCTGCTGTAGTGATAATCGCCATTTTTCATTTTAATCCAGCTTTTGTCACCACATCTTGATATGTGACTTTTCTATCTGAAAATTGTGTTCCTATTTGAGAAACAGTCTCCTCAAAACTCATGTCTGTTTTTGAAACTCAAAATTCAAACCCTCCTTGAAAGCTACTGATTCTTCAAAAACTAAAATCATTGGTAAACTCACCAGAATATCCGTCTTTAATATTTAAATAAACCCAATATTCAGGATATGAAATCGTAAAGTTATTATTTTCAAAGAGTCTCCAATATGAAGTATTATTTTTATAACTATCAAATGTTCTGCTTGCAATTGTAAAAACATCAGAACGAAGTGCCTTATCTGATTCCTTAAAAGATGTATTATCTTCGAGCGAAAATAATCATCCTATATCTATAAGATTATACTGTTTCGATCCTTCTATGTATGTATCTTCCCATTTTGTAATAGTACAATCCTCAAAACACCAAAGATACACAGTAGCTTTTGGAATTCCTCGTGCCTGCATCACCATCTTGAGTCCTTCAATGTTCGTTACACTATCGTTTGGTCGAAAATAACTATTTGCAGAGATATATCCGTTTGCAAGGGCTGCTTCTGCATATTTACATCCCCAATCTGAGCTCGGAAGGTCTTTGAATTTTCCAGTACAAATTTTTGAGATAGGTTTTCCTGAAAGATTCATCATCACCTTGAGCATTTCTCGTCGAGTGATAGTCGAGTCGAGTTTATAGTCAGAGGATGTTGCGATGATATTTTTTGTAGCCAAGAAGTTTGCTGCGTTTTGGTCCTGCTCTGTGGCTGCGAAAGTCGTGCTTGAGAGGAAGAGAAGAACTGAGAAAACAAAGAGTATTTTTTTCATAAGAGAAAAGTTAAAAGTAAGAAGTTAAAGTTTAGTACCCTAAAAAAACTATTTATTCTGGTATCACTAAGGGAAAATATACTTTTCAATTTTCAGATTCTCATTCAAAAATATAAGGTATATCACAGTCATTTCCATATTTTGAATCTATCGTATATCGAAATGTTGAGATTTCTTCTCCATCAGAATTTTTCGTTACTTTGTATGATTGTATTTCATATGGAATATCATATTCACTTGAGCTATTATTTTTACAGCTTTTTACACTTAATTTTTTTCCAAAACTTGGAAGTTTTGCTTCTATAACTTTGCCTACAGCATTTTTTGAAACCTTAAGAAAGAATAGTTTATTTTCAGGATTGAAATTTCGTATTTCAAGAAGTGGGTAATATGCTTGAGTACCAACTCATTTTTTAAAATGTTCATTCATACTATCAATATCAGAAAAAGAAAGTGTTTTTGTATCACCATTTGTAAATGGAATACGAAAGTCAGAAATATGTGAAAAATATCGAGTATCAATATCAGAAAATCATAAAATTCTTTCTCATACTTGTAAATATTTTGTATCTGAATCATTTGGATACAAAATAAACACATCATCTGCCTGAAACAAATTTTTTATTCCTGTTTGAAAGTTTATAATTCATAAAAACTTTTCTTTTACAGAAATATAGCTTGTTCCACAAGAGTCACCTATTCATAGAGTATGAATGAGTTCATTTTTCTCGTTATAAAATCTCTTCGAAGCAGCGTAAAAACATGCATCTCAAAAGGTGGAAGTATGCGAAAACATATTTTCTCACTCTTTTGTGAAACTATATTCTCCATAAAGATGTTTTGAGATATCTACGAGTTCTATGGTATTATTTCTTTCTCGCATCATAAAAGTCCATCCAGAATCAATTTCTAATTGTCCATTAAGACCTGGATAAAACATTTTTTCTTCTGTATTTCCATCAGTATACTCCCATGTCGTAGCTGCAATACCAAAGATATAATCTCTTTCTCAGATCTTCAGTTTATTTTCAGTAGAAATCTCTCAAATATGGTTTTTCATCCATACTCTGATTCATTTTTGCTCTTCATCAGTTAAAACTCAAGTCCATGTTTTCCCTGGAGCATTAAGATTTTGTTCCAGTTTTTTTGCAGCTTCAGCGAGGGAAAATTCTTGAATACTCTCCAGTTCATCCGAAAGAGATACTCACGAAAGTATTTCAGATCCTGATTGAGAAAGGGATCAAGTTGATTCTTTAAAATCTTCAGAAAAAGTACCTGAAATATTTTTATTACAAGATACTAAAATCAAAAGAAGAGCTGGAAGAACTAATAGTATTTTTTTCATAAGAGAAAAGTTAAAGGTACGAAATTATAGTTTTTAAAAGGTATTATTTTTTAATGATTTCAAGTTCTGTCTCTCAACTACATGAAAATGTATCTCATAAACATGAATATTTTTTTTCTTTTATTTTATAGTAATTATTATCATCTTCTCATCATATATATTCAATATATCAAGAATTTCAGTTTTCGTCATTGATTGGATCTAAATATTCTTCTTTATAATATTTTTTATATTCATCCAGATTGTAAGCATCAGATACTAGAATAGTTTTAAAATTTCATACATCATCTATATCTATTTTTTGGAGTATAATTCAAGTACCATACATAGTCACAGTATATGATTCATCACTATTAAGATTATATCACTTATAAGTATCTGAAATCAGACTATCTACAATATCTCATCTTGCATAAGCACCTTCTGAATCACTATGTTTTACATATTTGTATTCAACCTTATCTTTCTTTTTAAAATAGAGTTCTCCACCTTGCACTATAAAATTATCATCTTCAAATGTAATTTCAGAGAGAATTGGTTCTTCCACTGAAATATTTTGTACTTCTTGTGAAACTGGGTTTTGTACAACAGGAGTTTCAATATTCTCAACTGGGAATTCTTGAGTTCCACAAGATACGAGAGCGAATAACAGCATGAACATAATGTAAACAAGAGATTTTTTCATATACGAAAATAATAAAATAAATTTTGTACCGAGAATCTACACAGAGTATATAGAGTTTTTGTAAGAAAAAATATATTTTTCATACTATTTTCTTACATAATTCTTACACTGGTATATAGTATTGTAAAAAAATAAAAAAAGTGCTATAATTTCCTTACATATTTCTCAAAAAAACTATGCAGAAACTCCTCCTGATTGAAGATACTCTGACGCTTGGAAAAAATATCGCTCGCTATCTCGAGCTCAAGGATTTTTCTGTGATACATGTTTTGAGTGCTGAGGATGGAGAAATTGCATTACAAAGAAAAAATGATATCTCTCTCATACTGCTTGATATCCATCTTCCAGGGATGAGTGGAATAGAATTTTTAGAAAAACTCCGATGCTCAGGAAATCAGATTCCCGTAATATTTCTCACGAGTAAAGACAGTGACGAAGATATGATTGTAGGGCTCAAGCTTGGAGCAGATGATTATGTCTCGAAACCTTTTGATTATGAGGTATTGATAGCGCGTATAGAGAGTGTTTTGCGAAGAAGTGGATCAAAAAAAGACGAAGAAAAAACTCTCATGCTCGGGAAATACAAAATCTCACTGGAGAAAAAACAAGTCACTGATACCCAACATGCAAAAAATATTTATCTGCCTCATTTAGAATTTGAACTCTTAATATATTTCCTCAAACATAAAGGGAAAGTCTGTGATAGAGCCAGTATCTATGAAGCAGTGTGGGGAGAATTTGAAAATTATTATTTTTCTCGAACGGTCGATGTCTATGTCGGATATCTGAGAAAAAAACTCGGAGAGGATATCATCCTCACTCGAAAAGGAAGTGGATATTTTCTCAATGAAGACTATGAATAATATCCTCGAAACACGAAAAAAGAAACTCACACTGATACTTTCCAGTTCGATTATCGGGCTCACTTTTTTGGTGATGTTTGTCTTTTTGGGATTTAAATATTTCTCCTGAGAACAAGCACATAAAAAAAGTCTTACCCTCACTCAAAAAGAAATTATTATCAAAAAAGAAGAAATACTGTGATTTTTAGAGAAAAAACAACAGGAACAAGAACAAAGTTTTGAACAAAGTCAGGAAGAGCAAGAAATAGAAAAAATTCTTGAAAGTATCGAAACGCTATGGAATAATCCCGATGCGAGCATCGAAAGTAATCCCTATCTCACCGGAAAGCAGAGTCTCAATTTTGAACCCGTTCAAAGTGAATTTCCATTTTTCTCCAAACAGGTTGCTCTCTTTGAAACTTCTGGAAAACTTCTCTTTCACAATGAAGTTCCTTTTTCTAAGATCTCTGAGGAGACACTCAAATCTGCTCCTGAAACTCTCGGAAAAATCGGAGATTTTATGGTTTTGCGTCAGCAACTCACTGCTGATATCTTTATCGTGGCCCTGGAGGAAATAGAGTACCCTCTCTCTCAGTTTTGAAAAGATATTCTCTATTTTTCTCTGATTTTAATCGTAGTCTGGATTTTTTTGAATATTTTATCCTATTTTATCGTATCAAAGATACTTCAACCAGTAGAGGAAAATATGCAGGAAATGGAGTACTTTATCGATAATGCAGGGCATGAACTCAAAACTCCACTTGCAGTCATCCAATCATCAGGAAATCTCATGAAAGAAATCAAACAGTATGACTCTCAGCTCTTGGATGAGATTATGTCTGAAACACAAAAAGCAGGAGAACTCATCTCTGCGCTGCGCTCTCTCTCACAAATGAGTAAAAAGACACAAACCGAATCTTGTAATCTCGCAGATATCGTCACGGAAATCTGAAAAGAGTATCTCCCAAAAATGCGAGAAAAGCATATTTCTTTGACACTCAAGGGGCAAAATCTTGAAGTGTTGGGAAATCATGGCCACTTAAAAATTCTCTTAAGTAACCTCATCGGAAATGCCATCAAATATAACAAAGAACATGGAAAGATTCTTGTTACGCTTGCAGTAAATACTCTCAGTATCGAGGATACTGGAATAGGAATCCCGAAAAAAGAACAAAAAAAGATTTGGTCTAGATTTTATCGAGTGAAAGAACATCGAAACCTGGAAGAAGGATTTGGACTGGGGCTTGCGATGGTACAAAAAATCTGTGAAATGTATCGCTACACCTATCATCTTGAGAGCACACCCAATGTAGGAACCAAAATTACCCTTACTTTTCCAAAAAAATAATATGCTCAACAAAATATTTCTCCTTCTGTGCGTTTTCTTTTTCTCTTGCGCGACGAGTTTTGCGCAGGAGTCAGAGGAATATATTGGGGAATATGCAGGCTGTAAGGAGCTTTTAAAAAGCCCTTACATTGCAGATATGATAGCACTGTGAGAAAAAAAATGTCTTCTTCTTTCTCAAAAAGAGAGTCAAAATGTGATATTACTTTCTGAAAATGATATATTTTTGTGAAGTAATACTATCAGTCCAGAACTCAAAGCAGAACTCAAAACAAAATATTATCGTGGACAAAAACTCTGATTTTCTTTTTCTGGATCCCTTAGAGATATCACTCCAACTCATATATCTCTGCGACATACACAGATATGATCTCAAAAAATATTTACTCCAGAGAATTCTTATACCTTAAAAATAGGCAGTGATACAGCTCTGCGAGAAAAAAAGATGCTGACTCAATACTGTCAGGCAGATTCATTTCTCCTGCAATGTGAAGAGGGGTTTTATAAGGATATCCAAACACGCATCGATACTGTTTTTCGAGATATCCTCCTACGAGGAGAAAATCTCTTTGGAAAAGATGAAGTTTTTTTAAAAAAAGAACAAGAAAAAATAC
>JAMIGJ010000069.1:0-6555 GCA_035905775.1 Candidatus Altimarinota bacterium
GAAAATGCAAGCTTATTGGATGATTATCTCAATCTATTACGAAGAAAAAATATTCTGACTCAGGACGAACTTATACATGCTATTTGAACAGATGATATAGAATGAACTCTCGGTCATATTATTCATACAAAAATTTTTTGAGTTCAAAAATTACCAGATAGTATTATAAAAGAAGCGTTCTATCAATACTATGATAGATTAATGAGAAAACAAAGAGAGACAACAAGGGAAAAAATTGATACTATTCTTGCAGAAGGAGACGCAGATGAAGATGCTTTAGATACATTTATTGATGAAGAATTATATCCTCTTTTATCACATTTGTACCAATGAATTATTCTCCTAGAAAATATGAGTGAAATATGAGAAGAATTAGCTCATTATGATATAAAAAATCTTATATTTCTTGCAGCAGAGTACGACATATTAGATGATGCTCAAGCTCAATCATTTATAGATATGAGTGATAAATGACCTGAATATACTCCACCGATTATATTTCAAATATTCCAAATAATATATGATAGTTGATACATTCAAGAAATAGATATTGATGAAGATGATAGAAAAACTTTAGAATGTGAAATGAAGGATCATCTCTATGCTCTTACTCTTCTTGCGGATGAGTTTATGCGAGTATAATACCACTCCCCCACAACTCATCCCCATCATACAGCGCAATAATTTGGCCTGCAGCAATCGCTCGCTGTGAAGTTTCAAACTTAATTTCGTATCTTCCTGGGAGACCAGTTTCATGAGACCGGTCTCGTATCTCACATACTTGATCTGTCTGTCTATAGCGTATTTTTGCACTACACTTCTTCGGAAGTATTTTTGTATCTGCGAGAAAATGAAGTTCATCAATATACAGAGTGTCAGAAAATAATTCCTCGTCTTTTCCGTATCCTACAATCAGTCTATTATTTTTGATATCCTTTTTCATCACAAAAATGGGTTCTGGAAGTCCTCCGATTTCGAGTCCTTTTCTCTGTCCTATCGTGTAATAAAATATCCCTTTATGTTTTCCTAAGGTTTTTCAGTGGATATCGACAATATCTCCCTGTGAGTTTGGAATTTTTTTCTGCAAAAAATCTTTCATATCGACTTTTCCGACGAAACAAATTCCTTGGGATTCTTTTCGCTCTGCATTGGGAAGCCCAGCTTTGCGAGCAATTTCTCGTACTTCTAGTTTTTGTAAATGACCAATTGGAAAGAGTGCTTTTGAAAGCTGCTCTTGTGAAAGTCATGCAAGAAAGTAGCTTTGGTCTTTATTTGTATCTACTCATTTGAGGAGTTTATAGCCATGAGACCGGTCTCATTCGAGAGCGCTCTCTACAATCCTTGCATAATGCCCTGTAGCAACCGCATCAAATCCAAGCTCGAGTGCTTCATCCAAAAACACTCGAAATTTGATTTCACTATTACACATGATATCAGGATTGGGGGTAATTCATTTTTTATAGCCCTCATACATATAGTTCAAAACTTTTTCTTCATACTCATCTCGGTAGTCAAAGGTGAAAAATGAGATTTGGAGATACGCAGCCACTTCTTTTGCCACTTCGATATCTTCGCGTGTTGGGCACACTTCTCCCTCTGGAGCGAGATAGTTGATCATAAAACCAGCCGTTACGTCATAGCCCTGCTCTTTCAGGAGATACGCTGCAACCGCACTATCGACTCCTCCTGAGAATCATACAAGAATTTTTTTATTTTTAGTCATGTTCACTATTCCTATCTAAATTCTTTTCCTTTTCGCAAAAAGGAAAGAGACTGCAAAAAGCAAATAAAATATTTTACTCTATTGTACAAAAAGTTATACTGAAGGCAATAATTTCTCTCTACTTAGATATGGAAAAAATAATGTATCAAGTTGGTAGCACAATATGAAAATCATATGCAAGTTTTAAGGATGGAATGATATTTCACAGAAGAGTATTTGAAATAATTTATAAATATGATGAACCTTGTGAAAAGTCATCCGAAGAATTACGAAATGCAGGAATTACACAAGAAAAATATCATCAAATGAAACTATGAAGTGACTATAGTATAGAAGGGATAGCATTTAGTGTTTGAGCACTGGTAGATTATCTTATACCAAATAAAAACTAAACATATGTCACTCAAAATCACTTATTTTGTGGATGGAAAACACATCGCAATAGTTGCTCACAAAGCTCCCCAATTTGCACTATGTGCTACTCTCTTGAAAAACGTGGGAACAAGCGTTTGCACAAGACTGGAGAAAAACAAAATCCTGGAAGCCAGGATGGGAATATATTCTCTCTTAAAACCTCCCTTCGTCCTCTAACTTCTCAATATACTTTTGCATCTCTTCTTCGGTTGCAAAAAAATTTTTATTGGTGTAAGCTTCAAACGATACCTGAACCGCATAAAAGCTTGCAGAGCTAAAGAGTACGTAAATCAAGAACCATCCTAGTTGTATAAATCCAAGATCTATGTTCATTTCAGAAAAAAATTCTGCAAAAACAAGAGCAAAGACAATGAAAAGAACAATCTGTGTGATGAGCTGTTTGTGCATCAAAATAACTTCTTTTTTTAGCTCTTGGAGTCGAAACCATACTGCAACAATGCCTGAGAGAATACCTGAAAGTAAAGTGAGTACGATATAGGTCATAGTTTATTTTTTGCGTGTAAATTTTTTGATAGCGAGTATCCCGATTCAAAGCCCAATGATAGTCAAGCCAGCCTTTTTGTAAAATAAATGTGAAGCCTTTCTCTCTTTTCTACTAAATAGCAACATGTAATCACATCCCTCTTTTTGAGCTTCCATCTCTGTCGCTTCAAATAGTTTTTTGGCATATCACTTTCCTCTGAGTTTTTTATCTATGATAAAATCATCTATATAAGCAATTTTATACCCTAAGAATTTATAAATAGAAAGTGATATCACTCAAAAGACTTTTCGTGCCGCACTAAAAGGAAGAGTGACAAACTTTTTTGCAGGAGAAAAAAGCAGGATAAAAATTCCTAAAATCCACTTATAGTTTGCAGAGTGCTTGAGTTTTTGTATTCCACGTCTTTCTCGTCGTGGGATTTTTTCTGATATTTTCATATATGCTTAATAACTTGGTTTGATACTATCATCACTTTTGGTATCAAAAGAAAAAAATATTTCTTTCAAGATATACTCTACTCCAGGATGCTCAAAATGTGTGACATGCTCGAGAATCACCTGATATTTTTCTGCAAAAAAAGCATTTCCCTGAGCTTGTTCGACTTTGGCTTCAATGAGAGCGGAGAGGATATCTGCATATTTCACCTTTTTCCCTATATCTCATTCAAAGGGATGCAGGATATAGGGACTCAAAAATGCTGTATATTCTGGAGAAATATAGCCAAAAAGATAGTCATCCATCATCGCAGACTCTACTTGTTCGAGAAGTTCTACAAATCCTGGAACAGCTTTTTTAGTTGGAGTGATGATATCTCCGGTAATCACTTCAGGGACATCGTGATAAATGGCTCGCAGAAGCATTTCTAAAATATCATTGTTTTCCCCTTTTGCATTTCCTATCATCCCGATGATATAGCTGATATACGCAACTACGACTTTATGGCTCATCACCGAAATCGGAGTCGTTCTGTTATACTGATTCCACCTCATAGATGAACTGAGCCTGTAGATGTGAGCCAGATATTTTTCAAAGTTCGGAGTATTTCGTAAGCTCGAAAAACTTGGAAGTTGAGCTTCAAATGCTTTGAGTTCTGCTTTCATCGCGGCAAGTGGGACTTCATAGATATCGGGAAAGACGCGCGCATTGGTCGAAGCTTCAAAATATCCCACATATTTTTTTGCAGCGAGGATAATTGCGTCTTCTCTCGGTCTATCTTTGCGGGTCAAAGTGTCTTTCATGTCACGAATAAGTATTTCTTCTCCCGGAAGTTCCAAAAAATACTCATAGGCCTTAGAGTAGAGTTCCTCAAAGATCTTTGCATCGAGCTTTTTGATGTAACTTTTCGTCCCAGAGTTGATATCTGAAAGGATGAGATCAGCAAAACTCGTAAAGATAATCTTTTTGATGAGATAGAGGGTGTCAATGTTCACATTTTCTTCCAAATGCACTAAAAAAAGCGCGGTATGCAAGGTTGCTCCCACATTATCCATCTGTTTCCAATCTACCACCCGAGGGAAATTATTCCAACGGATGATCGAGAGTCAGCGAGTGAGCATCAGTCGCAGGATGTTTCCAGTCATAAAAGATATGCGTAGGGAATGCAGGCATGCATTCCAAATAAATTCTGTAGGGAACGATTGCTTCGTTCCAATTAAATTTTTATCATTCCGATTAAATTCTCTAGGGGACGAAAATCTTCGTTCCAATTAATACACAGAGTATATCGCAGAAGAAAAAAATCCCAAACGGGATTTTAATGATAATCTTGTTTATTATCTACAATAGCTTGTAATTTAAGTATTGCTTCCGATGCTTCTAATATTCATCTTCTTGCTTTTGATACGATTGCATTTATAGTACCAAATTCAGAATCATTTGCTCACATAACTGAAACTCTTGATTTTACTATTTCGGCAACTGCAAGCACGTTTTGTATTGTTGGCATACATTCTCATTTTGGTACATACTTATCAAAGTCCATATCAAGTAATTAAAAAAAATAATATTCATATATTATACATATATAATACTTGTCAAGTATATTTTTATTTTTTGTGAGAGAAAAACACTGCGTTGCTTGCACTTATAAGCTTTTTGAGTACCATAGGTGCTAATATATTTTTCTTTGGAGCCTCATTTCTCCCCTTGGAAGAAAATTGTATGAGGGCTTTACAGGGATAGTAATGAAATAGTTGAGTATGAAAATTTGAATCGATGCACGTATCTGCTCTGAAGAGTGATATTATCCTGCTTTTGTGGGAGAACTGATAGAAAGCTTGGTTGCGCAAAGTCAAAACGAACACAGCTTTCGTATCTATACTCGTAAAAATCTCTCTTTGGAACGAAAAAGCTTTTTTACAGATTTTAATGAAAAGAAAGTTTTTGAAAAAGAAAAATTTGCTCTGATGCTCTTTTTTGATCAGCATGTTCCTGTTGGGTATAAGGGAGACTTTGTGGTGATTTTAGAAAGCCTGAAAGAAGTATTTTTCCCGAAACATCAGTGGCTGCATCGTCATATCTACACCTGGAAACTCAAACGAGTCCTTGCAAAGGCTCAAAAAGTCTATGTACTGGATACTGCAAGTGCAATGGAGCTCAATGAACAGCTTGATATTTCAGAAGAGAAGATTGGAGTCATCCCAGGGTTTTTCCCAAAATACAAAACTCCTGGAGAACAGCTCCAAATCGATATCAAACTCAAGCATAATCTGCGGGGTGACTATCTCATCTATGATAGTGGAAATGAAGTCCATAATAATTTTGAACGTATTCTCAAAGCACTAAAAATCCTCAAAGAAAAAGGAAAGTTTTTGTACCTTATCATCCTCTGCGACGAAACCAATCGAGATATCGAAGTACGAAATCTCACGCTGCAGTACCAAATCACTGATCAAATCATGTTTCTCTGAAGTGGGAATCCTGAACTTGAAGAAGCATATTATCGTCAGTCAAAGGGAGTTATTTTTTCGAGTATTTACGAATCATTTCCTTTTGCATTTACCAAAGCTCTCCACTATGGATGCCAGATATTTGCGAATAATATCCCTGCTCACAAAAGCGTCATGGACACGCATATTTGCTATCTCGATCCCCTCTCGGTACACAATATGGCTGATAGTATGTATGATACTCTCTCTCATTCACATAAAAAAGACTATAGTCCTCTCACAGAGCGTCATAGCCTGAATCAGGCAGCAAAAATCCTTCTTCAATCTTTATAAGTTAATTTTTAGATATGAGTAGTCTCTCTCCTCGAAGTATCGAAATCCTCAAAATCATCATCGAAGAATATATCCGAACTGGTGATGTGCTATGAAGTAAACTTCTCCTCAAAAAATATGATCTTTGAGTCAGCTCTGCAACCGTTCGCAGTGATATGGCAAGCTTAGAGAAGCTCGAACTCGTGTACCAGCCATATAATTCTGCTGGACGACTCCCGACTACTAAATGACTTCGAGCCTTTGTGAACTATCTCATGCAGCAAACTCCCGACTATCTTTTAGAAGCAAAAAATGAAGCCTTTCACACCCAAACTCTCAAGGATTTCTCAGATTTTATCTATTCTCTCGTCTACAAACTGGCAAAAAATACTGGGGAAATATCGTTTTTTCTCCTGCCAGAAAAACATATCGTTGAGTACTCTGGAGTATCTCAGTTTCTCCAAAAAAATCATGCTCGTATCGGAGATGATATTTTTCAGCTTTTGAAAATGCTTGAGGAAAAACCTCAGTTTTCTAAATTTATCCAAGGTTTCCACCTCCAAGCAGGAGTCAATATCTTCATCGGAGAAGAAAATATCCTCCCCTATCTCAAAGACTATACTATTATCCTCAAACCCTTTGAAATCGAGGATGCTGTAGCCTATATCGGAATCATCTGAGGACTCAAAATGAACTATAGTTTCAACATATCT
>JAMIGJ010000070.1:0-3552 GCA_035905775.1 Candidatus Altimarinota bacterium
ATACTCGTAAATACCGATGCAGATAATCAATATCCTGGTCGATATGTTTCTGATTTGGTTCGACCAATTTTGGATTGACGAGCAGATATTGTCATCGGAAATCGTGAACCTACCAAGGTGGGACATTTTCGTTGGTACAAAAAAATATTGCAAGGAATGGGGAACAATGTACTCAGTTTTATTACAGGAGAAAAACTCCCAGATAGTGTAAGTGGATTTCGTGCTTATAGCCGTGAGGCACTTTTCGAGATCAATGTTACGAGTAAGTTTAGCTATGTGATTGATACCATCATACAATCCTATAAAAAGTGACTACAGGTAGCATGGGTGCCGATTCATACAAATCCACCTACTCGTCCTTCTCGGTTATTCAAGAATATCTTCCAACATATAAAAAAATCTACATTTGATATCTTGCGAGTATATACGATGTATGAGCCACTTAAGGTATTTTTGCTGATGAGTATTCCATTCTTACTTGTCTGAATACTAGGAATTGTTCGATTTATATATTATTATTTCTTTACGAGCTTGGGGCAAGGAATGATTCAATCACTCGTTATCTCGGGTGCATTGATTACAATTGGCGTAAGCCTCTTTTCTCTTGGTATCATTGCTGATCTGATAGCGAAGAATAGATTTCTTTCTGAAGAAGAACTCAAGATAGCAAAACGAATTATGTATGATAAATAATGCCTTTAGATAACTATATTTTTAAATACTTTTATGAAAATTACTATTTTTTGAACTGGATATGTTGGATTGGTTACAGGTACTTGTCTTGCTGAGGTGGGACATGAGGTGATGTGTATTGATGTGGATCAAGCAAAAATAGATAATCTTAAAAATGGGATTATTCCTATCTATGAGCCAGGTCTTTCTGAACTCGTAGTTCGTAATCAAAAAGTTGGACGACTTCAGTTTTCGACGAATGCAGTTGAATGAATTCAATTCGCATCCGTTGTTATGAGTGCTGTTGGAACTCCTCCGGATAAAAATCATCGGGCTGATCTTCAATATGTAAAGATGGTAGCAAAAACTGTAGGACAAAACATAAGTGAATATACGGTTTTTATCAACAAATCTACTGTTCCTGTTGGAACTGGAAAACTCTGTCGAGATATTATCCAATCAGAACTCGATAATCGTTGAGTTCATATTGATTTTGATGTAGTGAGTAATCCTGAATTCCTTAAAGAATGATCAGCTATCAAGGATTTTATGACTCCTGATCGCATTGTATGTGGACTCTCGGATGATCGAGCAAAAAAATATATGGAAATGATGTATAAGCCATTCATTCGAACCAACGCACCACTTTTATTTACTTCTTTGGAGTCATCTGAGATTATCAAGTATGCAGCAAATTCATTTCTTGCTACGAAGATTAGCTTTATCAATGAGATAGCAAATTTTGCAGAACTCGTTGGTGCTAATATTTCTGACATTAGTCGTGGAATAGGACTTGATGAACGTATTGGTTCACGCTTTCTCCATGCTGGTATCGGATATG
Organism: Candidatus Altimarinota bacterium; assembly: GCA_035905775.1. GTDB lineage: Bacteria > Patescibacteriota > Gracilibacteria > BD1-5 > UBA6164 > JAACSU01. Next base: position 1,514 of record JAMIGJ010000070.1, read on the forward strand.
GTGGATCTTGTTTTCCGAAGGATGTACAAGCACTTATTGAAACAGGAAAAGACTATTGATATGATTTTCAGATTATCCAAGCAACAGAACGAGTTAATGCTTTTCAAAAAACTCGTGTGATCGATAAGCTTAGTTCTCATATTTCTGATCTCAAGTGAAAAAAAATTGCTGTTTGGGGTTGGACTTTTAAGCCAAAAACAGATGATACTCGAGATGCAGCAAGTCATGAGGTAGTAAAATCTCTTCTAGAAAAATGAGTTGCAGAAATTCGAACATTTGATCCTGTGGCTATGCCACATATGTCTCGTCTCTATGAGAGTGAGTCTCGTGTGATTTTCTCAGAAAATGGTTATACGGCACTCGATGGAGCTGATGCTCTTATTATCTTGACAGAGTGGGATGAATTCAGAGCAGTAGATATACAAAAAGTTAAATCACTTCTCAATACACCTCTGGTGATCGATGGACGAAATATTTGGAATCGTTCTGAGCTCGAATCACTTGGATTTATCTATGAGGGTATCGGAAAATAAAATAATAAAAAACTCAATACTTTTATGAAAACATTGGTAGTCTGACTTGGAGCCTTTTGATTCGCAATATCCAATCATCTCGCACATCTTCATCCGGAAAAGATATTTTTTTCTTATGAAAAAGATGAAGCAATTATACGGAGTGTAAGTACCACTCGGATGCATCCATATTTTTTCCCTGGAGTTAGGCTTCCTGAAAATGTTCATTGTGTTGATGATATCCTCTCGATTCTCGAGGAAGTAAATATTATTATAATAATAATTCCTATTCCATTCGTTGCGGGTTTTATCGACTCAATTGCTTGATATATCCAACCTGGAGCTATATTTGTGAATTGTTCAAAGGGAATAGATAATAAAGATCTCTTTACTGTGAGTGATATCCTCTCTTCAAAACTCGCTCATATCCCCTATTCGTATGCAACACTTTCTGGTGGGATGATTGCTTCTGAGCTTGTTTCTGGTGCTCCACTTGGTACGAGTATCGGTATATCTGATATGAAAGATGAATCAATACTTCGAACTCTTTTTGAGAGTGATCGATTGTCGGTCTCGATCACACCAGAGTATAAAAATATTGAGTTATTTGGTGCAATAAAAAATGTATTTGCCCTCTATGTTGGATATATGGAAGGGAAGTGATTTGGTATGTCGACTATAGGATTGGTTGTCACAAGTCTCTATGGGGAGCTTCCAAGATTACTCCTTCTTCTTGGATGAACTGAGAGAATTGATTTTTCTGACTTTGCTCTCTGAGGTGATCTGATTGCTACTTGTTTTGGAAATAGTAGAAATCGATATTTTGGAAGACTTGTATGAGAAGGAAAAACTTCGATTGAAGCCTTTGAACAACTGAAATCAGAAAAAAAACATGCAGAAGGATATGAGACACTGAGAGGGATTGGTGATCTTATTCAAGAGAATAACTTTGTTGAATTTCAAAAAGTTTTAGAAGTATTTTTTCCAGAATCAATGAAAAATTCATAATTGTTTTTTATATCTATGCTTTCGAGGTTAAAAGGATTTTTTTTGAAAAATACAAGCACAAAACAAACAATTATAAAAAATACCTTTTGGTTACTGTTTGCTGAGGCAATAAACAAGTGATGAGCCTTTTTTGTTGCTATTTTTATTGCTCAGGCCCTATGACGTGAACAATTCGGAATATTGAGCTATATGATGTCATTTGTTGGTATGGGTATGATATTGGCTGATTTTTGACTTACAACAGTTATGGTGCGAGGAGTGAGTCGAGATTCTACTCAGCTCAATTCTTATTTGATTAGTGTTTCATTTTTGAAAATTCTTCTTGGAATATTTGTATTTCTATTTGTTTGGATTTTGAGCTCATATATAACAGTACCACAGATAAGCATCTCCCTAATTCTTACGTACTGTACCTATCTTATTATTAATAATTTTTCTGAATTTTTACGAGCTTTTTTTAGGCCGAGTGAAGATATGCAATACGAGGCATATTTAAAAATAGTAAATGGTATTATATTT
>JAMIGJ010000071.1:0-12302 GCA_035905775.1 Candidatus Altimarinota bacterium
TCTCTATGATAAAAATAATGTTTATACTACATTTTTTTCAGGTTCAGTAATTCCTAATTTTTTAAATATTGATGATTGAATTCTTGATTTAGAAGATAATATGTTGATGAAAAACGAAACTATGTATTGTTTTTGAGATAATTGATATTCGGAAATAGATTTAAATAGCATACCAATTGTAAAACAAAAAAATAATATTCGTATATTGACTAATCAAGCATTTAAAGATGTTTTCTATTTATTTGTCTGATGTAAACGATTTTCTCTGCAAAATATATCTTCATATTGAAATATTTTTCCTTTAGAAGTTCATAAAGATTTTGATATCAACTCAATAGAACTTATTGGAAAAGATTATTTAAAAATTGGTGAAGAAATATATACTGATTCAAATGCACTTATTGGTTTGAGATTATTACCGTATGTTGATAAAGAAACATTTCAACATATTACTTGATACTATTATAAAGATAAAGATTACATATACTATAAGACACACATTTTATATGATCTTGATCCAAATACAGCTCAAGTTGTTAGTGAAAATATAATTTCTGATGGAAAAATATCTTATTTTAAGATGTGGCAAATAAAAAATAGTTCTTCTCCTGTCGAAAAATTATCAAGAATGTATTTCAAAAATGGGAATGATATATATTCAATTATTTTAGATAGTGACCCAAAAATAAATATAAATCCAGAATCGTTTGAAATACTCTGAAATGAATTGATTAAAGATGACGAAAAAGTTTATTTTTGAAATACCTTACTCCCCCTCAATCCTCAATCAACTCATTTACTTTATTGGGGGTATTATTGAGATAATAATCGTATCTATTTTTGATGAAAAGAAGTAAAAGATATAGATATTTGAACTTTTGAAGTTTATAGAGATACGAAAGATATGGCACATGATAAAAACCATATTTATTTCAGAGAAAATAAACTCAATTCCGTAGATGTGGGAACATTTGAGGTACTGAACTATTATTTTTGAAAAGATAAAGATAGTTTATATTATTTATGATGATGGCAAATAAAAAAAATAGATACTCTAAATCAAGATACTGATATTCAAACTTTATCAAGCTTTTCGATTAGTGTTAATAATGAAATTTATAAAGTTGAAGAATGAAATGTTATTTTGAAAAATGATGACTATATATTCTGAGAAGAAATTAACTAATTGATTTATAAGATTTTATTATCTCAGTTCTCACTTCCTTCACTAGTGTGCTCCATTAAAAATAAATAAAATAATCGCTTTATAAAGCGATTATTTTTGTGTAAAAAATTATATACATAGTAGTAAGAACAGAGTTGATTACTCAAATCTAAAAAATACTTGATTTTAAAATATATTTATATATAAAGTCAATATATTAGATTTTTCTTTTAAAAATGAACATATATCGAGGAATAACGCATTGCGATACCATAGGAGATATTTTTCAAAATCCTATTTTGTTGAAGTTCATCAGAGATTGGTATGAGCTCAAAAATGAGTGACAAATGCTCCAAGTACGAAGAAATATAAGGTGAGAAAAAACATATACTCCAGAATTTTATGATTTCATACGAGTAGTTTTTGAAAACAGAACAGATATGGAGGCTTTTTTAGACTATGTACGAGAGATGGTTCTTACATCAGAAAAGATTTCTCGAAAACTCTTTTGAAGACATGGAGATTGAGATGGAAGAAAATACGGAAATCAAGATATCATCAAAGCACTTCTTGCCTTTGATGAACTCAATGATCAACTTTCTACAGTAACATGACTGACTATTGCTTGAGTCTTTCAGACAAGAGTGATAGATATCGTGAGAAATGCAATGAATGCAGATGCACATAATGAAGAGAGTGATGAAACAGATGATGAGGATACTCCAGTATATCCTAAGATAAGCCTCTACTATGCTTTAGAAAAAACACTCGAAGATGGAGTATTTCCCATAAATTCTGATGGGGAAATTATTTGTAAAATTGCTGATGGAGTTGTTTGAAGTATTATCAATGTTATATGAAGAAATGAAATGTATGAAGTAGATAAACTAGGAAATAGGACTGATAGAGTAAAAAATATTATAGAGATTGAATGAGAAGAAATATTCGATACTCGAGAAAAAATTGTCGCTCGTATAAAACTCTTAGAAAAAATATTGAGATATCACCTAATTGATGATGTTGAAATCTCTGAGGAAGAAGAACAGTATTATGCTGATCTGTGAAATATTTATGAATCAAATCTTATTGCAAAACAGAAAACATCAATTGGAGACGCATTCTATCACGGATTTACAAGGCATATCATATCTATGATAGAAGAACTCAGTATAAAACTCAGAAATACAGAACCAAGTGATACTTTGATGATACAACCTCTTCTTGATGTAGGTATTACTCCAGGAGTAACAAGAGAACTTCCTAAGGCAAAAGCATCTCTACAAAACCAACCTTCTCAGTGAGAAAAACCTACTTTAAGAATAGTATAATAATATAAAGAAAAATATGTCAGAATATAAACCTCCATGTGAAATCTATGATGAAGATTTTGAGTTTTCTGCTAAAATTATAGAAGAGGATGATGAGACATGAGAAGTAGGAATAGAAACACAGATGAATACGAGATGTGAAAGCTGTTTTTTACTTGAGCAATGTCTCGCAAATTTTTATGCAATAATGGAGAATTGATTTGAACTCGAAGAAGAGGGACTTCCTCAAAGAATTTGTAATTAAAAATTAACTATCCCACTTCTCACTTCCTTCACTAGGGTGCTCCAATCAAAAATTTAAGTCCAGACTCTGAAGAGTTCGGACTTTTTTATGCAAAAAAATACTTAGATGTATTATCTCCTCCTTCATTGAAAAAAATATATTTTTCTGTACACTCTTATACAGTTTAGAACTCTCCTATTGTTGCGCTATGAATTCTTTTTATACCCCCTGTCCCATCTGTCACTCTCTTGGAAAGAGAGCAAGTATTTCAAATCGAACTCAGCTTCGCTATGAAAAGAGTCTCAAGCGATTTGAAGCAGGAGAGATATGAGCAAAAAAACCCAAGCCACTCATCCCTCATGTGGATCATTGTCCCGATTGTCTTGGTTCTGGTCTGGTACCTTCGCAGGCTTTTCCAGAAAGAGATGAAGCGTTTCCACATCTTGCGATTATCGGGGGAGGAATAGGTGGTATGGCTCTCGCACTTGCGTGCCTGCATCGAGGGATTCCCTATACTCTGTATGAACGAGATACAAGTTTTGATGCACGTGCTCAAGGCTATGGACTCACCCTCCAACAAGCCAGCAAGGCTCTCGCATGACTTTGAATCCCGAGATTTGAAAAAGGGATTACCTCTATTATGCATATCGTGCATGACTCAAAGGGAAAGATCATTGGAGAATGGGGAAGAAGAAAAATAAATCTTGAAGAACTTCAAAAACAAACCAAACGAAGAAATGTGCATCTTCCACGTCAGGTATTGCGAGCTGATCTGCGAAACGGATTGTATCGTGATACAGGAGTGTCTTGGGGGCACTGTTTCAAACATATTTCTCAAACTCCAAGCTGACCATATGAACTTGAGTTTGATGTCTGATGAGAAATAAAAACAAAATCTGCTGATCTCGTTGTGGGAGCAGATGGGATTTATAGTTCTGTTCGTTCACGTATTCTCTGAGAAGAAAAGGCTCCACTACGATACCTTGGATGTATTGTCATACTTGGGATTTGTCCTTTGGAAAAATTACCTGAGCATCCTCTTCTAGATGGAGAAACAGTATTTCAAACGGTTGATGGCCATGACAGAATCTATATGATGCCCTATGATACAGAGCATATTATGTGGCAATTTAGCTATCCTCTCTCTGAAATAGAAGCAAAAACACTCAGTAAAACATGAGCAGAAGCCTTGAAGCAAGAAGTAATCAAGAGGCTTGGATCTTGGCATAGACCAATCCCAGAGATACTCCTGCATACTCCTACTGATCGGGTCACTGGATATCCGGTATATGATAGAGCTCCAATTACTCCAGAATATTTGAAAGATTTTTGAAATATCACGCTTATCGGAGATGCCATGCATCCGATGAGTCCCTTCAAAGGACAGGGAGCAAACCAAGCGATTTTAGATGCTCTTGAGCTTGCTCGAGATATTTATACCAAGTGTGGTCCTGGTTCACATTGGAGAGAGATATGACTTCGTGAAACGCTGCTTACAGATTTTGAATCACGGATGCTGGGACGCAGTATGGTAAAGGTGCTTGATTCAGCCAAGCAGGCTGAGCTCCTACACTCTACTGCAGTCCTGCATGAGGGGGATATCCCGAGAGGGAGAGGGATAGGATATATTGAAAGGGAAATTTAGTATAGTAATTATTTTTCAATTTTACTGAAAAAAAGATTAACTCTTGCCAAAGCATAAAAAACTCGAAAAATAATTTGACAAATATATATGATATAGTAATATGGATTTGTAATTTATTTTTTTATTATAAAAAGTATGGTAAATGAAACTGGTCCGAAAATTTCAGAGAGGCCTCAAGCTCCAGATATGAAAAGAAGAAATTTTCTTGGTTTTGCAACTGCAGGAATAGCACTAGCAGCAACAGGAGTTTTAAATCCAAATCCTGCAGAAGCACAGGAGAGATTTAGAAAAAGATTTGATTCTGAAGTCGAGGCAAAGCAGTATGCAGATAAAAATGGTCTTGTTCTCGTTCAAGCAATAGGGTGATTTGGTTTTCTCACTCTCGAAGAATTTGAAAGTGTGAAATCAAATTTTGTAACAGAAAATGTATTAAATTACGATTGAAAATCCGTGAGGTTTGTGAGAATTAGAAATGGTCAACTGAAACCACAAAATATAATAGAAATTAACGAAGATAGATGAGATAAAAAAGAAAAAGAAGAAGATACAGAAGATACATCAGAAGATACAGAAGATACATCAGAAGATACTGTTTAATTTCACTTTATTTTTTCATATTTCTAGTTTAGAATAATAAACTAGAAATATTTTTTTATAGGAGAGTTTATTTTCTTTTTATCGCTCTTGAAAACATACTACTTTTTACATAATTTAGAAAAAACTGATTTTGAGTATTTTCTCAAAAAAGTTTCCTTAATTCAAAGCAGAGATGATATTTCAAAGATGTTACAAAAATATATGCATAAAATCTGACAGGAGAATGAGGGAAGAATTCAAAAGTCAGCATTTATGGAGGCCTTCATATTTTTACGTGTTTTTTTAGACGCATGACTCGGAACGATAGATGACATAGAGTGGATATTTGTAAAAAACTTTTTGATATATAATGAACATTTATATGAATTTCGAGATGGAGTATATCAAGAAATACAAGAGAAGATACTCTTTGTTACTTCGAGAGATTCTTGGAAAAATCCTTTTTTTCTCTATCTTTCACAACATTTTCAACATCAAGTTCAACTCATAAAACCGAATCTTCAGATTATTGATATTTGAAGTGATAAGTTGAGTTGTATCTCACGTATATGGGATTTTCGTAAAAAATATATTGGGGATATCATTATCCCATATCTTTGTAATAAACATATATCTCAAGTGCAAGGGCTTTTAGATTTTGTCGCAACAAAGCTATGAAACCATGTAGTCATAAAAAATAATTATTGAGTAGAAGGGAAAAAGGTAAGAGCGTTAAACCTCGATATCAATTCTCCTAAAATATTTGAGCTCTATGATATGGTAAAGAAAGACTTTTTTGACCTAGGCGCTACCACTCAAAATAATCCATATTTTGTAAAATATTATGATATAGAGAAGGAGTATAGAGTCTACTACACGTATTGCCAAGAAAAAGGAATACATATTTATAGTGTCAAAAATAGAGAGAATTTTCCAAAAGAAGATGAAAGTCTTTTTCAGAAGAGAGATTTTACCAGAGAAAACCTTGAAATAATATGGTCTTATATGCATCCGGATGATTTTATATTGCATCAAACTGAGGTGTATGATGCATGTGTACAAATGATTCCTCATCTCGGAGCACAAGTAGGAGTTTTAGAAGTATGTCAGGACAGAAATGGAGATATTCGTTTTATAGAGCTAAATTATCTTGGGGGCTCTCTCCTCTATAACTGAGCTGATGAAGCATTGATGGAAGCATATTATACAGATATGTGGCATCTCGCAATTTCTCAAAAATAAAGAGCAGATTATTCTGCTCTTTTGTATATTCTCAAATAGTTTATGATTCCATTCCATTGTTGTATATTATCTCGATTACTTCATATTTTGATACTGTTACTAAATGCAGTTTCAGGAATTTTTGCAAAATTTCATAAGTAATTTCAATTATAAAATATTTTTTCATTGGTAAGTGCAATTGTTTGATATCAATTATTAATAGTTCAACTATAAGAAATAATTGTTCCATTTCTATCTCTGATTCAGAAGGTTCTTTGAGTATTTCGTAAATATATTTGATTTAATATTGATAATAGTCCATTATAATGTTGTCATCAACCATCATTTAAAGGGTTCCTTTTCAAATCTTCCCCCCTTACACTCATCTCAATAGCCCAATCATTTCAGAGATTGAGAGAAGAGAGGTTGTAGGAGAGATAATCATTTGCATCGACATTATCGAGTACGATACCAGCACTTCCGTCATAACTCATCCAGCTTCAAGTGAAACTTACAGATCATATATTTGAAATATTGTATTTATATTCATTTGCTATAAACTCTTTTGCTGTACCAATTGGATTTCAAGTTCTCCAACCACAGTTTCATTTAAAATCTGTACTTCCACATGAAGGTACTAATACATTTGAAGTTTGAGTATTTGGAACTATAGAATTATCTGATGTTTTTCTCAAGTCTATATCTCATGGTGTTGCATATTCTGCACTTGCTACTAACTTATAACACACATTAGAAACAATCTTATCAGTTTCAGAATTATCACATGGGTCTTTGATAAACTTTACGAGAAGTCACTCTGCGGTTTTTGAAGCTGATGCATCTGGATGCGTAAATTTTGCTCGAATAGTTTTAGATATATCATTTCCATTATAACTTGGACGTTTAATCAATCAACTTGAAGAAAGCTCATTTCCTCCATCGAGCCACGTAATATTGATTTCTCACCATACTGTAGGATGATTGAGAGAATTTTCGATATTTTTTCTTGTATTATAATGATTCTCGAAGTCTTCTTTGGCTTTTGCAATAAGTCTATCAGCTTTTTCTTTAGGAGTTTCAGCAAGTCTCGCTATAGTAAGTTTTTTTCAGATTATACTTCCTGTTTGAGTCCCTGCTCGTAAAAGTCCATTTACAGTAATGCTTGGATTTTCTGAGTATGCACTAAATGCTGGATGAGTGATGCTTCCAGTTGAAGAAGTTAAGAGACTATTTGGTCCAGCTGTTTTGTTCCACGTAATAGTAACTCAAGGGTGACTTGGATATCAAGAAATTTGATTGATCGCATTTTTTCAAAGAGGTATAACTTTTGGAGAAGTCCCAAAGAAATCCTCAAGATCTGCAAGAGCATCATCTACTTTTTTCTTATTTACAGCATCTTGTGATATAGGAACGATAAATTGTTTTACTGAGAGGGAACCAGTATGATTTCAGATTCTAAAAACAGGAGTAATGCTTACTTTTCCAGTACTAGTACCTCATTCATAAATAAGTTTTTTTATAGCTCCACTATAGCTCAAACTTCCATTTGTTGGTATTGTATTAATTCTAACATCATAGCTCATTATAGCCCCGGTTTTATACATTCCAGTTTCTTGATTTGCTATGTTAAAACTTCCTGTTAGGGTAGAGGAGTTTCCTATGAGTTGATTATTGCTATTTGTTTTTCATACAAAAATCTTCTGCCAAAAAGCTCCTGAGCCTGTTTCTTGAATTCGAGCAATTTTTTCAGGAGCAGTTTCATCCAATTTTCTGAAGGTAAGATTGAGATTTTTAATTTCAAGAGGTCCAATTGTTGCCCCAGCAAGTGATAATTTAAGAGATCCTGTTTTTGATTTATCTCAAGTACTAAAGCTAGGAGATTGTATTGTTCCACCTGAATTCATATATGGTGTAAAATTATTCCATTGAAGTCCTATTTCTGAGTCTATATCTGGGAGAAGGCTTTTCATATTTGCTCCATTTTTTTCTTTTGGGATAATTCTATTTCCAGAAACATTAAAATAATTTTCTATTGCAAGTTTTGCTCCAGAGAGAGTTTGATTTGCTATGGCTTCATGTGAAGGTCTTACCTTAATAGTCTTTGATGATGGATTGAGGGCACCAGTATAAGTGATTCAACCTTCTATAAGAGTCAGAAGAGGAGTGAGGGTGAGAGAACCTGTATTTGCTGACTGCTGGAGTGAGAGTGTATTTCATGATAGAGTAGCATTTCCTGTTACTTTATAGCTGAGACTTGCGGGAGTCATAGTCAGTGGAAAAGTAAGTGTATTTTGAGAAAAATAGGTATCATTTCCTGAACTGTAGGTTTTTCCTGCAAGAATAGTATCCCAAGCATCTTCAGCAATTCTATCGATTTTTTCCTGTGGTGTTTCGGTGCTGTCTTTGAGAATTTTTGGAAGAGTAAAGCTATATGTTTTTGAATATCAGGCTATACTTAATGTCCCAGTTGCTCTATGATTTAATGTATCTCATTCGCTAAAGCTCGGTCTTCTTATCCCTCCTGATTCATTAAGGATACGTATATCTGGTTGCCAAACGAGAGAAAAGCTATTTCCGGTCACCTGAGTTATAGTGTACCAAAAATTTATATACTGACTTGCAACAGGAATTTGGTTACTAATAGGGGTCATTATATTTAAACGTGTTTGTATTATATCTCGAGCTTTGTCGAGTTTTTCTTCATCAGTCAATTGTCTCGGGGTAACGATAACGGCAAAGTCTTTGCTCGTAGAGAGCTTTCAGAGAGTTAGTGTTGCGGTGAGGATGACATTTCTATTTCTTGTGAGCGTTGCATTTTGTACGACACCAGTGGAGGAAAGAATATCCGAGGAACTACTCCAATCTATAGAAATAGTTTTCCCACTTTGCTGTATACTTCATGAAAGAGTGATATCTCGAGAAACGAGAGAACTAACTGTGAGCTTATTTTTTGCTGCTTCGAGAATTTTTACATCATTTTCTCTCGTTTGTATATCAAAATTCAGAAAAAGATTTTCTAAATCTTGAGTATTCATCGAGCTTGCATCAAGAATATCTTGTGCGATATTGTAGTCAAAAAGAGTTTCAAGGGCTCGTTGATTTCCAAGCTCAGTTTGTATATTTTGGAAATTTATATCGATTACGGCTGATATTTTTTGACTTTTTTGTGTCGGAGTATTGCTTGAATTTTTGATATCAGTAATAAGACTATCTTTTTTTATGAGATGATAGATACTTCATGTACTCATACTTTGCCCAGCTAGTTCAGTATTTTTTAGAATATATCCTCTCTCTGCAACACCTGGAAGGGAAGCATTGAGCTCTCCTTCAAGTTTTCCGATAAAGTTTTGACCATTATTTTCGGCTCCAAGGGGACTATTATAAAAACCTCGTTTTCGATCATCGAGGGTGAGGGAGATATAGGAGAGATCTTCTGCGATATAGTCTCAGAGTTGTGTTTTTGCTTGCAGGAGAGCTCCTTTATTTTGATTTCTTACTTGCAGATTTCCATTTGCTGGAAGTTCTATCTTTTTCCCATTTGATACACTCTGTTCTTGCCCGTTTGATTTTTGAGTTGCAATAACACTCCCACTTCATTCTGGAAAATATGAATCTATGACAAAGATTTGTTTCGTACTTCCAGAAGCAGAAACGTACAGAGATGTACCAGCTACAGCCAGACTCACATCACCAGTATCGATACTCAGTACTTCTCCAGAGAGCAGAGGTTTGAGGACCCGTGCCCAGATGCTTCATGTATTTACTTCTATTGCGATATTTTCAGTTCCACTTTTGAGAGATACTTTCGAGAGCGCTTCAAGCCGCAGGAGTGATTCATCGATAAATTCCAAAGTCACTTCTGCTCCTGCAAGAGTTTCGATGGCATATCCGGGATAGAGCATCATATTTTCTTGAGCAAGTTTTACACTTCCATTGAGATTTTGTACCATCGCGTGCCCTCGTTTTGATGCTATATAGGCTATTGGCTTAAGATTCATAATCTGCTGCGAGTCATCGACATAGCTTCAGAGTTGAAAATTTTGTATGGTATCGAGAGAGAGGAGAGCGCTATCATTTTCAAGACTTTCATGAAATATAAGCAGTTCCTCTATTGCGATAAGATTTTGATTGATGATACTATCATATTCTACTGCAGAGATACTCCCATTATTGAGAGCAATCTCTGTATCGATACTTTTTTGCAAGAGTTTATTGATCTGAACCTGTGTTTTTAAGAGAAGTATCGCTCTTTCAGCTGGAGTGATATCATCGGTTTCACTTGCGTAGCTTTGATGGGGTATAAAAAATTCCCATATTTGCATGCTTGCAAATCCGGGAATTTTCCAAAAATATCCTGTTTGTGGGGGAGTAGGAAGCAATATTTCTCATTCGAGAATATTTTTAAGAATCGTCTCTTGGAGTTCTTCTTTTTGTTCGTTTGAGAGCGTCGTTCCAAAAATATGTTTTTCCAGTTGCGTTTTTAAAAATGTTTTTTGTTTTACGTGGGTGTTAAATACCTCAGTATCAAAGATATTTTGAGGTTTGAGGAGATTTTCTTGTATGTTTTTTATAAGAACATCTGTATGAGTGAGGCTTCCGGATGCCCCAAAAGTTTCTATACTATTACGAAGTATCATTTCGAGAAGTTGCTCATTTGCACTACGAACCTCTCTTTCTTGAGCTTCAGCAAAAAGCTCTAGTCGCTCTTGCTCGAGCTGCTTTTCTTCTTGGAGATTTTTATAGGAGTTTTGAAGTTTCTCAAGATCATTTTTGAGCAAAGATATCCCCGTGAGTGCTTGTAGTTGGGATTTGAGACTGTCTTGGGATGGATGAGTTTGCAAGACTTCGTGTACTTTTTGTGCGTCTATGAGAGAAAAATCGACCTTATATTTTTGAAAGCTTTCGATGATGAGTGTGAGATGACTGGATTCTTGTACTTCATATATTTCTGATATTTGTTCCAGCTGTATTTGTTTTTCGAGACTCAGAGCTCGTGACAGACTTGCAGCTCCACTTTGAGTTGAGCTTGGTTCCTGTATTTCTGCAAGACTCGTTTGAGAAAGAGGCTTTGTATCTTTTGAATTCCAGAAAATATATATTCCAATTCCAAGCAGGAGAGCAAGCAGGAAAGATCCAACGAGAATCTGTGTTTTTTTCATAGGAAAAAGAGTACTTTGAAATAAGAGAGATGAACTCTCGTATTACACACAATTTCCGAGAAAATACAAGCTTTGCTTTGCCTTTTTGCGTGTATTTTTTAAACTTTTATGCTATGATATAAAAAATGTATTTTCTTTTCACTCTCATGAAAAAATATCTCTCTCGTATTGCTTTTCTGTTTCTTTTGAGTTTCGTGACGCTTGCAGTCATTTTTTTATTGAGTAAAAGCGTATTTTTTGCCAGTCTGGCACAAAACTTTGACGATAGTTTTACCTATAAAGTCCATTATTCGCACAATAATCATGATGGAGATATCGTGATTATAAAAGTTGATGATTATACTCTCAATGCACTCAAAGATAATACGCTCGGGGAACTCAGTCTTGAAAAAGCCGATTATGCCAAGCTTTTAGAAAATATATTTTCTCTCTATCAGGCAAAGATTGCTGGAGTCGATATCGTCTTTGCGAATCGATCTCTTGCCTGAGAGTCAGATGAAAAAGCACTCGCAGACACACTTTCAAAATACAAAGATCGTCTCATCATCGCAACACGCAGTGACGCAGCGAGAACTCCACTGTGTCAGTATGCACAAGTCAGACACGCTGCGGTGAATATGCAAGTGATGGATGAAGTGATTCGAAATTTTTCCTTACTGTCATTTCCATACAATATATCTGAGTTTTGTGCAGGCTATGAGGTACATCCTGAAAATACCCCTGAAATCTCTCTCTTTGCTAATGAGCTCGCGCGTCTGCTGGTACTACAAAGTGATGCAACACAAAAATGAGAGCTATCATCCACTCTTTCATGATTTGAGTGACGCGCACAGGAGTCTCTTGCAATAGATTTTTATCACGATGGAAAAACTCATACTGGAACACTCGGGTATGAAAGTTACTCGTTTCTTGATATTTATGAAGGGAAAAATGTCAGTCATGATGGGAGAAAAATAGATTTAAAAGATAAAATAATACTTATCGG
>JAMIGJ010000072.1:0-3891 GCA_035905775.1 Candidatus Altimarinota bacterium
ACCTCACTCTGGAGAGAGTAAGGATTTTAGAAGCGAAAGTATTGTATAAAAAAGAGAGTATTTTGCAAATCTTTTTGCTTATTTTTTCCCGCTGAAAAATTTCTTGAGTTCTTTTTTATACGAGAGGCTCATACCCGTAAGCAGGATAAAAATACACACTCATGCAATATTTTGAGTGACAGCTATATCTTGACCCTGTATCACTCCCCAAAGTGCCCATACAAAGACCAATCCTGGAATAAATGCTCGATGAAACTTTAAAAAATAGAGGTTTACGAGAGTTCCAGCGATGATGGATATGGCTGTAAACGTCAGAGGAAAGCTATAAAGTTCATACGCAACGAGTAGTACATGGAGATTGGCAATCGTCGCAACCAAAATCCATCCAAGAAAGAGCTCCAAACTATACTGTTTCACACGAAAATACGATTGCTTAAAAAATGCGTGTAAGAGAAGCCCTAAAATTATGAGCATCAGGAAAAAACTGGTCGCAATATATTCATAGTGCCAAGGTACCAGCCAGAGGGCCGTAAGTCCTACTGCGAGTGGGAAACTCAGAGGCCGTTGATGTTTTGATTTTCGTCCGATGAGAAAATACCCAAGTACGAGCCACGAAAGATAGATGAGACTCCAAATACTAAAGGTAAATCCTGCAGGAGTGATACTCGTCATATACAGATTGGATATATCTGCCTGAGAATTTCCATTGAGGGGAAGCAGAGAAAAATACGTCGTGAGACCAATCGTTCCAAGAGCCACAAAGAGAAACAAATATTTTTTCATATGTAGCAAGATAAAGGAAAATAAAAAGACTATCTATTTGGATCAGAGCTGACGATTTGCTCCTCATAAAACGAAGCAACGACTTGGATTCCTACGTGTTCAGCTCCGGCAAAGAAGAGTCCTTGCCCGACTGCAGAATTCAGGAGGATATATTTTTCTTGTTCGGTGAGTTTAAAGATATTTTGCAGGGCATCGATAGAAGCAGATGATTGCTTGAGAAGGACTTGGATAGAGGAGTTGGTGATAATCGGCTTTCCGTAGCTACTCATCGCAAAGTCTTCCACATCTTGGGTAATCGTGGTAATTCCGAGATTATATTTTCGCGCTCGTTTTACGAGCCCAAAGAGAAATTTTGCAGAATCTTCGTGCTGCATGATATTCCAGGCTTCATCGATCACGAGGATACGTTTTTTATTGGAGCTTCGAACCTTGTTCCAGATATGATTGAGGATAACATACATCGTGGTAGGTCTCAGAATATCATCGAGGTCACGTACGGAGAATACTTGAAGTCCTTCTCTCAGATCGACATTCGTTCGTTTTGAAAATATTCCTGCAAATATTCCAGAAGTATATTTTTCCATACGAGTGACGAGAGATCGTGCTCCATCCATGGTATCCAGGACATTTTGGAGATCCTGCATCACTGGAATTTCTTTTCCTAGTATACTATCATCTTCAATCGTGATACCTTTAAGAGAATAGGTCGTGATGAGTGCTTTTTCCATGAGAGATTCTTCCTCAGGATTCATTTTCCCAAGCAGGAGATTCATAAGCCCGAGGAGATTGATGACGGCAGAGCGGAGAAGATCTCCTGGTTTTTCATCGTGGTCTTTCATCCCGAGTGGCAGATCAAAGGGATTAATGCGTTCGTTTGAGTTGAGACTTACGTCAAGATAGCTTCCTCCAACGGTATTCACCAGAGGTCGATACTCGTTTTCAGGGTCGATGACGATGACGTCGATTCCCATCATGAGCATACGCAAAATTTCGAGTTTCACCGCAAATGATTTTCCCGATCCTGATTTTGCAAATACTACCATATTGGCATTTTCTGACTTAAATCGATCGTAGAGGATCAGAGAGTTGTTATGTGTGTTGACTCCATAGAGGATTCCATCATCATGTGAGAGGGTACTACTTGAAAATGGAAACGTGGTAGAAAGTCATCCGGTTGAGATATTTCGATAGACTCCAAGATCATCTTTTGCAAATGGTCCAGTAGAGATAAATCCTTGCTCAGCCCGTAAAAAGCTTTGTTTTTGGAGGACATTTCGTCCAGCTAAGATCGTTTCTACATCTTTTCCAACACGATTGAGTTTTTCTTCCGTTTCTGCGTATACCGTGATATAGAGCCCAAGATGAAAATATTTTTCCATTCCACGAGTGAGTTTTGCTCGTAGTTCCTCGACATCTTGGATCTGAGCCTCAAGACCTGGGTCATTAATGAGTCATTTTTCAGCATTGATACTGCGTTCTGAGTGGAGCTGAGTGAGACGTTTTCGAAGATATTTTTGTACAAAGGCTGAGTCTATCGGGTAGATATACAAACTCATATCAAATTTCACATCCCAATTTATAACAGGAGAAAGCCAATTACCCTCAAGAAAATTAGGATAGGAGTATACAAAAAAAGTTTTTGCAAAGGTATTGTTGATACGAATTTTATCTTGTTGTACTTTGAGAAAGGCAGGGGATATAGCATCTTTTACAAATGCGAGCGCTTCTTTGTATTCTTTTTCTGCAGACAAAATTTGTTTATTTTCCTCGCTATTTGAGCTTTTTTGTTTTTTTTCTGCTGTGTTTTTCCCCTCGGAAGCATCTATAAAACCAGATACGTCACCCGTGTATCTTTTTTGGACGAGGGCTATGAGTTTTTCTTGAGAGTTCACGAAAAAAGTACTATGAGTGATATAAAATTATATCCCAAATAGTACTTGTGAAATCTCGCTTGTAAAGGGAGTTGCAGTACTTATGCTTTACAAAAAGTGTTTCATAGAGCAAAAATAATTTTTATTTTCCCCATTTCCACTCAGTGATGAAATCCTCTGTCATTTCTTCGCTACAATCATTTTCTCTTTTGTACTCAGGAGATATATATTGTATAGTAACGAGAGTGATATCATCCAGTTGGACATGTTGATATCCCATAAATTTTGAAAGGGAGATAGATATGTTTTTAAAAATACTTCGAGCTGTTTTTATGCCATCAATATTTGGGGATTCTTCAATCGCTTTTACCAAAAGTTCTTCTCCAAACATACGCTCATTTCCGTCTTTTTTATTTTGGTTAATGGCTTCTGTGACTCCATCACTATAGAGTACGATGACATCATTCGGCTCAAAGGAAACTTCACGTTCTTTCAGAAGCTTTGCTGCGTCTTTAATCATCCCGAGAGCAACTCATCCTGACTTGATTTGAAAACATTTTTTTTGTGCATGTTTATAGATCATGAGATACTCGTGACCAGCTCCCGTCATAAACATACGTTTTTCTTCGCTATTCCAACGCAAAAGGAGCATGCTCATGAGGAGATTTGCTTTGACGCGAGGTTTTACGATTTCATTGGTGAGAGTCAGTATATGATTTCCTTTTTGAGTGACTTTTGAAAATGCTGATATAAGGGCATTTACCATCACCATGATAAAACCAGCACCTACCCCATGCCCTGTTGCATCCCCCACATAGATATAGTGATTGCCCCCTTGGGGAATCACGTCAAAGCTATCTCCCCCAATTTCAGCTGCGGGTTTTGATTTTCCTATGATTTCGAGATGAGGAACGCTTGGTATAGATTTATGTAAGAGTTTTTCTTGGATTTCTCCTGCGAGGTCGATTTCTGATTTGATTTCTTTTCCATGGATAAATTCTGATTTGATATGATTGAGTGTTTCAAGCGTTTTTCCAAAAAAGAAGAGAATATAATTCAGGTGTGGATTTACAGTTTTTACTTCTTTGAGAGTATCTTCTTTGAGAGATCCAACGAGAAAACGCTTAATAGTATACTCAAGCTGTCGTATCGGTTTGTCATAGTATACATAGAGTATCGCAAGAGTACTGATAAGTTGTATGAGAAAAAGGCAGCCAATATAGGCCCATATAAGTCC
>JAMIGJ010000073.1:0-24531 GCA_035905775.1 Candidatus Altimarinota bacterium
CAATTATTTATAGGAACTTCTTCAAATCAGACCAAAGTATCTGAAACCTGTTCAATAAGTCTGTCGTCAACATACTTCTTTGTTGCTACTGTATCATTTGAATCATTTTCTTGAGTCTGAGTTCGCATACGAATTTTACCATTTACGTCAAGTGCTTCAGTCGGAGTACTTGTTAGGATACCTACTCGATTTTGAGTAGAATTAATGGAAAAGGTATCTCCATCAAGATTTACATCACCCGTTGCAAGATTTATTTTTAAAGGTCTGAGTCCATTATATGATGCATCAGTACTTCCTGAATCCGTAAGAAGTATCCAATAGTTTGCATTATCATTTCTATGAATCACGCTATATCGAGACTGTCTCATGCGTAGAGCATTTGCTTCTCTCGAAGTAATAGTACCATTCACGTCTAGTTTATAAATGCTTGGTGTTAGACCAATACCCACATTTGCTCCACTCAGAGTCATAACCGTATTATTATTAATACGAAACTGTGTAGAAACATCTTTTAATGCACGGTAACTCCAATTCCCATCTCCATCTAGTAAACCAAACTCCTCCCCTGTGCTTCCTCAATATATACTTCAGTATCTGATATCATTCCTATCTAACAAAGCAATTTGCGTAGCAGTATCATGGTTTGATTTAAATGTGAGTGCTGTCCCATTATTTCCATAAAGATATTGTGAGTTTCCAAAATAGAGAGTTCTATTTCCTGCTACTATATTTGAAGTAAAGGTTTTCACTCATCCAACTGTTTGATCTCCTGTAGTTCTCACAATATCTGTTGGAAGTGTTGGAGTAAATAAAACACCATTTTTATATAAATCTCAGGTAAAATTAAGATTTCAAGCTACCCTTGTATTTCATCGAAGATTGGTAGTTCCGTAAACACTCAAAGTATAGCTAGAATCAATAGCCCCACCTATAGAAACCCCTGTTCCGCTATCTCGTACCGTTCCTGAAACGAAACTCTGTCCATTCCATCTTGGAAGAGTATTTTGATATCCATTGAGAATGGTTTGAAAAGGAATTAGAAATGAAGTTTTAATCATTCCTGTTGTTTCAAAAATTCTTCCTACTATAGTACCAATGAATCCCTTCTGATCCATACCAATTGGAGCACTTGGTGTTCCTGATGTTGGTGCAACCACATTATCGATACGATCTCTCACATCTGTTACATCACTTGCATATAGCTGGTGTGGTCAAAAAATACTAATGATTCACATACATACAAGAATAAATATTTTCATAGCAAAATATTAAAAATAAAATATACTTTTTAAAAATATCATATGTGAGATATTATATCAAGAGAATTTGCTTTACTATAGGTAAAAAATCATTACAATAAAAAAATCCTGTCTCTATAGAGACAGGATTTTTTTATTGTGAATTCGAATTACTCAGCTGATGGAGTAAGTGTTTCATCAACTACTGGAGTTTCAGTTTCAACTGGAGCAGTTTCATCAACTACTGGAGTTTCAGCATCAACCATAGTTTCGTCAACTACAACGTCTTCTGCAACTGGAGTTTCAACGTTTACCACTGGAGCTTCTACTTCAACAGTAGTAGTTTCAGCTGGAGTTTCAACTACAGCTTCTCCACAAGACACAAGTCCTGCAAGTGCAAGAACCATCATAAGTCCAAATACTTTTTTCATAGTATATGTAAGATAAAAAATAAACTAAGCCCGCGAATTATATAAAAAAAGATGAAAAAACAAAAATTATATATATTTACATATATTTATTATATATTATTATAATATAACTTGAGCTTTTATTTGTATTTTTTATTTTTTTTCATATAAATATGGTAATATTTATTAAATATTTAGCGTATGACACGTATGCATCGAAGACAAAGTTCTTCCCTCCAAACGG
The DNA here is from genome assembly GCA_035905775.1 of Candidatus Altimarinota bacterium. Taxonomy (GTDB): domain Bacteria; phylum Patescibacteriota; class Gracilibacteria; order BD1-5; family UBA6164; genus JAACSU01. The sequence continues at coordinate 1,893 of JAMIGJ010000073.1, forward strand.
CACTCAAAGACTATTTTGTACCGATAATAGGATGATTGCTTTTAATACTTCTTCTGTGGAGTTTTTTTCGCTGAGAAGATAGTGAAACATCAAGTGTTACTTCAACTACGGAAAATAGAACTCCAACGTCTTTAAGTTTTGGAAGTAGTAATACCGAAGCATATATTGTTTATCCTAATGATGTCAAAGAAAAAATTACGGAAAGTAGTCTCTTATATAAAGGAGAGAGTATTATTGTAAATGAAGGAAGTATTAAACTTTCTCTTCCTGACTCAAGTCTCGTACATCTCAACAAAATCTGAGAACTGAAGTATATGCTTGATGGAAGTTTTGAACTCTACTCCTCAGATGCATGGTTTGATATCAAATCTGATACAAAGATAGCTCTCCAGTATGCAAGTGTCGAATCTCCAGCAGATTCCGTACTTTCCCTCACTCAAAATGAAGCAGGAAGTACGATATATGTGCTCGCTGGAAGCGCAAAAGTTTCAAACCTATCAGGAGTCAGTACTTCTCTGGTAAAATGACAAAAAGTGAGCATCAGCCGACTCAATGCTGCAAATAAAGATCTTGATCTCTCTACAGAAAAATGAATAATAGATAGTTATTTTAAAGGAAGTAACTGGTTTATCGACAATGAATGATATATCGTCTTAGAGAGAAGTGAAACTCCAACAGATTCTCCAGCACAAGGCACAAATAGTGGAAGTACAAACTCACAAACTGGAAGTATAGATGGTGACTATATAACCCTCTCCAATCTCAGTGATGAAATGAGTGTGAATACGAGTTCACTCAACATCTCTGGAGTCGCAAGCAGTGAAAAGGTTTCTCTCATAAGCTTCAATAATAGACAAGCAAGTATCTCTTCTGATAGAAGCTTTCGTATTGAAAATCTTACATTACCACTAAGTATGAATGATATCGTCGTAAAAGTATACGACGATGAAAAAAATATTTTAGAAAAAACCGTATTTACGGTCTATACCTCAAAACCAAGTGGAAGTAGTACAACAAATACTGCTCAAGAAACAGCAAGCCAAACACCAATCACATCAACCAATCAAGCTCTAAGTAATGCAAAAGTAAACCCAAGTGATTTTTGATTTACAGAACCAGCAGCAAGTGGAACATTTACTACCACAACATCTGAAATTACTATTCGTGGTTACACCAAAGCAAAAGATATTGCAGGAGTGCAAGTAAATGGTTTCAAGCTCGCATCATTTAATGGAAGTACTTGGAGATACCATGCGTTTGAAAGATTTGAAACCCTTGAAGCCGGAACAAATCAATATAAGGTAGACTATCTCGATGCAAATGGAAAGATAGTATATAGTGATTATTATACTATCGTAAAAAAAGAAGCTGCAGCAGCAAGTACTGTAACCACCCCGACATCTTCATCAGGATGAGCTACAAACACAAACTCAGAAGCTTCTGATAATGATGAGTGAGCATTATTTGCTGAATAGTTTTGTTTTTCATATTATGCAGAAAAATAAAAAGTCTGGATTATCCAGACTTTTTTGTGTTAACAACTACACCCACTTCCGCATCATCCTCCACTTCCGCATCATCCTCCTGATGAAGATCCTCATCCTATAATCGAAAGAAACATAGCTTTAATTTCTTCATTTTCAGGAACCATCCCTTCAAAAATCATATCCTTAAAATCTATACTTTCTTCTTCGATAATACACGCAGAATCTTTGCTTATTTGTAGTTCCTGTTTGAGAGTTTCATCCTGTGTTTTTTCTAGTTCTACAAAATCAGAAAGGCCGAGATCCTCTAAAACATGTGAAATATTGTTATAAAGAAGGTCTGCTTCTTGCGAATTCCCATATACATATACTTTCATACTCAATATACTTAAAAAATAAAAAACTTCTTCCACATAAGTATATGAAAGAAGTCTCTTTTGTAAAATTCTTACTCAGCTGGAGTTTCTGGAGTTTCAACTTCTTCAGTAAGTGCTGCACGTGGAAGGGTTGCAGTTGCAACTACATCGTCCATATGAGCTGTAAGCTCATATTTTGTAGTATTAATTCCGAGATGAGATACACGTATTACATCACCCTCTTTTGCGAGAAGAGAAAGGTCAACATCAAAATGATCTACTAAATCAGTAGGAAGACATTTTACTTCAAGGTCTTTCATATATTCTTCAATGACTGCACCATCTCGTTTTGCTTGAGAATCTCATACAAAATTAAGGTGAATATGTGTATGAACTGCTTCTCCTTGAGTCACAGCATAAAAGTCAACGTGTGTAAACGCTCCAGTTACTGGTTGTTTTTGAGTAGAGTGAATGAGTACATCCATTTTTTTCTTTCCTACAGAAAGAGCAATGATATTACTCTCACCTGCTTTTCGGAAAAGTCGTAAAAAATCGGATGCATCGACCGTAAGAGAGATTGGTTCTTGAGTTTTTCCATATACTACTGCTGGGACTCGTTTCCCATTTCGAATTTCTGAAAGTTTTTCATCTTTTCCTCGGATTTCAGCGCTGATATCAAATTTAGCCATAATGATGATATATAAAAGTAAATGTACTTGAAATGAAGCGTCGCAATTGTATATAAAATGTAAAAACTTGCAAATCTTTTTTGACTTTTCTTTTCTTCTTATTTACAAAAAAAAAGTTTTTTATAAAATAACGAAGCTTTAGTTTTTTATGTTTTGAGAATTATGGGAAGATGACCGGTCGTACAAGCTCGTAAAAATGCAGTAAACTCGGTAAAAGGGAAGATTTTTTCCTTACATGCAAAACTTTTAAGTCTCGCTGCTCAAAAATGAGGCAATCCTGATGAAAATCCCTCTCTTGTAGCTGCAATTTACGCAGCAAAAAAAGCATGAGTACCAAACGATAATATTGACAGGGCCATCAAAAAAGGAAGTGGTGAAGATAAAGACGCAGCGCAAATCGCTGAAATCATCTATGAATGATATGCTCCTGGTGGGGTGGCTCTTCTTGTTTCCACCCTTACTGATAATAAAAATCGAACCGTTTCAAACATTCGACACATCTTTTCAAAATATGGTGGAAGTATGGGGGAATCCGGCTCTGTTTCATGGATGTTTGAAAAAAAGTGAATTCTCTTTATCAATCCAAGTCTACATAGCTATGAAAGCATTGAAGAACTTGCGTTAGAAACATCCGTGGAAGACATTTTTCTTGAAGCAGGATTTATCAAACTCCTCACCTTGATTGAACACTTCCATGAAGTAGAACAATTCTTTGAATCAAAAAAAATAGAAATACATGAATCGAAAATAGATTATATTCCCAATAATGAAATAGAACTCTGAGAATTTGAAAAAGTATTGAAATTTACAAAAATGCTTGAAGCCTTTGATCAAGATGAAGATGTAAATTTCGTCTCCAGTAATGAGATAATTTCACCCAAGCTCCAAGAAGAAGTAGATGCATTTATCGAAAAAAATACCTTTCGAACCTAAGAAAAAACCTGAGTAAGCTCAGGTTTTTTTATAAAACATCTTGATTTATCGCAATACAAGTTTATCTTCAATGATTTCAAATTTTGCTTTATAGACTCCCGTTTTCCCTGCAAGAATGATTTCTCCATCATTTTCAACATAAAATGAATCTATCGTCATATTTTTCCCCTCTATCTGTCCAAGATAGGTAAGAGATTTTGTATCCTGAACACGCGTGGTATTTGGTTTAAATACCAATACTTTATGATCAAGCCACATATACACATATTTGAGATCTGCTGCTGCTTGAAGTGATGGTATTATTGAGGAGCTGCGTGCTTGAAAAGCATAATTTTTCGGAAGTTTATTCAAAACGATGTTTTCTAATCTATATTTAGGCTCACGATAGAGCTTAACGATAGTACCATCTGATTTTAATATGTATATTCCTCCATCAATCGCAAGAGAAAAGATTTTTCCTATACTTGCAGCATCAGCATCGGTAAGATACGCGTCTCCAGCTGTATAATTTTGTCATTGTTTTTTATGTCTCAAAATCTGATTTCCCGCATCAGATATCAAATATATATTACTTGCATACGAAGAAATACTTGGAGATTTTTCCCAGGTTGGTTGATTGAGAACATCTACATAGCTAAAGAAATTATTTTTTGCAAAGTTTACCACTTTTCCTTTTTTTGTGATCAGAACGATATTACTCTCATAAATAGCAGCATCCAGAAAGCTATCATCTGCTGCCATATCCTTAAATACATAGTTTTGAGGTGTTTCAGACTGCAAAATGGGCCCCATAATACTATTACTTTGTACGACGTATATCTTATCTGAGAGAGAAAGTACTTTTACTATGGGTGCATCCGTTGGAAAACTATATACCGTAGTATCATTATTTGCTTCAAAAGATTCGATACCATTAAATTGTTTTTGGAGAAGTGCTGCCTCATTTTTCAGTGTCGCAATATTTTCAAGAAAGAGATTTCTTTGCTCAAGATCAGATATGATTTCCTGCATTTGAGAAATATTGAGTGAGAATACATCCGGATTGTTCATATTTTCTTGAGCTTGAGTCAAGAGTGTTTGAGCCTGAGAAAGATTGAGTTTTGCTTGCTCGAGTCCTTGAGTTTGAGTCGCAATAGAAAGAAATCCCGAAATAACCCAATACAGTAAGGTAATAGAAAGAAAAATACCTGCTACTAAAAGCCACTGCTTCGTTTTTGCGGATGCAATGAAAATTTTAGATTGTATATGATAGAAATATCCTAAAGCATTTTTTACGATACGATTATCTAAAACACGAAAAAAATGATACGAAATCTTTTCAAAATTTACTTTTGAGACTGGTATTTCTCTAGCTTGTTTTTGAAATGTGAGAAGCGCAATATTTTTTGAGGTATGCTCATATCCAAGAATACGTTCGATGTTTTCTCCGGATCTCCTTATATTTCATCATAATAAGCCATCTGCAATATCATCTTTTGAGAGTATATCTAAGAGACGTGTGCTTGATACTATCAGAGATTCTCCATCTGCAATATCTCCACTGGATATATAATTAAAATCTTTTGGAGTTTCGTCTTTATCCGTCACCTCAATCACTTGATGTTGCGTATTAAAGAGATAGCAAGAAGCTCATCCAATACTGGAAAAGAGGAATGTTTTTTTATGATAAATTCACACCAGTGCATGTAGCCCTTTAATCTTATCATCTTCATGTCTCCATGTTGCAAGAAATGCGTTTATATTTTCAAGAGCATTGGAGAAATCCTTATACACATTTTTTGGATGAATTCTATCTATCATCGCATCTATCATTTTATTAAAAAGAAGCTCTGAGAGTTTTTCATCTTTACTGGAAAGTACGATGACGCAGTCAAGATCATCATCGAGATTTACATGATGGGATTTTATAATATTTTTTCCTCAAAAATCTATTTTTCGTATATCGGTGTGAAACATATATTTTCTTGAATACAAAAAGAATAAGCGTTGAAAATAATAGTCTTGTATGTGTATTTGTCAAAAGTTAATACACTCAGGTGAGTTTTCCCTTCTTTTCTTTGATATTTTTGGTTCCTGCTTATAATAGTTTCATTCTACTTTTTAAAATATGTGCACATGTTTCTTATTGAAAACTCTCAAAATCTCTCTGGCTCTGTCACTATCTGAGGAAGCAAAAATGCAGGTCTTCCTCTGCTCGCTGCAGCGCTTCTCATCCCAGGAAAAGTGACGCTTCATAATGTTCCTGATATTCTCGATACCCATGATTTTTTGCATTTTTATGGTAGTCTTGGAGCCATATATAGTTTTGAAAATCATACGCTGAAGCTCGACTTAACACACATCTCTCTCCAAAACATCGATACGAGCAAAATAGCGAGAACTCGTGCAGGAATTTATTTTATGGCTGGACTTCTCTCACGATTTGGAGAAGCAATACTCCCTTTTCCCAGTGGAGATAAAATCGGAAAACGCCCCATTGATGAGCACATAAACGGATATCTCGCGATGGGATATCAGATGCAAGAATCGAGTGAAGAACTCATATTTTCATGATTTGGAAGCAAAGATGATGTGAGCTGTACGGCCTATTTTGCGGTTACTGCGACTGCTAATCTCATCATGGGGGCAGCCACAAGAGAGGGAGTGACTCGCATCGAGCTTGCTGCCTTTGAACCTCATATTTTTAATCTCATCGATTTCTTGCGAAGTGCAGGAATCCAAATCGATGTTCGTTATGATCATACGATTATCGTGCATGGGACACGTGATATCAGAGCGGAAGTCGAGTGCGAAGTGATTTCTGACTATCTCCAGTCTGGAACTTTTTCGATTATCGCAGCACTCTGTGCGAAAGACTATATCGATATTCACCGAGCTCGTATCGCAGATCTCTGAGCCTTTCTCTACAAACTCCACGAAGCAGGAGTCAAAACCGAAAATCTTGGGAATGATACCCTAAGAGTCTACAGGGCAGAGCATCTCAAGGCTATAAATATCCAAACCAATATCTTCCCTGGATTTCCTACTGACCTTATGCCACTTTTTACAGTACTGATGACCCAATGTGTTGGGACTTCTCGTGTACACGAAATCCTCTACGAAGGACGACTCAATTGGCTCGTCGAGTACGAACGACTTGGATGCTCTCCACGCATCATCAATCTCCATGAAGCAAAGATAGAGTGACCAAACAGTCTTGTAGGAGCAACGGTAAATAGCTGGGATCTGAGATCTGGAGCTGCGATGGTTATCGCAGGACTGATAGCTGAATGACAAACCAAAGTCGAAAATGTATACTGGATCAACCGTGGATATGATGATTTTCTCGGGAAACTTCAGAGTTTGGGAGCGAAGATAGAGGAAGTGGAGTAAATAAATAACCAATACACATTATGAAAATATTAAAGTTAATCAGTCTCATATTTCTCAGTGTTGGTATATGAATGCTATCTGTAAGTGCTTTTATGACATATTCAACATACTGATTTATCATAACAGCAGAAATCACTACAGGACAAATAATTGGAACCAAAAACTGATATCCTATATTTCGTTTTAGTGATTCACATTGAAATATAAACGAGAAGATATCGTCTGTGTCTCTTTCTCAGAACATTCAGATTGGAGAAGATATTTCAGTTATTTATTCAGAGGAAAACTGATGAAATGCCATGATACATAGTTTTTTTTATCTCTATCTTCCAAGTTTGATATTATGATTTTTAGGGTGTGTTTTTTCTATACTGTGATATAGTATCTACTATGTTCTCACGAAAGATAGAAGGAATGAAAAAAAATCTCTTTCTTATTCGAGAATCATTCAAGCAACACATATATGAGTAATTTCTGCTCCTATTTCACTCAATGGAAAATCTCTTTTAAGATTAAAAGTACAATGGCAAGACCCAAATACTCAAAAAATACATATTTTTTATAGTAAAATATTTGAATACGATCCAACTTCTTATATACAAGATACTATTTTTATAAAAATAGATGGGAATAACTATAAAAAATATTGGGTTGATACTTCTTCTTTCCCAGAGCTTGCATAAATTTATTGTATAATTTTTTATCCTATGAAACAACTCTGACTTCTCCTGATTGCATTTGGACTGCTTAATATTGCATTTCCAGATCTACTAGCCTATCTGCTCGGAGGATTTTTTGTGATTGCAGGAATCTCGCTTTTTCTCACAGACTATAGACTCGGAAAACAGAAAAAAAACGAAGAACAGTTTGTAAAATTTTGAAATTTTAAGATTTATAGATAAATGAATACCCAATACAACGGTATCTATCAGCACTACAAAGGCTGACTCTATGAAGTGATTGGTGCAGGAAAACACACAGAAACGCTTGAAGATTTTGTTGTATACAAAGCACTTTATACGCATCCCGAATTTGGAGAAGGAGCGCTCTGGATACGTCCAAAATCACTCTTTTTCTGAGAAATAGAATGGCAGGGACGTGTGATTCCGAGATTTTTTAAGATTGATGCGTAAAGTTGCTACACTCCCCTAAAAAACTCCTCTTTTTTTACGCTCCATGCTTCCGACTGTCTCGGAAGCTTTTTTTGCTCCTCGGGAGAGAGCAGCACTGCAAGCGCTTCTTCGGTGAAAATCGTATTTTGAGATCATTTGAAGACGACGATGTATTTGTCAGAAGTTTCATCTAAGAAATCTTTGAGCTTTTGTCCGATATCTCGGCTCGAAAGTGAACTCGTGATAATTCCTGAAAATTCCAAATCCTTAAGTTTTGGAACAGTATATTCGTACATATTTGGACCTATCGTGAAAACTCTGGAAAACTCGAGAAGTTCGCTCGCTAGATGCTCGTGAGCCTCCTGTGGATGCTCAAGTTCTCGCATATCCCCCAGTACTGCAATGCGTCAATATGTAGGAAAGAGTTTTTCTTGAATCAGTTTCGTATTCGAGAGAACCTGTCTCATACTTTCTGGAGCTGCATTGTAGCTCGAGTCAATCAGAATATGCGCTTTATAGGAAAAAAGACTGAGTCTTCCAGGCTGAAGCTCGAGATGAAAATGATACTCATCTTTTGAAAGTTCTAGACCAATATCTTTCGCGATATCCAGAGCCAGAGCAACATAGTGATTATTTTCTTCTCCCAGGAGATTATGAGAAATATTTTTTTCTTGATATACAAAATGCCAGCGAGCAATATCTTGCTCATCTTTTCGAAGTTCAAATGTATTTTTTTGTTCAGAAAATATTTCTCCAAAGTTTCAGAGAAGTTCTTGGTGTTTTTTGGAAAAATCATCGCTCAGATTCACGTATACTTTTTTCTTCGCTGCAAGCAGGAGTTTCCATTTTTCTTGCCAATATTCCTCGACTCCCCTAGGAAAGTTCGCAGAGTGGACACTATCAAGCTTGGTAAGAACCGCAATATCTGGAACTGCGACGCTCAGGAGATGTTCCATGTCGCGTGGACTATCTATTCCGTACTCAGCCACCAAAATATCATATTTTTTTCACGAAAACAGCGCTTTGTAAAAAATACTTCCTGAAAGCTTGAGAAGATTTTTCGTACTTGGATGGTAGTCCTCTATCTGAAATACGGAAAATACGAGCCCGAGCTCAGAGTTGTAGTTTTTTGGAGAAGTATAGATTTTTTTTCATCATCACAATTCTTCTCCTGAAGGAGAAGATGAGGTCGCAGATAGGATTTTATTTGCAACTTGTTCCTTCTCCTTTAGGAGAAGGTTAGGATGAGGAGTGTGTTTTTGTGATATATGTATCTGCTCCAATACCTCACTCACCACCATGCGGCAGCTCGTTTTTCCCACACTTCCTGTAATCGCAATCACTTGGATTTTGTTTCTGGAAATATAGATTCTCGCGCAATACGCAAGAAAACGATAGAGGATTTTCAGAAGTTTTTGTTTCATAATTTTATAATTCATGATATACCCACTCTACCCCTAAATTATCCAAAAACTTTTCCAGTTCTGACATCTCTAAAACAACCGTATTATCATTTTGCAAGGGATGAAAACCTACAAGTTTTCCTTGGATTTCTGCATCAAATAAAATACGTATATCGCGCTCCAGATTATTCACGAGCGCAAAGGGACTCACCGATCAAGGTTTGAGTCCTATTTTTTGTATCATCGTTGCTTCGTCCACAAAACTCATTTTTGAGTCATTATATATCGCACGCACGATATTGGTATCGAGTTTTTTTGAATCAGGAAGTACGACCATATAGAAATTGGTGGTTTTTTTGTTCCGTAAAAGTAGTGACTTTACTCTGTATCCAGGTATTTCTACTCCTTTTGCTTCATCGCAAGTAAACACAGGAGCATGCTCATAGTTGGTATACGGGATTTCGAGCGAATCGAGGATGTCGAAGATTTTTTGTCGCATGTATGTATCAAAAAAATATTTTTTTAATTCTATCTAAAAACACAAAAAAATCGAGGAAATTTCCTCGATTTTTCAAAAACTTTATAGCACTTCTCTCTCATTTCTCCAAATCTCCTCCACAGACTCTCTCTTTCGAATCTCCACTATATCTCCATTTTCTCTCAGAAGGAGTTCTCCTGATTCTGGAAAAGAATTGTAGTTTTTGATAGCCATTCCTGCATTATACGCTCCGACTCCATCAACCACAAGATAGTCTCCAATATAAGCTTCAGGAAGTTCGCGAGTCTCAATCGTCTCTGCTTCATAGAGTTTGCAAGTGAGTAAATCTGAACTTTCACAGCAGTGCCCTACTACTGCATAGCTTTTGAGCTCTGGAGTCTGCCCTCTCTCCTGGCAGGAGAGAGTTGGAGAAAGGTGTGATGCGGGGATGATATACAGTGGCTCCTGTACTCCATACATCGCAACACGAGGCATATCATTCATTCCCGAATTGACTTTGAGAAAACTATATCAAGCACCTTGCTCCCTCTCCCCTTGGGAGAGGGTTGGGGTGAGAGGATGAGTATTCACGATATCTTGGATTTCGGTAATCATCGAGTAAGAGTTAATAGTGAGATATTTCCCTGGCTCCATCTCGAGATGGATTTTGCGTCCCGTTTTTGTGTAGAAATTTTGAAATTTGAGAGCAAGCGCGTTTCCTATTGCCTGCAAATCTGCTTGTTTCTCAAAGGGCATAATAGCCATTTTGTGTCCTCCTCCCATATCAAAATGCGTGATAGTAGGAAATTTTTCAAGTATCGGAAAACCAAACTCAGCAGAAGCTACCCACCCTTCAGGGCTATTTTCGCTCCCAATATGAAAATGAAGTTTTGTGATATTTAAGTGATACATCTCTGCTATTTTTTGGACTTCCTCCATCTTTTCATGCCAGATACCAAAACTCGAGCTTCGTCCTCCGGTTGAAATCTTTGCAAAAGCTCCTGATCCTACTCCCGGATTTACACGAATTCCACAGCTCTTTCCTGGAAAGTTTTTTCCAAAAAACTCAAGTTGATGTAAGCTTGTTGCCACGAAAAATACTCCCTTTTCTATGAGTTCTCTTACGTGTTTTCCCAGTTCTTGGCTTGATATCTGTATCTTTTCTGCAGGGATTCCTGCTGCAAGAGCGCGAATTGCTTCAAAATCTGAACTTGCATCGATCGAGAGTCTTTCTTGCGTAAAGATTTTGAGAATACTTTTTTGAGGATTTGCTTTCATCGCGTATCGCACCGTATGTCCAAAAGCGCTCGGAAAATTCATAAATTCTCGAGCTCGGTCTCGAAGTTCTTTTTCACTATAGACATACACGGGAGTTTCGTAGTTTTGTGCAATTATATGCACGAGTTCTGGGGTGAGAAAGCGAGGTGTTTGCATAGGATAATGTATATGAAATAAAAATTAACGAGATATTTTTCTTAGTGCATAAATAAAAAGAATAAGTCAGACAAGACTGGAAAAAGGAAAAAATATCATATTTATAGGAAAAATCGGTAAAGTTTCGGAAAGTATGAGTCCATATATTCCTGTAGCTATTACTGGAGTGAGAAAGAGAGTGGAGAGATTGAGATATGAGATTTTATTTCAAAAATCTTTTAGAATCCCTGACTGAGTATATTTTTTCTTTTCAAAGCGTAATCCCCAGTATATTATTCAAGCAAGGAGTGGGAGTACCAAAATAGAGTACCAGACTGTAGGAAGAGTAACAAAGACAAAAAAGAGTCCTATCATTCCGAGTAGAGTTATTTTTTCTCCCTTTGGAGAAATAAATGTTTGAACTTGGGAAAAAGAGATAAATACATGTCCTCACATAATCGCAAGTGTTACTACCCCTGCATGAAGGGCATAGGAAGGAAGTGTTGTGATGAGTGGAACATCTTCAAAAAACCAAGTCATAGACCAAAGTCACCAAAATATTCAAAGTCCTATAGAGAGCAGTAAAGATTTTTTAAAACTTTGTGTTAATGCTTTATAATGATACCACCAAAAAATAAGTACGGAAAGAGGCATATGCCAAGCAAGAGCCGTCCAGGAAAGAGAGATAGGAAATGGAATTCCTCAAAGTCAAAAAACAGTCATAGCAATGATACCCTCAGTAATCCATCCATATAAAGCACCCACCAGCATCAGTCCCCAAAGTGAAGATACACGAAAATACTCTAAAGTGAGAAGTGATGCATAGGTAGCGAGAAGATACATCCATACAGTGAGAAGCACTGCAAATATATTTTCATCTGGCCTCCAAAAAGACCAAAATATACGCTCTGAAACTGCCCAAAGAATAAGACTTGATCACAGTAGAAACATCCATCTTTGAAGCATATACCGAAAATTATAACACCTCTCTTATCTCCTCACCACTTCTCAAATCCTTCACGACAAAATTCCCTGCTTTCTTTTCGTTTTCCCCATAGATAATGATGTGCGAAAATCCTGCTTTATCGGCTGACTGTATGGCTTTTCCAAGTTTTTTTGGTGAGAGCCCAAGGAGAACATTTTTTCCTTGTTTTCGCAGGATACGAGCAAGTGTTTGAATATCTCCAAAAAGTGTTTCGTCAAGAAGGGGCAGAAAGTATTTTTCTTGTGTGTTATCTTGTATATCTTGTATGAGTCCATGCCCCTCAAGAAAGAGTTTCATCGTCTCATCTCCCGGAGCAAATCCTACTGCGGAGATACCTCCCTTCACTCCAAAAATATCCGCAAGACCATTATAGCGTCCTCCTCCAAAGAGAGCACGAGGGTTTTCTTTATTGGTATCAAACATCTCGAAAATCATCCCGTCGTAGTAGTCAAATCCTCGGATAAGACTTCCTGAAAACTCAATTTCTTCCCCGTATCAGAGCTGTTTGAGACTTGTGATTATTTCCTCAAATTCTTGGAAACTCTCACTTCCCGCAAGGGTAATAAAGTGCTTTTGTAAATCTTCGACGCTGCGAGCCTCCATAAATTGTTCAATAAAAGTCATCTCTGCAGTTGTATCGATTTCATGCAGAAGTTTCTCAAAATCTCATTTTGAAAGCTTTTCGTATTTATCCATGAGTCTCGTGATGCGTTTTTGCTTGTCTTCGTCACTGATTCCAAGCACTTCTACGAGAAATCCCGTAATGAGTTTTCGGTGATTGAGTTTGAGTTTGTAGCTCCCTGACGGAGGATTAAAGGCTCTTAAAAGCTCAAGCGCGAGAGTCAAAACTTCGATATCTGCTCGCAGTGACTCTTCTCAAAAAATATCACAGTTGAGTTGCCAAAACTCTCGATTTCGTCATTTTTGTGGTTTTTCATTGCGATAAAAGTTCGCAATAGAAAACCATTTGAGGGGTTTTTCTGTTTCTTTCCAAATGCGTGAAACCATACGCGTCACGCTTGGAGTCATCTCGGGACGAATTGCAAGACCATCAAGTTGCCCTTCACGATTCGTGATTTGCGTGAGTTCAGAACCTCCGACATCTTCTCCAGATTTTGCCTTCCAGATATCGATGGATTCTACAAGTGGTCCGAGATATTCTTCAAAACCGTAGCTTTGGCAAACTCGTCTCCAGGTATCAAAAATATGTTTTCGGACTTTAAATTCTGCAGGAAACCAGTCTGCGGTTCCTTTTGGGGGAAGATTGGAAAGTGCCATAAAAAAACATTCTAGCAAATAAAATATAGCTGTAGTATAGGCAAAATAAGGAATTCTCAAAAAATATCTCAAAGAAATTTGAAAATACAATTTATGTTTTCTGTAAAGAAAGTATAAATTGGGAAAGAATTTCATAATAGTCTTCACAGCTCTGTATATCTACCCATTCTTCATCTGTTCCTATCCCTCAACCGATTGGTCAAAATTCTATTCCATTTGTTCAAAAATGCCTCGCGTCAGATGTTCCATTCGCTCCATATATTTTTGGAGTTATTCCATTTTGTGCTTCTATAATATGAGAAAGTTTTAAAATATCAGGATGATTTTTTTCAGTAAAAAATGGAGGTTCAAAAGCATATATTTCCATAGAAAAATCTCTGGGAAGAATGGATCTGAGTTTTTTTTCTATAATAGACGCATCTTCTGGGGTAAAGCGAATATCAATTTTTACACTACAGGTATCTGGGATTTTATTATATCCATAATCTGGACCTTCTATTCTCGCAAGATTGTAGGTTGTTTTCCAAGTATTTTCTCAAGGATTTTGAAATGTGTGACGAAATATATCTAAAAATTGCAGCATTTTCTCCAAAGCATTTTCCCCATTCCACGGGTAAGCACTGTGGGCTGTTTTTCCTCAACATAATATCTTACACTGAAGAACTCATTTAGCCTGATGAACAATATGAAAGTTTGTTGGCTCTGTTGCGAGCACAAAATCTGCCTTTATTCCCTTTCTTACTTGGTACTTTGTCCCATGGTATCAACCTGTTTCTTCATCTGTCACCAATTGAAAAGCCAGAGGATATTTTACTTCTTTCGCATATTTTTTAAAAGCATACAGTGCAGTAGTGAGGTTTGCCTTCATATCCATTGCTCCTGCTCCATAGAGTTTACCATCTTGGACTCTCGGAATAAACTGTTCCTGTTTTGCAGGAATAATATCGAGATGACTATTCAAGAGAAGTCGAAATTTTTCAGGAATCTGAGAAACATTCGTTACCAATATACTTTGAACTCCGTTTTCTTCGAAATGGAATATAGTATATTCTTTCAATTCCTGAGTCAGTATTTCTAAAAGAAGTGAAAGTTCTTTCTTATTTTCTGGCCTCGTGTTGAGTGCAATAAGTTTTTTACTAAATTCAAGGATGTGTTCTTTCATAGTTTAACGATACGAATTAAAATCAGAAGCAATAGGAGCATAGACCGTTTGAGTACTTCCATGTACTATCCCCTTTTTTCCATCTTGGGAATCAACTGGCATATGATTTCGAAATCCTCACATATATTGAATTTTTTGAGTTGTTGCATTTCTGTATAAAAATATTCTATCTATATATATAAATTCTCTCCCAGAAACACAATCCAAACAAGAAGTATTTTTCATACGAATCTGAACGATACATTTTTTTCGTTTGGTGAGTTCTTTTTTAATTTTTGCACGTTTTTCACTTTCACGAAGATCTCAAGAGATATTTCCATATGCTCCATAGGCACATTTAAGAGGTTTGATATGAAATTCAATATTTCCACTGAGTATCTCTTCTTCACTACACCCAACATAGCGCAAATACTGAAGAAATCAAGGAGAAAATACTATCCCTGCAAATGATCAGATTTTTTGCTTTTGTTGTAAAAAGTCTCTATATTCAGACGTATATATATCTTCCAAAGATTCTATTATATATCCCATTCCTAAATCTGGCATGTATTCTTTGCTATCATTGATGACTCTTTCATAATTTCCATCTGGAGCATCAATATTATAGGTAATTGCTCTTTGTTTCACATATCTTCTTATTTCTTCGTCAGATAAGAGTGCATTTTCAAAACTTCCATTTGGATTTTTTAAACGCTCCTTTTCCAGAGAAGCTCGGACATAATAAAGATTATCTTCCCCCTTTTCATAAGCTATTTGAAGCTCTGCTGGTCCATAAATATCATCAAACCCTGTATTTCTTCTGATTTTTTCAACATCTTTTTCTGCTCCTTCTGGAATCCCTGCATCAAACTCAAGTACTGCTCTATATTTTTCTTCACTGAGAGTCAAAAGTATTACTTTCCTACGAGTAACTGCTCTTAAAGATTCTATAAGACTATTGAGACCATTTTCAAAATCACTCGGAGATTGTGAAGAATCAAGATTTCTTAGTAAACTATACGCAGCAAGAGAATTTTCTATTTCAAAGATCCTTCGACGCAGTACTTCTCGTAATACAGTATCACTGTAGTGTCATTGTTCGACTTTTTCAAGAAATGTTTTGGGAAGTCATACCATATCAATTTGGACACAATAATTTTTTCTTGCCAGTACTCATTCTCCTACATAATCTAGACTTGATTCCATATTTTTTTCAATCAATTTTTTAAATGCTTCATCATATTCATCATAAAGTGACTCAAATGCCTGAACTAATTTTGCAGGATAGAATATATTTCTCTGAGACTCAAAAAATTCCAGACGCTCACTTCAAAAATACGCTTCAATATCATTTCGAGGAACTATTTGCATATCATATTTTTCTGCTTTTTCTTGATTCTCTGCGAGATCTGCTAAGGCTTCCTGAATTTGAGAAAATAAAAGAATATCTTCTACCTGAGAAGGCAAGATGTGAGATGATATAGCAATTTGAGTTCCAGTGAGCTCTGACTCACATCATGTTTTTGGTATATTCATAATTGTAAAAAAGAAAATAAAAAAGACTTTCAAAATATCCTTTTGAAAGTCAGAAAACTCCAAAAGGGAAACTTTATGTATGCCAAGAACAGTGGAAAGATACATATTTCATATACAAAAAATAAAGAATAAAAAAAGCTGTTTTCTTTCGAAAGCAGCTTTGGAATATATTTTTAGACTGTTTTATAAACACTCAAAAATACAGGTCAAAACCGTTTTCGATTTTTGCCCCGCATGATGCCAAGTTTGTAAAAGGTGTTTCAAATTCATAGATATTTTTTGTAAATATAGTTTTATATTATGAATTTTTAAAATAAGTCAATTCTATTATTTCCTCCCAATCCCACATATAAAATTTGCCTTGAGTTTTTCTCTGCGATAGGAGAAATAGGTTTCAGGAAGTTCAAAGGTACATTCTTGGGAAATCTCAATATTCTCACTTAAAACTCAGCATGCAAGAGCTTGAAAGAGATTCTCCTTTCGTAAGTCAAGAAAAAACTTTTCATGCTTTTGAAGAGAAGAATTTGGAAAAAGTTCCGCGACTTCACTTCCAACTTCATAGCATTTTCAACAGATACTTGGTCCAATAAAGAGTATAATATCATTCATATTGCATGCATATTTTTCGATGATTGATTCCAGAGTTTTTTTCAGAATTTTCTCACTACTTCCTCTCCAGCCGGCATGAACCACTCATATTATTTTCTTGGCTCTATCATAGAGAAGTATTGGAACACAATCTGCAGTTACGACATTGAGTGAAATATGTTGAAGTGTAGTAAAACAGGCATCAGCAAATATCATCTCTTCCAGATTTTCTTCAGTGATTTCTCTCACTTCTGCACTCTGACACTGTGCAAGAAAAAAGGATTTTTTGACTCAAAAAGTCTCTTCCAAAGCCTGCACATTTTTTTGAAGTTCAGGAGATTCAGAGTGAAATTGCTTTGGTCGCATCAAAATATCGCGTGTCCCAACATACGCAACAAGCTCCGGAAACTTAGAAAATATTTTTGGATGTATAAACATAGTTGTGATTCCATCTCTTCTGCAGGAGATCAAGGTGAATTGAGCGAAGCTCAAGAGAGAGATTCCCTGGGGAGGAATTGAGAGAGCTGTTGTATGAAATAAGATATTATTATGAGATTATTCTTCTTTTTTACGATAACTCAGAGCCTCTAAAAGATGACTTGTCAGTATCCTATCTGAATTTTCTAAATCTGCAATGGTTCGTGCAAGTTTCAGAATACGATAGTAGGAACGTGCTGAGAGATGAAGAGATTGAACTGCTTGAGCAAGAATTGCGTCTCATTCTGTATCAAGCTCACAATAGATTTTTATATCTTTTGAGCTCATTTCAGAGTTTGCATACAGGTGTGTTCCTACAAATCTCCGTCTTTGGATATCTCGTGCTTGCTGGACTCGTTTTTGGATTACCTCTGAACTCTCAGAAGTTTGTACTTTCGATGCTTGAAAATCCTCCGTTGGAACTTTGGGGACTTCGATAAACATATCAATACGGTCAACGAGTGGTCATGAGAGTCTTCCTCTGTAGTTTGCAACCTGCATCGGAGTACAAAAACACTGTTTTTCAGGATCCGTGAGATAGCCACAAGGGCAGGGATTCATCGCTCAGAGAAGCGCGAATTTTGCTGGATAGTTATAACTTGCATTGACTCTGGTGACGGTAATCTGACCATCTTCGAGGGGTTGACGTAAGACTTCTAGTACTGTTTTTGGGAATTCCAATATTTCATCCAAGAAAAGAACTCATTTATGTGCGAGAGAAATTTCACCAGGTCGAGCGTTTCTCCCTCAACCAATAATCGAGGTTCCACTTGCCGTATGATGCACGGCTCGAAAAGGTCTTTGCGTGATAATGGGCTGTTCATCTGAAAGAAGCCCAGATACAGAATATATTTTTGAAATCTCTATAGCTTCCTCGAGACTCAAATCAGGAAGAATCCCAGAAAATGCTTTCGCAAGCATGGTCTTTCCCGATCCTGGAGGTCCTTCCATAATGATATTATGTCCTCCTGCAGCAGCTATTTCTAAGGCACGTTTTGCAAATTGCTGTCCCACTATGTGGGAAAAATCATAATTTTTTGCAAGCAAATGTTGCTCTTGAGATATTTCAGAAAGATTCAAAACGGGCTCTGGAAGATAGTTTATATCTTTATTGAGAATATCTATAAGTTCTTTGAGATGTTCTACTTTTATGACTTCGATCCCTGGGATGATTGAAGCTTCTTTCGTATTTCCTGCTGGGATAAAAATACGAGTAAATCCTTTTTGCTGTGCCCCCATCGTTGCTGGAAGAATACTTGGAACAGCTCGAAGCGTGCCATCGAGTCACAATTCTCACAAGAAAATACTTTCTCGTATCAAATCGTCATTTTTTATATAGCCTTGATCCAGAAGAATTCCAACTGCAATCGCAAGGTCAAAACTTGGTCCAGTTTTTTTAATATTTGCGGGAGCAAGATTCACCGTAATACGACTCGGAGGGATACGTGCTCCAGATGATTTTAAGGCACTTCGGAGACGTTCTTTACTCTCTTGCACTCCTTGGTCAGCAAGTCCTACTATTGTAAAAGCAGGAAGTCCTTGATTAATATCCACCTCGATATCTACAATCGTAGAATCAAGACCATTGACTGTAATCGCGTGTACAAAAGAAATCATATCTCAAATAGTGTTAGATGCTAAAGCTTATGTATATATCTCGAATATATAAAAAGAGTATAAAGAGTGTATATATATTTGCAAATTTTTTTGCTGATTTTGATATTCTCAATATAGTTTTTGTATTTATTATATATTTTTTTATTATGGCTGATTGGGATAAACTCACAGATCGTGGAAACATAGAAGACAGAAGAGGAGGAAAAGTCGCAAAAACACTTGGAGGAATCAGTATTGTTGGACTATTGATGACTGCTGGAATCTCCTATCTTGCAGGAGAAGATCCAACAAAAATACTCTTGCAAACCATTGAGCAAGCACAAGAAACTCAATTATCTGTACAGGAAGAGGATAGCACTTGAGCATTTTCAGGAGAAGATAGGTATGAAGTCTTTGCTTCTACCGTATTAGGATCGAATAATACTCTTTGGCAGCAATATTTTTCACAAAATAATTTAGAGTACCGAGAGCCGAAGCTGGTGTTGTTCCGCGGAGCTACTTCATCAGCGTGTGGAGGAGCGAGTTCTGATCACGGTCCTCATTATTGCCCTGCAGATGAAACGATATATCTCGATGAAACTTTTTTTGATGAACTCAGCGAAAATTATGGAGCCAAATGAGGAGATGTTGCAGAGGCATATGTCATAGGACATGAGGTAGCACATCACGTACAACATCAGCTGGGACTTATGGAGGATATGAGCTTATTTAAAACGCAAGAAGCACAAAATAAACACTCAATAGCTCTTGAATTACAAGCAGATTGCTTTTCGGGAATATGGGCTAGTACTATTACAGGAGAAGGGATACTCGAAGTATGAGAGATTGAAGAAGCTATAGATGCAGCTGAAACAGTATGAGATGACCATATCCAAGAAACTGTCTATGGAGAGGTACATCCTGAAACATGGACTCATGGTTCCTCAGAAGAAAGAAAATCATGGTTTATGCGTTGATACCAAGAACAAAATGCAGCAGCCTGCAACACTTTTGAAGCATAAAAAAATCTGGAACCAAGGTTCCAGATTTTTTTATGCTTTGATTTACTTGTATTTACTGTAATCAAACATCTTCATTTCACCATCTATTTTACGAATAATATCAAGAAGTACTGAAACAATGATGATAAGCCCCGCAGCAGAAATGATAAAATCAATCGATTGATTCATCACTTTCCCCATAATATAGGGAAGTACTGCAATGATTGCAAGAAATCCACCACCAAAGAGATTGAGATGATTTGAAACCTTTTGGAGATAGTTTGCGGTTTCTTCACCTGGTCGAATCCCTGGGATATATCCTCCTCTTTTTTGAATATTTTCAGCTACTTGCTCAGTATTGAAAGTAATAGAAATATAGAAAAACGAGAATGCAAGAACAAGAAGAAAGTAGATTGCGATAAATACCCATCCTGGATTTTGCATGTTAAAATGTGTTTGAAGAAATTCACCAACTATTTTTGAATTTCCAGAGCTCGTGTTTGCCAATATTTGTCCAAGTATCGCTGGAAATGTAACGATAGAGATAGAGAAAATAATTGGAATCATCCCTGCTTGATTGATCTTAATTGGAAAATATGACTTTTCTTCTCCACCCGTTTTTGCATAAATAATAGGAATTCGTCTGTGTCCTTCCGTAAATTTAATGATAATATAGATAATAACAAGAGTAGCAATAAAAAGCCCAATAAAGAGAGGAATATTGGTAAGATTTTGAATAATCGTTCCTGGAACTGCTGAAAGTACTCCAGCCATAATAATAATAGAAATACCGTTTGAGATTCCGTACTCGGTCATAACTTCACCAAGCCACATCAAGAAGATAGTACCAGCTGTTGCGATCGTCATAGCCATAAGTACTACTTGAAGATTCATCGCATCAATAATTTGTCCTCCAGCAAGTGAGTTTAGCAGTACAATCATCCCATAACTTTGAAGAAATGCTATAGGAAGAGTCAGCCATCGTGTCATCTTCGTAATCTTTTTTTGACCTTGTTCCCCTTCTTTTTGCAAATCTCAAATCTTTGGAACTATCACCCCAAGTAGTTGAATAATAATCACCGCATTAATATAAGGAGAAAGCCCCATAAGGATAATAGAAAAATTTTCAAGCCCACCCCCCATAAGAGCTGAGAAAAATGAAAGTCCTTGTTGCCCCTCCATCATCGCAGAAAGAGCCTGGGTATTTGCACCTGGAATAGGAATTACAGAAAGAAATTTATATACAAGAACTAAGAGAAGAGTTGCAATAATCTTTTTTCGAAGATCTTGAATAGTAAAAAGAGAACGCAGTGTATCAAGAATCATAAAATATAAGTAAATGCTAAATATTAGTATGGATTATACCGCAGAGCAAAAAAAAGTCCAACTTGAGTTGGACTTTTTTTATGCTTCTGATGAATCAGAAATGATATGAAGGGTCCCTCCTGCTTTTTCAATAGCTGATTTTGCAGTTTCTGAAGCAGCATGAACATGAACTGACAGTTTTTTTGAAAGAGTTCCTTGACCAAGGAGTTTTACTGGAAGTGATTTCTTTGTAATTACTCGAGTATCTAAGAGAACTTGTATTGTGATTTCTGAAACACCAGATACAGCAAGTGCTTCAAGGGCATCAAGGTTAACTACATTAAATTTTTTTTGAAATTTCGCGTTAGAAAATCCTCGTAGCTTCGGCATTCTTCTGAAAAGTGGAGTTTGACCTCCCTCAAACCAATCTGGAACTCATCCACCAGCACGTGAATTTTGACCGTTCATTCCTCTTCCACAGAAAGTTCCTTTTCCAGAAGCATTTCCTCTTCAGAGTCTTTTTGATTTTTTTCGAGATCCAGCAGTAGGATGAATTGTTTGTAGTGTAAGCATAGTCAATTGAGTTATCCCCAAAGAGAGGAAAATAATTTATTTAAACGAAGTAAGTGCCTTGAGAGTTGCTTTTGCATTATTGATAAGATTACTTGAACCATATCTTTTTGCTAAAACATCACTATATCCAGCAGCCGCAAGTACTTTTCGAGCAGATCCACCTGCAATAATTCCCGTACCCTTTGACGCAGGGTGAACCATAACCTTTGCAGCTTTAAATTTTGCTTCAACATTATATGGAACGGTACCTTCTTCCATTTTCACTTTTACCATTCTTTTCTTTGCATCAGAAATAGCTTTTGCAATCGCATCTACGACTTCCCAGCTTTTCCCAGTACCTAGACCCACTTTTCCTTTTCCATCACCAAGTACCATAACTGCACGAAATCGGAGTTGACGTCCACCAGCAGTAACACGAGTTACTCGGTCAATACTGAGAAGCTCTTCTCTATACTCTTTTTTTACACTTGCATCACCATCTTGTTTTTTTGGATTTCTTTTTCCTTCAGTTGCCATATCTGGAATAATATAAATGAATTAAAATTGTAATCCAGCTTCTCGAGCTGCATCTGCAAGAGCTTGAACTCTTCCATGGTATCTAAAACCACCTCTATCAAACACTACATTTTCGATTTTTTGTGCTTGAGCAGCTTGTGCAATTTGAGTTCCCACCATTTTTGCAAGCTCAATTTTTGTTACCTTATCAGTAATTTTGAGGTCAGAAGCAGCACAAAGAGTTTTCCCTGCTTCATCATCAATAATTTGAGCATAAATATGGGTTGCGCTTCGGAAAATACTCAAACGTGGTCTTTGTGCAGTACCAGAAATCTGAGAACGAACTCGAGCTTTTCTTGCCAGTCTGTTTGCTTGTTTTTGTAACATACTCTCTTAAACTTATGAAAATAATAACGAATAATTT
>JAMIGJ010000074.1:0-12051 GCA_035905775.1 Candidatus Altimarinota bacterium
CTAGGTTTATTATCAAGCATATCCTCTCTTGAAAAAAGTCAGATAAAAGAAATAGTTTCTAACCTGGCTCCATCTATCTGCTCTCATTGATATTCGACATAATCTTGTGTTACTAAAATCGATTCAGAAGGAGTAAGCTCTTTTCTGGATCAGTCTCAAAAGACAATAAATCTTTTTTTAATTGGGATGGCATGTTTATCAGCATCAACCAATTTTATGAGTGTATTATCACTTCAAACAATATAGTCAACTCTATCTTCTGAAAGAAGTCTATTTACATGGAGCGATGATTCATTTTGAACTCGCTCAATCTTACTTGGTTGAGCTGGAACATATTCTCATAAATCTGCACTATGTTTTGATAAAAATTCTTTCGTTAACCACTGTCTGGACATACATTTACTTTATTTTCAATTTAAATATCTCTCTCCCTACTATCTGATCTGGTCGCTTATACAGGAGGCTTCAAGCTCGTGTCTGTTGCATCTCAGGATGATGGGGAAGAAGAGGGAGTATTTTACAATACTTTTCTATGATAGCATATACTTCATGAAAATAAAAATATTTTCCTTTTACATCCCAAAACGGAAAACATATCACGATATTTCCTTTAAAATTTCCTCGAGAAAGTCCTTCAAAAAACTTTGAATAGATTTCCAAAAGCTTCTGTTTTTCTTCAATAAGT
This sequence comes from Candidatus Altimarinota bacterium, assembly GCA_035905775.1. Taxonomy (GTDB): domain Bacteria; phylum Patescibacteriota; class Gracilibacteria; order BD1-5; family UBA6164; genus JAACSU01. Next base: position 686 of record JAMIGJ010000074.1, read on the forward strand.
TTTTTTTCTGTGACTGAATATTTTTGAAATATCTGTCCTAAATATCCCTCAGTAACGATTGCATCTGCTTGCTTTAAAAATGGAGAACTCGAAATACCTCGTGCATCGAGCACTTGAGTTTGTGACTCCTTAAGAGAGTTTTTAAAATTCATTGTTGCAAAAGTAATATTTTCTTTGGTTTTTTCTATATTTTCTGCTGAAATATCTGATCCATACACTGCATTATGTTGCATCAAAATACTTTCGATAAGCACTGTCCCAAGACCACAAAATGGATCATATACAATTTTTCATCCTGAAATATGTATCATCATTTGTGCTAGTTTTGGAGGCAACATTCCAACTTCCATATCACGAGTTTTTCCATAATCCCGCTTTGAGTAGTTTTCTATATCTTGAACCCAAACAGTCTTTCCAAAATACTCGGTATCACCTGCAACTATTAGAGTAAAGTCAGTTCCTCGCTCTACCAAATTTTCTCCGATAATTTGAGCACTCGAGAGATTCGTGAAGTTTTTATTGACGAAACGAGTAGAAATTCACTTTTCTTTCAAGAGTTTTTTTGCATCCATAAGAAGTAGTTTGAGAGACTGGTCTCAGCGGAGACCGGTCTCAGCCAATACTGAAAGTCCATAACGAAATTTTCACTCAAAGTGTTCCAGAGATGATGCAATACTGTGAGCTGATTTACCCCTATAATCAGGAGAAAGTTCTATCACTTTTATCGCTCCACCCATATGTTCTACTTTTGTGAGCACGAGATTTTTATCTTGTGTATCAAGAATACAGACATTTTTATCTACATATTCTATTTTCGTAGTAGGGAAGAGAGCGTATATTTCTGCAAGAGAGAGTTTATATTCACGTCAGAGTTGAAAAGCGTACATTAGGAAAGAGTTATTTTATAAGGAAAAATCATTTTTTCTTCTTTGGTTTTTATTTCTTTTTCAAAAGTATAGCCAAGTTTTTCAAGATGGTTTATAAGTTCTTGAACCAGAGTATCGGGAGCACTGGCACCAGAGGAAATTCAAATATTTTGAACATCTTGCAAAAATGACTCTGGAAGCTCATCTTTGTTATCGATGAGAATACTTGGGATTCATTTTTTTTCTCCAATCAACCTCAGTTTTACAGAGTTACTCGAGTTTTGGGAACCTACTATGATAAGTGCATCTACCAATTTTACTAATTCTTTTACGGCTTCCTGTCTATTAGTCGTAGCGTAACAAATATCTGAAAAACTCGGAAGCTCAACTTGAGGAAACTTAGACTGAACATATTCGATGGTAGATTTTGTATCATCGACACTCAGGGTAGTTTGATTCAGTATTACAAGTTTTTGAGAAGATGGAAATTCTAGAGCATCTACTTCAGCATAGGAATACACTACAAAAATATTTTCAGGATCATTATCTTTTACTCCTATCGCTTCTTGGTGATCTTTTTTCCCGATATAAATAATTTTATACCCTTCTTTAATGAACTTTTTGGCTTCATTATGAACTTTTATCACCAGTGGACAGCTTGCGTCAAGACATCTCAGTCACTTTTCTTTTGCAGTTTTCACAAAACTTGGAGCAACTCCATGCGCTGAAAATATCATAATACTTCCACTTGGAATAGCATCTAAATCATCAGAAAATATTACTCATTTCCTTTCAAAATACTGTACAATAAATTTATTATGCACAATTTCGTGATTCACATAAATCGTCTCACCGGGATGAGCCACAATGATGTCATCGAGCATTCCTATTGCACGATCCACTCCAGCACAGTATCCACGCGGTGAAGCAAGAAATATTTTTTTAGGCATAAATATATTAATGAATTAAGTGCTGTACAGTAGGATTTCTGCGAAAATCATTTATACTTGAGAGTACTTCAAGGGAATATCATTTTTCAGCAGATAAAAATTTTTCTGCATATGCTCAAGGAATTTTTCACTCGGATTTTAGACGATATATATACTCATTAAATTGCTTACTCCAAAATTCAATATTATCATCATCAGGTCATGTAACTCATCAAAAATATCTATCTGGTGTATGTACTCACATTATAATCCTAATTTAGTTTCTAATTCTACAAACACAGCCTCTACACTTTGGTCTGCATTTACTTCTATCACTCTTCCTTCTTGAATTTGTTCCTGAACAATTGGAAGTGTCACTTCACAATAGAGATCAATTCGTTTTAAAATCCCTGCTTCATTATCATCGGCACGTTGTATAAGTGCATCTCAAGTTTTTGGATCTATAGTAGTTCCTGCAGGAAAAGTTTCTCCTGTTTTTGGGTTAAACATTCTCCCGAGAAGCCTCTGTTTTGCCTTTTCTTCAGAAAGTTGAAAAAGTACGACTTTGTAATCAGGCATGAGTCTATCGAAAATCTCTTTATTCCAATCATTTCTGATAAAAGCATCGAAAATGACATGTTTGTTTCCATAATTTTGTATCACATTTTGTACTGCATCTTCCATAACAGCAACTCCTAAATCGGGAGAAATTTGGTCTCCTCTATCATATTGTTCTTGAATTTTTTTTCCAAGCTCACTTCATGAAGCTATTACCCTTCGAAATTCCCCACCCATCTCTAAAAGCATAAAGCCATATTTTTCTACGAGCAAACGTGCCTGTGTTCCTTTTCCACATCATTGAATTCCTGTAAAAACAAGTTTCATAATTTTATTGTATTATAAAAAATAATTCCCTGCAAAGTATAGGGAATTATTTCAAAAAACAAGTAAAATGTAAGAGTAATAAGCCGGATTTTGTACTTCGGCATCAATCTATCTCGACTTCATATCACTATGAAGCTCTAGCTGAGTATTTAGTTTCTGCGCAATAGAAAACAATAACGCATCACTAAACCATTCCCATTGCATCACCCTCGGGTTTGCCAAGCTCTTTCTGTCACCAGAAAGCTTCATCTGTAGCAATTTCTCACACCAAATGACGTTTCACCTTTTTCCAAACGAGTTGGAGAGTATCGTCTCTGTGGCACTTTCCATATCTGAAGTTTATGTATTATCCTCAGACTGAAGCCGTTAGCTTCAGAGTTGTTTTCCTGATGTCCGGACTTTCCTCATCATATTTTCATATGACGTAGATGCCTGCTCTTACAAAAAAAGTATATAAAAAATACAAAAAAACACAAGTATGCTTATTTTTTTGAGAATACTTTGATGCTCCACTCTCACTTTGGAAGAGACTCACCTATAATCCACCGGTTTAAAATTTTTATATCCTTATAATTGTATCAGTTTTCTTGCGACCAAGTTGCAAGATTTCAAATCTCCGATACTGATATCTCATGAGTACTAGGCTTTTCTGATACTCATCCTATAACTGTATCAATAAAATCTTTTCATTCAAAATATGAAAGCATCACATATTTAATAGCAAGAATACGAAAAACATATCGTGAAGTTTCTTCATTGAGATAGAGATCATAGTATGTTTCTACTCATTGATTATCCATCGCTCTACGCAGACCATTTTCTCATCGATTATATGCTGCTGCAACAAGAGTCCAGTTTCAGAAAAGTTTATAAAGATCTTGAATATAGGAAAGTGCTGCGTCCGTCGCTTTTTCAAAATGATAGCGTTCATCTACATACTCATCAACACGCAATCCATATCTCTTCGCAGTTTCAGGCATAAATTGCCAGATTCCTCCTGCTCCTGCAGATGATACGACATCATCTCGTAATGCACTCTCAGCAATGGGAAGGTATTTGAAATCGTCTGGTATTTGAGAGAGTTTTAGTTTTTCTTCAATATAAGGTATATACAGAGGATATCGCTTTACATAAAGATAAAATTGATAGAGATTATTAGAAGTAAGAAGAAATTCTTTATCAAATCGTTCTTTATTAAAAAAATCATCTGCGGATTCGATAGGAACTACTTCTCCTGCAAACTCTATATTTCAAGACGGATAAGGAAATACAAGCGTATCACTCACTTTTTGAAATTTTGAAAGCAAAAACACTCATAACAGTAAGAGAAAGAGAATTCCATATACCCCAGACAAAAGTGAAGAATTTTTTAACATTTTTAAAAAAATCAATATAATTATTTTTGCACAAACATTGTAATCATTTAGCAATGCAATGCAAAAAATATATTGTATAATTTATGTGAACAAAAATATCTGTCAAATAAATTTTTTCTTTTGACCTGAATGTATTTTTTCATATGCTGTCACTACACAAGGGTTTTCGACAAATCTTTAAAATATTTTCTTAAGATTTTATCGCTCCATGGAAAAACACTACAAACTCAAAAACATACTGACTCATATTATAGAGTCTGTAAAAAAACAAGACTTCCTAGTGTATTTCCGAAAAATATCTATTATAGAGATACAAGACACAAAAGTCATTTTTGGAACTGTTTCAAGCTTTATGAAAGATAATCTTGAAGCAAAATTTTATAAAACAGTACTCGAAGCGACTCAAAAAGAGCTCTGAGAAGATCTAAATCTTATTGAATTTATCGTTGACTCTACGATAGATAATCCATCAAATACTGATGCTGTAGATTGTCAAGAATTCTATAAAGAAATACAAAAAAATAGCAAACTGGCTGATAAAAAACTCCGTAATACCGTAAGCCCCATAGAGCAGAGAGCTGGGGCGCATATTCGATATACTCTCTGAAATTTCGTTGTTGGGGCAGATAATCAACTCGCATACTCTGCCTGTGAAGCCGTCACAAAAAATCCAGGAAAAGCATATAATCCACTCTACATATATGGGGATGTTGGACTTGGAAAAACACATCTCCTTCAAGCAACGGGAAATGAAATTCTCAAAAAATTTAAAGATAAAAAAGTAGCCTATACGACTGCAGATAAGTTCATCACTGAATATGTGACTGCCGTTAAAAAGAGAAATGTAGAAAAAATGCGAGAAAAATTTCGAGAAATCGATGTACTCGTGATTGATGATGTGCAATTTCTCTCGAAAAAAGAACAAACTCAAAATGAGTTATATAATATTTTTAATCTTCTCTACGACACAAATAAGCAAATTATTATTTCAGGAGATAGAGCACCAAAAGAGCTCACTGAGCTTGAACCACGACTTCGAATTCGTTTTGAGTGGGGGATAACCGTAGATATTGGAAAACCAGATTTTGAAACACGACTTGCGATTATCCAAGAAAAAGCTCGAGAAAAAGAATTCATGATCCCTCATGATGTTGCTGAGTTTATCGCAGCAAATGTCACAGAAAATGTCCGTGAACTCGAAGGAGTCCTCAATCAAATGATCGCAGAATACGAGCTTACTGGAAATACTCCAAGTCTGACTCGTATCGCTCAAAAACTCCAAAAACTCAGTTTTACGACCGATTTACTCGGAGAATCACGACATGCAGAAAAGCGAAAAATCAGTACGACTATCAAGAGCTATGAAGATATCATTGATGCGGTGAGTAAGCATTTTGGAATTGAGAAAGAGGGGATACTCGGAGATAACCGTAAAAAAGAATTCATGATCCCACGACAGGTTTCTATGTACCTTTTGAAAACCAAGATGAACTACACCTACGAACGTATCGGAAACATATTCAACGGTCGAAACCACGCATCCGTGCTCTACTCTTGTAATAAACTCGAAAAAATTATCAAAAAAGATAAAAATCTTCTCTACGAAGTCAATGCCATTAAAGATGGGATTGGGATATAGAACAAAAAAAAACCGAAAGCTTAAGCTTTCGGTTTTTTTATAAGACTCACTACTGTCTCTATATGATGCGTATGTGGAAACATATCGACTGCTTGAACTTTTTCTATCTTATAGTTTGAATTTTCAAGAATATATTGGAGATCACGTGCAAGGGTTGCTGGATTACAACTCACATAAAGAATCTGCTCTGTATCAAATTTGAGAACACTTGGAAGAGTATTTGGATGCATCCCAGCTCGTGGAGGATCGATGATAAGGAGATCTGCTGTATTTCCTTCTTTCAAATATCATTCAAGAAATTCTTCTACTTTTGCATTCACAAACTTCATATTCGAAATCCCATTTTTTGCAGCATTTCTTGCTCCACTTTCACTTGCCTCCGTCACGAGCTCAACACTCACGACTTCACGAGCAATATCTGAAAATATCATCCCAATCGTTCCTGTACCTGCATAGAGATCGAGAACTCTTCCACTTTGGAAGGTTTCACTGTGTGCAAAATCTTTTACCAGAGAATAAAGGATTTCTGCCCCCCTTGAGTTTGTCTGAAAAAAACTTTGTGGACCAATATCAAAGGTTAATCCAAGTAATGTTTCATGTATCACAGCTTCTCCATATACGAGTTCTAAATCTCCAATCAGAGTATCAGCAAGGTTTCCGTTGTGAGAAAGATATACTGAGTGAATACTCGGAAATTCATGCGAGAGAGAAGTGAGAAAAGTTTTTATATCAGTAAACACTTTTTGTGAATCTTGCAAGTTTCCAAAGTATTTTGGATACACTGAAAGGACTATCAAAATCTCTCCGGAAAAATGCATTTTTCGAATCATAAGATGTCTCCAAAAACCTGTTCAATTTTTCTGATCATAAACTGGAAGTCATGAAGCTTTCGCAAAATCTTTGATTTTTTTATAGAGCCTGTTTTGCTCTTCGTCTATCAAAATACAGCTTTCATAGTCTTCAACTTTTGAGAATTCTCCTTGCTTATGAAACCCAACATTAAACTCTTGAAAAATATTTTCACGATGAGAAATATATTTTCCAAAAGAAAACTCTATCTTATTACGATACCCATAGATTTCAGGAGCTGCACTAATAGGGAGAAAAATAATATCTTCCTGATATTTTCGGATATGAAAAAAAGATTCATCTATCTGTTTTTGCTTGATCTCAAGCTGTGATTCATAGGATATATTAACCCATGGTGCTCCAACAAAGAGAGGGAATTTTCCTGTCTCCAATGGAGATTTTTCGAGTACTTCCGTAATTTGGGTTTCAAAAAAGTCTTTGCGTTTTTTGAGAATACGCAAGTTAACTCTAGCCCCAGGAACTGCTCCTCATGTGATAAAAACCACTTTCCCATCTACACGAGCAAATCACTTTCCTCCAAATACCAGTTTTTCTACCAGAACATTTTCAAGGGTTTGTATTTTTTTCATAAAAAAATCTCTGCTAATAAATAGTTGCAGAGATTGTAGGGAAGAAGCGGAGAAATGCAATCTTTCCTACCCATAATGTAGTAATATCTTTTGCATCATAACCATATGAGTATTTTTTTGTCATGCAACATTTGTATGATGCGTATGATACAATAATTGTGCTGCCTCAGCTTGCTGAGACTCAGAGCCTGTAAGAATATTTTTCATTGCATCAGGATTTTGAGTTGCAAGATATATAAGAGTAAGACGGAGTTCACTATCAAATGAAAAAGCATTCATATTTCTTGCTTGCGCATTATATTCCCATAAGTCAGCAATCCATTGAGCTCGAGGTAAACTTTCAGGAATATTGAGTGTATCATTTCTGCTTCCAGGAGTGATATTTCCATTATTATAAAACATAAGAGCCGTTCTGAGACGTGTATCTATAGAATTATATTCTCACACACTTCTGTTTGAATTTTCTTCATTTAAGGTTTGAGTATATCAAGTAGCAGTTGAAACTCCATTTATAAGATTTACTCCTCCAGATGTTTCTATATCTATCAAAAAACATAAAAACGTTCTTATTCTCTCCAAATGATCCTCAGTCACTGGAATATCTTCTCAAAGGATACGAGGGATAAAATCAACTTGCAAAAAGTTTCTCATACTACGTGAAAGTCACGTATTTTTTAAAATTTCGTACTGATTTACTCGTGATTCTTCTATAAGACGGAGATATTCAGGGGGAAAATCTGGTCTTTCAGGAGGTCGAACGCTTCTCCAAATCGTATTTTCTGGAAGAAGGTATGCAGAATAATTTATTGCGACTTGATTTACTATAATAACAGGGAGTACGTTTCATCGTTCTATTTCTTCTACTAATAGTTTATATTCCCATTCTCACAATGAAAAAAATGCTTTTTGAAATAATTCACTTGTAAATGCATCTTGAATGTTTTTTCAAGATTGTATAAAATCAAGTAATTGCATTTTTATACTGGAAAGAAGAAGATCTTCAGAAACACTTGTTTCTCATTGAGCAGGACGAATTAAAAGATCAAGCTGACAATATAAAAGTTCTCTGTGTGTTTCTGATATAACTTCCCCTGTAAGTTCAGGTGGTAATATAATATCAAGAGCCCGAAAAGTATTTTCAGGATTATACTGACATGTATTTGGAGACTCTCACATATGTATCATTTAAAAAGTATTTTCTTAAAAATAACATACTTTCTAAAAAACCACAAAAAAGACTCAAATTCTTGAGTCTTTTTTCCTGTATACAAAATTATTACATCATCCCCATACCTGGATATCCTCCCATTCACCCCATACCACCATGATCATGAGTTGCTTCTTCTTTTTTTGGAGCATCCACGACTGCTGCTTCTGTGGTGAGAAACATCCCTGCAAGAGAAATAGCTTCTTGAAGCGCTACTCGTTCTACTTTTTTTGGATCGATGATACCTGCCTGCATCATATCTACGTATTCGTCTGTTGCTGCGTTATATCCAAAATCCTTATCTTGAGACTCAAGAATTTTATTGATAATCACTGAACCTTCTTTTCCAGCATTTTCAACTATTTGACGTAGAGGGTAGGAGAGAGCTCGTTTCACGATATCAGCTCCGACATTTTGATCAGCATTTCCAAAATCTATGCTCTCAAGGACTTTTGAAGCTCTCAGAAGTGCAACTCATCCTCCTACTACCACTCCTTCCTCAACTGCTGCTCGAGTCGCGTTGAGTGCATCTTCGATACGAAGCTTTTTCTCTTTCATCTCGACTTCACTTGCAGCACCGACTTTGATAACCGCAACTCCTCCAGCGAGTTTTGCGATACGTTTTACGAGTTGTTCTTTATCGTATTTGCTTTCTGTATGTGCATGAAGGGTTTTGAGTTCTGAGACACGAGCTTCTATTTCAGATTTTTCTCCAGCTCCACCGATAATCGTCGTAGTATCTTTACTTGCCATTACTGATTTTGCTCGACCAAGTTCCGCAAGCGTGACATTTTCAAGCTTCATACCCAGTTCATCTGCTATGACGGTTCCTCCCGTAAGGATAGCAATATCTCGAAGCATTTCTTTTCTTTTGTCTCCAAATCCTGGTGCTTTTATCGCAAGGACATTCAGAACACCTTTGAGTTTATTGAGAATAATTGTTGTTAGAGCTTCTCATTCAATACTTTCACAGAGTATCACGAGGTCTTTTTTCCCAGATTGTACGAGTTGTTCTAAAACAGGAAGAAACTCTTTCATACTCGAAATCTTTTTATCCGTAAGGAGAATCGGAGCATCCTTGATTTCTGCAATCATTTTATCGGTATTACTCACCATGTAGGGACTTACATATCCTTGATCAAATTGCATTCCTTCGGTGATTTCAACTTCTAAACCAAAGGTTTGTCCTTCTTCTACGGAGATTACACCATCATTTCCGACTTTTTCCATTGCTTCAGCGATGATATTTCCAACCTCGCTGTCTTGAGCTGAGATGGTTGCTACTTGTGCGATTTCAGATTTCGTAGAAATCATTTTTGCATTCTTTCCAAGCTCTTCTACTACTTTTTCTCCTGCTTTTTTCATCCCATTTTTGAGCTCTACTGCATTGACTCCCGTCTTAATATTACGTAGCCCCTCACGAGCGAGAGCATAGGTGAGAAGGGTTGCTGTAGTTGTCCCATCACCTGCAAGAGTATTCGTCTTTTCCGCAGCTTCTTTTACGAGCTCAGCTCCCATATTTTCAAACTTATCTTCAAGTTCGATTTCTTTTGCTATCGTTACTCCGTCGTTCGTTACCTGTGGAGCTCCATAGCCTTTATCAAGTATCACGTTTCGACCTTTTGGTCCCATCGTCACGGTCACGGTTTTTGCCACTTGCTCAATCCCACTCATCATTTTTTGACGAGCTTCATCACTGAATTTTATAATTTTTGCCATAGTATTTGTGTATTTAAGAATTTACGAGTTAACTTACTTTCGCTAAAATATACTCAATTGCCACTATTTTGTAATCCTGCCCATCAACCTTTACCTCATCTCCAGAGTACTGTCCTGCAAGGACTTTGTCTCCGATAGAAATTCCTGACATATCAAGATCTTTTTTTCCTGGACCAATAGCCACGACTTCGTACATATATGGTCGCTCTTTACTGGCTGTATCTGGGATATAAATCCCTGAATTGGTTACACTTTGCTGCTCTACAGCTCGCAGTACCACTCGATCAAACATTGGTTGTATCTGCATATACACTTATTTAAAAAATAAAAATACGCTCTTAAACGAAGTATAGAGACTTTTTTCAAAATTCCTATATTTTTCTCGTACTTCTTATTTTTAAGCACTTGTATTTTATACGTGCTAATATTTTTGTCAAAAATTTTTATTGCATTTTTCAAAAAAGAGGAGAGAATTGAAACTATGAAACAAGAACCATACACATTTTCGAAGCTCAAAAACTACGCAGAATGGTATTATTTTCGTTATTTTCCAAGTGATAAAAAGTTTTTACAAAAGCTTTGTGAAAAGGGAAGTACACAAGATGCTGAGAAAATATTTTCAGAAATGAAGCATCTACTTGTAGAGGATAGGACACTCGAAAGCCTGATTGAAAACTATATTTTTCGACATAAAAATTTCAGATATATCGAAAATAAAATGCGTGAAAAAGGTTTTCCCGCTGAAAAAGTAGGGAAGTATCTCGAAAAATATAAAGAAAGCGGACAGAGTCTTCTGTGAGAAAGCTATCTCCTCAAAAAAGTGGAAAATCTCTTGCAAAAAGGGAAGAGTCAGCAATATATTTTTCAAAAATTAGGAGAAACTCGTGAAGATAAAATACTTCTCGAAAATATTTTTGAAACGCATTTTCAAGATGGAGAAACAAAAGCACTCCAAAAAGAGTGGGAGAAGATACTCAGAACTCACTCCCAACCTCTCCCTTGAGAAGGGAAAGGAGAACTCACAAGAGACATGAAGCAAAAAATAGTTCAAAAACTGATGATGAAGTGATTTTCTTATGATGATATTAAAAAACTTCTCGCATAATGAACTGCACCCTCTTTAGTGGAGTGGAAATAAAAAACCTTTAGTATGTGTTTTGTATTTCTAGAAGATGATTTCTGTATTGTACAGGAGTCATCTTTTTTTTGTTCCATTGAGGCCTATGGTTATTGTATTCAAAGATATAGGAATCAATGATTATTTCAAGTTCTTCAAAACTTTCTTTTCCCGTCATTTCAAGTTCAT
>JAMIGJ010000075.1:0-60013 GCA_035905775.1 Candidatus Altimarinota bacterium
ATTGATTTGAGAAGTATTTCTCTTGCGATTTCTACTTTTTCTCCTTCTATCTTCTTTTTATGTTTTTCAATCACTCCTTTTGCGTCTGATTCATATTTTTCTCCTATTTGTGCGAGATAGAGTTCTCGAGCTTCTTCTTGAGACAGTTTTGCGATTTCTCCCAGTTTTCCATCAAGTTCTTCTTGCTTTTGTAGTAGGCTCGCTCTTTGCTGCTTAATAGTCTCTTCTTGCTTCAGTATCTCCTCTTGTTTTTGAGAAATTTGATCGAGTCTTTGTTCTATTTTTTCTTCACGTTCAATGATTCGAGCTTCTGTTTTTGAAATACGTTCTTCTGTTTGCTGCGCATTTTTCATCACTTCAGCAGACTCTAAGCGAGCATTTTTCATAATTGATTCCGCATTTTGACGAGCTTCTTCAAGTATTCTTTCTCTCTTTTGTTCTGCCTTTGATACGATTGCTTCAGATTTACTTTCTGCCTTGCTTGTTTTTCTATTTTCCCAAAGAAAAAAGAGAACCACAGAAAGAGCCATACCAAAAATGGCTCCTAAAATTATTGTTCCAATATCCATATGATGAAATTATGAGTAAAATATTACTCAAAAAATATATTTTTTATCTCTCTTCTTCTATCACTCAAATACATTTCTTTAGAGATATTTTTTAGTTTTCCTATATATAAAAAGAGAGAAAGATTTTTAAAATAGCTTATTGAAGCTATGTTTTGATATTTTTTGATTGTATGTTTCGTTTGTATTACGAAACATATTGATTGTATAAATTTTTTTGAAAAAGAAAAATTATTTCCAAAAAAAGCCTCTATGAATAATTTCATAGAGGCTTTTTTATTTCTACTCGTCATCATCGAGCTTAAACCCTCGATCTTCTCGTACTTTGAGAGCTACATTTGCTGGAACTTCTGCATAGTGATCAAATTCCATAGATGATGTTGCTCGTCCTTGCGAAGCTGAACGAAGCTCTGTCGTATATCCAAACATTTCTGAAAGTGGTACATAACAGGTAATGATTTTTGCCATTCCTCGATTTCCCATATCTTCGATTCGTCCTCGTTTTGAGTTGATTTGACCGATGATATCACCCATGTATTCTTCAGGAGTATTTACCTCTACCTTCATGATAGGCTCAAGAAGGACAGCTTGTGCTTTTTTACATGCATCTCGGAAAGCTTTTGAAGCAGCGATTTTAAATGCAAGTTCAGAAGAATCTACATCATGGTATGAACCAAATGTCAAAGTAGCCTTGATATCAACCATAGGATATCCCGCAAGAAATCCTCGGTTATAGGCTTCATTGAGTCCTTTTTCAACCCCAGGAATATATTCTTTTGGAATCACTCATCCTACGATTTTATTGACGAATTTGTTTACTTTTTTGATTCCTCCTTCGTCATCAGCATCTGCTTCTTTATATGGTTCAAATGAGATGATAACGTGTCCAAATTGCCCTCGTCCTCCAGTTTGTTTTGAGTATTTATGTTCTACATCTTTTGCTGGAGCTTTAATCGTTTCACGGTATGCTACTTGTGGAGCACCTACGTTTGCCTCTACTTTAAATTCTCGTCTCATACGATCTACGATGATATCAAGGTGCAACTCTCCCATTCCTGAGATAATCGTTTGACCTGTTTCATCATCTGTTCGTACTCGAAAAGAAGGGTCTTCTTCCGCAAGTTTCGAAAGAGCCATACCCATTTTTTCTTGATCTGCCTTTGTTTTTGGCTCAACAGAGATAGAGATAACTGGTTCTGGAAAATCCATTGATTCAACAAAGAATACTTTATTGACATCACACAGTGTATCTCCTGTTTTAGTTGCCTTAAGTCCAATAACCGCTCCAATGTGTCCTGCTTGAATTTCTTCGATTTCTTCGCGAGAGTTTGCGTGCATTTGTACAAGACGTCCAACACGTTCTTTTTCTCCTGAATTTGGATTATACACATATGAACCAGACTTCATGATACCAGCATATACTCGGACAAACGTAAGCCTTCCTACAAATGGATCTGTTGCAATTTTAAATGCCAGAGCCGCAAGAGGAGATTTTGTATCTACCTTAATTTCTTCTGTTTTTTCTTCATCATCTACATCAGTAACAGTGAGAATACCAGCGTTTACATCAAGTGGTCCTGGAAGGTATTCTACTGCAGCATCAATAACCATTTGTACTCCAATATTTTGAAGTGCTGAACCACAAGTAACTGCATAGAGTTCGTTTTTACATACCCCCATTCGAAGACCCTTTTTAATTTCAGCAATAGAAAGTTCTCCTTCTGCAAAATATTTTTCCATAAGTGTATCATCTTGTTCCGCTACTTTTTCCATAAGCTCCATTCGAAGCATTTCTACTTTATCTTGGAGATCAGCTGGAATTGCGATTTCAGTAATTTTTTCTCCAGAGTTTCCTTCAAAATGATACGCTTTCATTTCGATGATATCGATAATCCCTTCAAAGGTTTCAGCTTGTCCTATTGGATATTGAATCGCAACTACCTTATCCCCTGCAAGTCGTTTTTTAATTGATTCAACAGACATATCAAAATCCCCACCCATCTTATCCATTTTATTCACAAATGCGATTCGTGGAACTCCGTATTTATCTGCTTGTTTCCATACGGTTTCTGATTGAGGTTCTACTCCTTGAGATCCGTCAAAAACTGCAACTCCTCCGTCAAGAACACGAAGAGAACGCTCTACTTCAATCGTAAAATCAACGTGCCCAGGGGTATCAATTATATTGATTTGATGTCCTTTCCAAAAAGCCGTAGTTGCAGCTGAAGTAATCGTAATTCCGCGTTCTTTTTCTTGTTCCATCCAGTCCATGGTTCCAGCTCCATCATGAGTTTCCCCGATTTTATGTATTTTTCCCGTATAAAATAAAATACGCTCAGTTGTCGTAGTTTTTCCCGCGTCGATATGGGCAATAATCCCAATATTTCGAACTTTCTCAAGTGGAGTTTGGCTCATAAGAAAATAATTAAATTTTATAAACATAAATAATCCTGTAAAACAGGAGAAATATCCCTACATGAGAGATTTTTGCACGAGGATTGTATACAAAAGATCAGCGAAGTCAAATCTATATTTCAAGCCCTTCATCACTCCATTCTCTTTGAAGTTCAGGGAGATTTCGTTTCAAAGTTTTTTCAAGTTCTCACAAAATATATTCACTATAATTTTGTGATTTTGCCGCAGAAATTTCAATATTACACTCAGAAAAAAAGAATGCAAAAACCCGAGATGTAAAATTTCGAATTTTTTCGTCGTATAAAATGAGTCCTAGAGTACGCTTCATAATTATAGAAGAAACTTCAAGAGATACTACGCTTTCCATATCTTCAATCCAAATATTCACTCGTTTTCGAATCTCTTCTGGAATATCATGGGTATCAAAAGAAAGTCTTTCTCCATTGGGAATATATTCCATAATGTATACATCTTTTCCTGCAAATTTTCGTATTTCATCACTTATAGGACTATACGCTAAAGAAAGAATTCCTAAAAGAAAATTAGCCCCATATCAAGCATCTAAACAAAGAAACAAATCCTGTAAAAGATCATCGTATTTTTTTTGCAAGATCATATCAACCAGAAATTTTGCCAGCAGAAAATCATATTTTTTTGCTTTTCCTTCGTCTTTTTGGGTACGAGAAATTCAGGCTGCAGCTTTTTTTGCAGCCTCCTTATATTTTTCTGAGACTTCGGTAGAGTTACTTCCTGACTCAGCTGATTCGGGGGATGAAAATTCCTCTAGACTCATATATCTTTAAAAACCATGTATATGTATCACTCTGTATATACTAGCACTATCTCGAAAATATTCAAATCAAAGTCAAAAGTCTTCCAAATATTTTTTTGAATATTCATACTGATCAAAACCAATTTCCACAAAAATATGTATTTCAGGGGGCGAAAAAATATGCTTGAGTTGAAAACACTGCTTTATAAGTTTTTCATACAACTCAAATCCTGTATTTTTTCATCAAAATAAGGCAGTATGTGGTTCATGCTTCACCACACTTGCATCCATATGAAGCGTGTCGTTATCTTTTATATAGGGAAGATTTGCGCACATAAAAAGGGATTTTTTCTGAATTTCTGGATACAAACTCAGTGCTTCTAAGAGATTACTTTGAAGAACCCGCAACTCAATATCTGGAAAATTTTTGGCATTTTTTTTACATACTTCAAGGGCATCAAGTGAGATATCAAGCGCATAGCTCAAAGAAAATTTGAGAGGAAATATCTCTTGTAAAACACTCAGTGCTATACACCCACTCCCGGTTCCCACATCTACAAATACTCATTGACTTAGTTCCGGATGTAACAGCAGATATTTCACGGCTGCTCAAACAAGGATTTCTGTATCATTTCGAGGGATAAGCACTCGGGAATCAACAAAAAAATCCCTCCCATAAAAATTTGCAACTCAAAGTGCATACTCTTGTGGCTTTCCGGAAGCAATTTCGTAAAAATATTTTTGAATCTCATAAATATATTTACTGGAAATATCTTGCAACAAAAAAAGCTCCTTTTGAGAAATATGTAATATTTGAAGTAAAACACCCTCAATCTGAGTGAGGGTGAGTCAGGCCTGAAGCCCCATATCTATATACTCTTGCTTTTTCATTAGTTTTCGAAGGTTTTACGTGAAAATATCTGTACCGTGAAAAAGAGTAACAGAGTGATATACAAAGCTGCATATACTCCATTAAAAAGAAAATAATTCACTTCAAAATTTTGAAAACTTCCAATAACATTTTTGATATTGAGGGCTTGCATCGGAGGCAAGAGGAGCTGAAAGATTTTTACAGCCTGATATATGATACCCTCTTGCATTCGGAAAAATATATCAAGCACGAGAGAAAAACTATGAGATATAAGATAGAGCATCAAACTCACCAATATGGTCATAATCGTACTCATAAAGGTTGAAAAGAAAAATACTATCGCAAGCAGGATAAGAAGTTTTAAATACGTAAAAATAAGAGACATCAGTATTAGAAAACTCATTTCAATATTTTGGAAGAGTAAAACTCCAATATAAACTATAGACTGAAGAAATATAATACAAAAGAGCGTTGCAGCAAAACCAAAAAATTTTCCAAGGATAAAATCTTGTCTGCGTATTGGTTTACTTAAAATCAAAAAAATCGTTTTTCCTTCAATCTCTTTAAACAGCAGTTGACTTCCAACAAATAAGACTCCGATAAGACCGAAAATCTCTATCATCGCAAGCCCAAAATCTACAATCACTCGATCTGAGCTTTCTGCAATCGTGAGGCTTCCAAGAGCCAAGGAAAACAAGAGAAATACAAAGGCAAAAAACAAAATCAAGTACAAAAAACGATTTCGTACGATTTCACGAAAGGTATTGAGAGCAATATTGAGCATAGCGATGTAATTTTGATTAAAAGGGATTTACAGGGATTGTATGGAGTTTTTCAGAGATTTCAAGGGTTTTACTCAAAAACATACTCCAAAACTCCTTTGTTACCATTCACAAAACTTGCGATATCCATAGATTTTTTTCCTTCGGGTTTTACCTGTAAGATTCCCAAGATGGTTTCATCAGCGCATACGATACCATAAAGATTTTTTTCGATTTTGAGGAATTGTCCTATTTTCCCTCATCTCTGAATCTCATCTCCTTTGATAGGAGAGGAGGGCTGCATTTCATTCATAGCTCGCTCCTTCTCCTTTGGAGGAGAAGGTTGGGATGAGGGCCTTATATCTTCAAGCATCAATCTCTTTCCTTCATACAAGGTATATATCCCAGGCCAAGGAATGTAGGCTCGAAAAAGATTGTAAATTTCAGAAGCACTTTGGGTTTGAAAGTGTATTTTTCCATCTTCTTTTTCGATTTTACTGCAATAGCTCGCTTCAGAGTGATTTTGAGGAGTTCCTTGAATTTCTCCAGATATGATTTTCTGAATGGTATCATGCAAGAGCACTGGACCAATATCGACAAATTTTCGAAAAATATCTGGAGCTTTGTCTACAATGTCTATATCAATTTTGGCTATTTGGAGTATATCTCCCTCATCCATACGCTGCGACATATACATCGTTGTCAATCATGTCTGCGTGTCTCCATTTTTGAGGCACTCTTGCACTGGACTCGCTCCTCGGTATTTTGGAAGGATGCTTCCATGGATATTGATACATCCATATGTTGGAATATCGAGGATATATTTTGGGATGATTTTCCCATAGGCAACCACGACAATAAAATCGAGATTGAGATTCTCTAAAATCTGCGAAAAACTTTGTGCTTGCCCTTTCTCCCCCTGGGAGAAAGTTGGATAGAGGGAAGACGTTGTTTTTTTGAGAGATTCTGGCTGCAAAACCTTTATTCACTTTTCAAAAGCAAGCTGTTTTACCGGAGTTAGGAGAAGTTCTTGTTTTCTCCCGACCGGCATGTCTGGTTGAGATACAACTAGCACAACTTCTATTTCAGGGTATTCTAAAATACCTGAAAGTATATCGGCTGCAAACTGTGGGGTCCCAAAAAAGGCTATACGAGTCATATTTATTTTCTAAAAGATATTTTTTTTATTTTTTCTACGATAAAGGAGAGAAACACGACAAAAAACGCGATGAGAAAAAATACGATAATTTTTCCAGTTTTATCGAGAAAGAGAGAGGTAGTTCCAAAAAAGAAACTGAGTGAAAAGACAAGAAGTAGAATCTGATTCTTTG
The DNA here is from genome assembly GCA_035905775.1 of Candidatus Altimarinota bacterium. GTDB lineage: Bacteria > Patescibacteriota > Gracilibacteria > BD1-5 > UBA6164 > JAACSU01. The sequence continues at coordinate 6,717 of JAMIGJ010000075.1, forward strand.
AAAATCCAACATCAGAAAGCCGGTGATGCAAGTGTGTGAAATCTCAAGATAATGGATTTTTTCCCTTTAAGAGCCTTCGGATAATCACATAAATGGCATCAACTGCGTAAATACCAAAAACTGAAAGCACCGTTGCAACTTTTCCTCATGAAATAATCGCAAGGGTCGCAAGCATAAATCCAAGAAACATCGTTCCAGAGTCACCCATGAGAATCTTTTCTTTGTAGTCGAAATAGAGAAATGGGATTAAAACAGCCACAAGAATGATACTCAACTGCATAATAAATTCAGCATTTTGCTTTCCTCCAAGATAGGTATCCGTCACAAAAAGTTTTAGACCCAAGAGAAAAATAACAAAAAAACAAATCAAAGCCAAACCAGAGGTGTTCCCCTGAATTCCATCACTCCAATTGAGCGCATTAAAGACAAAAACATACCAAATAATGGTAAAAATGAGAGGAATGAGAAATATTTCCTTCCCAAAAATTCAAAGATGAAGCGTTTCAAGATCTACAATCCCTCCAAATATATTACTTATATAGCCAATTTTAATAGAAGTTATTCCTATGGTTGCTCCTATAATTATCTGTAAAACAAGACGCGCTTTCGGGGAAAGTGATATCATATCATCAAAAAAACTCACGAGTGTAATCACTCACCCAAAAAGCCAAATAAGCAAGAGTTTATAACTTGGTTCTACAAAAAAATAAGAAACTACAAAAAACACGAGAAAAAATATAACCCCCATACTATAGGGAATGGGTTTTCTTTTTTTTCAATACTTTTTAGGATTGTCTACTATGTCATACTTGTAAAAAAGCCTTGAAAAAGCCAAGATACTAAGATATGAAAGACACAGAGAAAGAATAAATATGATACTATATGTCAACATGTCAATATATCAAATGTAAAGTTTTTAGTGAAAGCAAATATCAGAAATGGCATTTTTTACCTTAAGAGGGTCATCCACATACGTAAGTCCAATAACAAAAGCTGATTCATCATCTTCTCCAATATGCATATTTTCAGAGTAGTCTGTGTGTATATTTATAGATCCATACTGAAATACATTTTCTAAAAGTGTAGACCGTTCTACTTGAATACTTCGTATCCTATCAGTTGGGATTTCCTTCATGACACTATACAATATCCCCTTTTGCTTATACGTAAATACACTCACAGGAGTAATAATGGTGAAATCATACAGATACTTAAAAAGTTTATGAATCACCCGAAACCAAAAAAGCAGAAACCAAGCAAGTATAAACGGAACTGCAATATACCATGATTTTTCCCCAATCTGAAATACTATAAAAAGTATCATCATTCCTAAGAAGTAGAGAAATACTCCCGGAAGTATCACTCGAAAATACAAATGGTATCTCGATCTATAAAGGACTAAAATTTGCTCATCTGAAAATCTCTTTTTTTGACGAGCAAGAAACTTTTCACGAAACTGCGTATCAAAATTTGAAAGTATTTTCATGAAAATTATTTTAGAAAATAGTGTTCTTATGAGTATATGGGAAATGTTTCACACAGAACCTTTACTTGTTTTTTAAGTTGCTCTAATATTTCTGGTTTTCCGTGATTTCGAAGCGCTTGTGAAAAAATTTCTGCAATTTGTTGCATCTCTAGTTCTTTCATTCCACGCGTGGTTGCTGCTGGAGTTCCAACTCGAATTCCTGATGGATCAAGAGGCTTTCGTACATCATAGGGAACCATATTTTTATTAACAGAAAGCCCTACTTCTTCGAGTGCTTTTTCAGCCTCTTTTCCAGTAACTCCTATGCTTCCAAAGACATCAACGAGAACGATATGATTATCTGTTCCTCCTGAAACAATTGTAAATCATTTTTCTTGAAGGCTTTTTGCAAGTGTTTGTGCATTTTTAATAACTTGTACGCAATACTGATGAAACTCGGGTTTTAAAGCTTCTCCAAATGCAACAGCTTTTGCAGCAATAAGATTTTCGTGAGGCCCCCCCTGGATTCCTGGAAATACTGCCTTTGCAATTTTATCCGCATATTTTTGTTTACTCATAATCATTCCTCCTCGTGGACCTCTGAGTGTTTTATGAGTTGTAGTTGTTACTACATCACAGTATGGGACTGGATTTTCCAACACTTTTCCTGCAACAAGTCAAGCGATATGAGCGATGTCTGCCATAAGTATCGCTCCCACTTTATCAGCAATTTCACGAAAACGTTTCCAATCAAGGTTTCGACTGTAGGCTGAAAATCCAGCGAGAATCATCGCTGGCTTATGTTCGAGTGCGAGTCTTTCTACTTCATCCATGTCTATTTCTTGTGTTTCACGATTCAAAAAATATGGAACAATGTTATAGAGAATTCATGAGAAGTTCATCGGATGACCATGTGAGAGATGCCCCCCTTGGTCGAGTGAGAGACCTAAAACAGTATCTCATGGTTGCAAAAGCCCCATATACACTGCCATATTTGCAGGACTCCCAGAAAGAGGTTGGACATTCACATACTCTGCTCCAAAAAGTGCTTTGGCTCGTTCTATTGCAAGACTTTCTACTTCATCAATAATAGAACATCCTCCATAATATCGTTTTCCTGGATATCCTTCTGAGTATTTATTGGTGAGAATGCTTCCATTTGCTTCAAGAACATCTCTGGAAACATAGTTTTCTGATGCGATAAGTTCTATTTCGTGATCTTGTCTCTGTGCTTCTCGTGCAATCATTTCTGCTAAAATTGGGTCATTTTGATGTAACATAATCTAAAAATAAAAAAAATAAAGAGATGTGTAAAAATGCTCCTTATTTTTTAAAAAATAGGACGAGTTTTTGAGTAAGTGCGTAGTTCATAGTACGAAAAAAATATATACTAAAATACGAGTATTATAGTATATATTTTCTGTCTCGAAGCAAACAAAAAATATTATTTTTGTACTGCTCCACTCTCTGAGAGATTTTGATTTTTAAAGGCATCAAGCGTAAGTCCTATAGATCATTTTTCAATAAACATCTGGAGGAGTTTTTTTGCTTCCTCAAGTTGTCTATCATAGAGATTTTTATAATCTTCCTCTTGAAATTCTATCGCTATATCGGGAGTAATTCCTTCTCCATCAATACTTTTTCCCTGTGGAGTAAACCAACGAGCAACCGTGAGCTTTAAAAGACTTCCGTCGTTGAGCTCAAAAGGCTGTTGTACTGAGCCTTTTCCGTATGTTTTTTCTCAAAGGAGTATCGCTTTATTATATTCTCGCAATGCTCAGGCAGTGATTTCAGAAGCAGAAGCAGAATTCCCATTTATAAGTATCACTATTTTTTTATCATAGATGGTACCATAATCAAGAGAAAAGTATTTTTGGTTTAAAAATGCATCTTTTGATCGAGTCTCAACCACCACTTCCCCCTCAGGAATAAAATGAGATACAATCTCTTGTGCACTTTGGAGATATCATCCTCCATTATCACGAACATCGATAATAAGCCCTTCTGCCTTACTTTTTTTCACATTTTCAAGAGCCTCAGCAAATTCCTGTGCCGTGGTTTCACCAAACATATTCAGAGCAATATAGGCAATTTTTTCATCTTCAAAGTATTTTTCTTCTACAGATGGAATATGTATTTTTTCCCTTACGAGCTCTATATTCAAAAAATCATCTTCTCCCTCACGTAGGATTTTTAAGAGCACCTTTGTACCAGCAGGTCCTTTGATTTTTTCAACTGCTTCAAATACTTCCAAATCCTGTAAACTTTCTCCATTTGCCTCAATAATAACATCTCGTGCTCGTACATCATATTTTTTTGCAGGAGAGCCTTTGATAATTCTTTCTACTCTCACTCACAAAGGATCTTTTTCGACAACTGCACCAATTCATTCAAAGTCTCATGAGAGCGCTTCATCAAATTTCTTATACATTTCAGGATTCATAAACTCACTATGCTGATCTCCTAAAGCCTGTACCATACCAGAAATAGCTCACTCAACGAGATCTTCCTTTTTTATGGTTCCTGTTGAAAAATAACTTTCTTCGATAATATCATATACATTCCAGAAGTTCTTAAGATCCAATCCCCTTTCTAGAAAAAAAGAAGCAGATTCTTGAGTTTTTCACATTTCTCAAACAACGTATTGGCTTATGTAAGGGATAATTATTCCTCCTGCAATAAAAGATGTCAAAAACACGATAAAAATTTTTTTCATACTCGAATAATACAAAATCTACAATATAAAATGTGAAAACACTTCGTCACAGATATTCACAAAAATTACTATATCTCTTTCGTATTAAAAGCAAGTCAAATTCGTTTTTTAAACACTGTTAATAAAATGTATAAACAAGATAATATTGCCTCTATATAGCTATTTTCTAAAATATATTTTCTAAAATTGTGAAAAAGTATTTTTGATTTTTCGCTTCCAGTAATACTTTTTATTTTTTACAATGATTTTTATTACTACTACTATACTTAATATTTGAAATTTTTTTATATATGTGTTACTCTTATAAAGAATATATATGTTAAAAACTTTACCCCTATGTTATTCCAATTTTTTCAAAAACAAAAAGATGTAAAACAACAAAAACAACTTATTCAAACCATAGTTGTTTCACTCAATATAGACCCCGAACAAAAGAAGCTCTATCTTGAGGCTCTTGAAGTTTTAACCTATGATGAAGCAGCGGCTCTTTATAAAAATCTCACACGGTTTATAGAGATGATAGAAATGAAAGAAATAGAAGATATTCGAAAAGATAGTTTTGCAAGTATCGCAGGAATGAGAAAAAAAGAAGCCGAAGAAAAAATCCAAGAAATCAACAGTTTTTCCTTTTTATTTCATAATTTGTAGAGTATGACTAAAAATTTTGATGTAAATATTGAATCTCAAACTCCAAATTTCGATAGTTTAGCAAAAAAAGTTTGAGATAAAATAAAATCATGAACAGATTTTATTTCAGAAAAAATGCCACAAATTGAAAATTTTTGTACAAATCATGAGCAAGCACTTATTATGTTTTGTGAAAGTCCTAAATGATTTCAAAATATACTTACCGTACATAATATTTTACCACCAAATTCAGAAATTCATGAAAATAAAGACTCTTAGATACAATTATGCCAAAATATAAAATAGTAGCATCAAAATCTCAGAAAAAATATACGATGATTGTTTCTGCAGATTCCGAAAACGAAGCCAAAGAGAAGGTTCATAAAGAAAACTACTCTATTTTAACGGTGGCAGAATATCAAGATGAAAATATTATTGAAGGGAAAAAATTTATATTTCAGGTAGAAATGAATGGAGATATAAAAAATGGAATTATCTTAGGGGAGGATATTTTTAAAGTATATGTAAAGCTCAAAGATGAGCTGTGATATAGAGTTATTTTTTTATATCCTGAATGAGATGGAGCACATAATAGTGCAGAAAAAAAACAAAAAATTATGGATCAACTCAAATATGGATATGAAATGCAATTAAAAACCGTAAAACTCAAAGAACAAAAACAACAATCAGAAGAGCATTTTTATTTAAAAAAAGAACTCGATGAAACCTATAAACTTATTGAAAAGGTATTACAGAAATTAGAAAATATTATTGATAATTCAACAATATATAACCTTCAAGAGGATATATTGTGAAAACTTCATAAAATTCATGAAAGTTTGGTTCGTATAAAATGATCAACCAATCTTGCAAAACTGAAAGAAATTTGAGAACTTGCGCTCATGAAAATTTGAGAAATTGAATTAAGGTCTCTTGAAGAAACAAAAAATAAGCAATCCCGAGAACTTTTACAATCAACGAATCTTCTCTTAAAAAAAATAGGTTCCAAACAGCAATTTATTGAACAAGATAAAGATATTAAAAAAATATTTTTAGATTTTTTCCGTCCAGTCTGAGATTCTTTTTCATTGAAAAATATATTTTCATCTGAAAAAAAGGAAAAAAAGGAAAAAAACATGATTGATACAGAATCATATAACTTTTTAAAAACCGTCCTTTTATTGGAAAAATATAACGAAAAACTTGCAGAAAACACAAAAGAAATGAAGTATCAAAGATTTTTATTTTTTAATCCCTTTGCACGCTCAGATTTTAAGGAAAAACATCTGTTAAAACGAAAAGTAATAGAGCAAAATATTTCTCTTCTGAAAGCTAAAAAAACAGGATCTATAAGTTCATATACAAGCCTTAAAAAGGGATATCTGAAAGTTGTAGAATCTTTATTACAAACCACAGATTTTTTAAAAGATTTGCACTTTTTCCTAATTTTTGTTTTTGTTTTGCTTTTCTTTTTATTTGGAACACTTCACTTTTTTGATTTTCATATTCTTTCGTTTGATTCCCAATCGATATTTTGGATATTTTTTCTTTTTGCCGTGATGAGTGTATTAAGAAGTCTTAAAAATATTTGAGTCCTTTTGATTACATTTGTGTTTTTTTGATTTTTCTCTATATTTTTATACGTAAATTTTTAGAGAAAAATACTATAATATATGAAATTTCTCCTCTTTGCATTAGGTATCAGTTTTTACTTTATTTTTTACCTTTTCTCAAAGAAAAAGGAGATTGAGGGAGAAATATTTTCAAATCTTTTCATAGAAGCTCATATATATATAGCCATTTCGCTTCTGTGTATTTTTCTTTTTCATACTCAAAGCTTTATTAAAAAAGAAGAATATTCTGAAAATAAAAAAGTATATCCCATTAAATTATATACAAAACATGAGCTTCTCGCTTTTGGAAAGGTGTTCTTTCAAAACTCTTTGTATATTCTCGGCCTCATACTTTTTTATGTTTCAATTTTTCTTATAGGAAAGGAGCTATTTCAGACCATAGATATTCCGATTCTCCTTCTTTTCGGAAACACTATTGTTATAAGCTGTGTTTTTATAAATCCAAAATTTCGAGTTTTTCAAGATCTTTTGCATGGGAACACCAGTCTTTTGTCTTTGTACTATATCGTGTTTCATATTGCGATTCTTTTAGGTATTGAGAAAAGTATTACAGTGATAGATATTCTCAATATCGCTCTTTTATGGATATTATTCTTTCTCTCTCTTTTTCATAATACCTTAGGGCAATTTATGAAAGGATTTCAAAGTTCTGTTCTTGCCTTCCTCTTTTTAGAACTCATTACTGTGAATTTTTTATTCTTTTGAGATAAAGTTTATTCCTTTGGAATTATAAGTTTTCTCTTTTCGCTTGTATTTTTATGAGCAACAAAGAGTATTTCAAAATTATTTCGAGTTTCTCGGAGTCTCGTACGAATATGGGGAATTTGTTTTTCTTTTTTCTTTCTTCTGTTTTTTTTGTATGGAGTAATAACTGATCTTGCATATCTTTCCTGGTTTCTAATACCGCTCTTAATTCAAGTATTTTTGCTTTTTCTCTTTCATAGGTACTTTCAAAACTACTTCACATTTTTGTGAAGTATACTCGGTGTCTGTATGGGGACGCATTTTCTTTTCGAAATTTCGGGTATCCTTTCATATTTTCCATACTTTTTGCTCTGCTTTTCATTCTTCATTCTTTTTTTCTTTTTGTTTCAAAAAAGATATTATACTCTTGATGCATATTTTTATCACAGTATTTCTCTTTGAGTCAATCTATTTTGAGCCATTGGATTGCTTTTTCTACAAGATTTTTCTATACTAAAGCTTGGTATCATCCTTGCGATAGAATCAATCTATTTCTTCGCATCTTCTTATATTTTTAGAAAAAAAATGAGATATGTTACACATAAAAACGAAACTTAAAGATCTAAAGTCAAAAAATAGAGTATATTATATGAAAGAGGTGCAAGATATAGAAAAATTAGAAATCTATAATCTTTCAGAAACTTTCAAACAGCATATAAAAAATGCATTTCAAGAAGAAAAAAGTTCTCTGCAGGAATATTTTGTAGAAAATCAATCTTTTGAGCGTCTGTATATCCTCATTTCAAAAGAAAATACTCATAAGCAGGAGATACTTTTTCTTGGGAAGTATTTTTCAAAACTTCCAGAAAGTTTTACTTTGATGCTCTCAGATTCAGAAAATATAAAAATACTTATTGAGACAGCACTCCTTTCACGTTATACCTTTCAAGAGTATAAAAGCGAAAAGAAGAAAGATTCAATAGAAATTTTTATAGAATCATCACAAAAAAAGATGGTGGAAGATTCTTTCGAACGAGTTAAAAATATTATCCTCGCTCGAGATTTATGAGAAACCCCAGCCTGTGATCTTACTCCAGAAATTTTTGCTACAAAGGTAAAAAAGACAAAATTTGAACGAATAAAAGTGAAAGTTTTGAGTTATAAAGACATTCAGAAAAAGTGACTCTGACTCCTTGAAGCTGTTGGAAAATGAAGTGAAAATAAGCCATGTATGGTAATTTTAGAGCATATTGTAGATAAAAAAAAGCCAATACTCGGGATTATTGGAAAAGGTGTGACCTTTGATACTGGTGGAAATCAGATAAAGCCAGGAGATTATATGTATGAGATGAAGGGAGATATGGGAGGGGCTGCGGTTACTTTTGCTCTCATGAAAGAACTCGATAGAAAAAAATGTAAAAAAAATATTGTTGCTTGTCTTGTGCTTGCTGAAAATGTGGTTTCAAGTAATTCATATAAACCTTCAGATATACTGAAAGCCTATAATGGAAAAACAGTCGAAGTGATACACACAGATGCAGAAGGAAGGCTCATCCTCGCAGATGGAATGAGCTATATAGGAAAACACTATAAAACCACACAGATGATGACCATCGCAACTCTTACAGGAGCGTGTATTGTGGCTCTTGGGCATCGGTATGCAGGTATTATGGGAAATGACGAAGCTATGATTCAGCGAATTCTGGACTATAGCAGAGAACATACAGAGCAGTATGTGAGGCTTCCTTTTGATGAATATTTTCAAGAAAAAACAAAATCAGACATAGCAGATTATAAAAATCTTGATAGGACTGTGATGGCAGGAAGTTCTATGGGAGCAGCTTTTCTCTCTAATTTCTTAGAAAATAACGAAGCATATACTCATATAGACATCGCAGGTGTCTATATTAATGATACAGAAGCATATGGAAAAATGCCAAAAGGAATGACAGGATTTGGGGTAGAGAGCCTGAGTGATATACTTTTGTGAGATTAGGTTTATATGAAGTTTTTTGAATATATTATTGAATTCTTTACAGAAAAAAAGTGTTACACTTGTGGACAAGTGTGACACTTTTTTTGTCAAAAATGTCAGGAAAATTTATATGTTTATTCCCCCTATTGTTACGTCTGTAAAAAGCCATCAAAAGACTTTTTCACTCATATACATTGTAGACAAAGATTTGAACTGAAACAATGTATCGTTCTCACTCGCTATAGACATTCGGGTATCAAAAAAAGTATACGACACGCGAAGTATTATGGGAAATATCCAGTCTATCATGATATCATTTCATATCTTTGGAAGCGCGTTTCCCCAAGTATTTCTCCTCTCCCAACAGGTATACTCATCCCAGTTCCCATGCATCGCTTTCGAAAATGGAAGCGTTGATATAATCAAGCAGAAAAAATTGCAGAAATTCTTTCTGTATGTACATGATTCGCTATAGATACAATACTCATTTCCAGAACACGTCGTACAAAGCAACAAAGTCATCTCTCTCAATCAGAGCGTCTCTCAAATCTTTCAGGAGCCTTTCACATTCAATCTCATCATTATACTCCTGATACCCCTCTCTATCTCGTAGATGATGTTATCTCAACCGGCTCTACCCTCTCTGAAATAGCCAAAACACTCCAAAAAGCAGGGTTTACTGATATACGAGCAATAGTTATAGCCAGCGATTAGTTGATTTTTTTTGAGAAAAGGAGTATAATAGAAAAAAATGTTCTCATAATTATACGCTTATGTGAATTAATTGACCCCACTGATTTGAAAATTGATGAGATTCTAACTCTAATAATGCTTTTAGGCCAATAGATATAGTCCATCAAACGGAATGAAAAGTAGCAAATGTCTTTTCTACCTGTATATCATGTTGAGAAAGTTGTAAATGATCATTATGCGATTCTTGTGAAAGAGATTTTCAACGAGGGTGATATCCAGACTATTTTAAATGACAAAGTCCAAAAGAGAAAAGATTCTTTGCTTCCCCATTATATTTAAGTTGACAAAGCTATGAACAAAGTCATTTTGTTTTAGGTTCTGAACAGAGAGAAAAATCGCAAGTGTATTTACTCTGAATAGAAAAATATGATGGTTTTTTAGTCTGTATTTTACGTATTAGCAGGGAAATTCCTTGGGTTCATAAATGAAGAAGGCTTTGACCCGATTGAAAAAGAGACGGGGAACAAACTTTCACCCCAAAGATTTCTCGTAGAGAAGAGGTGTATAGAGTAGCATGTGACCCGAATAATCTAATGGAACAAGAAATCGTAGTCTATGGTTGATTGACAAGAAATGGGAAACTTATTCCTGATACGGAAATAAATTATTCATCTTTTCTTCAAATTGTATGAAGAATCGTTGAAGTTTGAAAATATAATCTTGCACAATAGAATAATTGAATACAATAGAAAGTTAGTTTTATACACTAACTTTTTTTCATGTCTGAATTTCTAGAAGTGAAAGGAGCGCGAACGCACAATCTGAAAAATATTGACGTGAAAATACCGAAAAATACTCTTACGGTTATCACGGGACTTTCAGGATCGGGGAAATCTTCACTCGCATTTTCGACTATATACTCTATCGGGCAACAAAAGTACCTGGAGAGCCTCTCGAGTTATGCACGTATGTTTGTATGAAATACCAAAGATGAAGCCCTCTATGATGAAATAACAGGCCTTTCTCCAACTATTTCGATAGATCAAAAGACAACCAATCGCAATCCTCGAAGTACGGTGGGGACGATTACAGAGATTTATGACTATTACAAGTTGTTGTATCTCAATATCGGTGAACGAAGATGTATTGAGTGTGGAAATAAGATTCAAAAAGACTCGGTACGCGATATTATTGATTTTATTTCAGATTTTTCATTGCAAACAAAGTTTTATGTTCTCGCACCGATATTTCGACAACACAGAGAAAAACTGACCGCAGAGAAGGTAAAAAAAGAAGTACTTGATGCTGGGTTCATAAGATTTATGGTAGATAGCATAGAATATACCGTGAATAGTGATGAAATACACGTAGAGAAACATTCGAAAGTAGATATTATAGTAGACAGACTCGTAGTCAAAGATTTTTCTCAGGCAGAAAGTCCGGATACCAAGAGGCTGAAAGATAGTATTGAGCTTTCTTATAAGATTGGAAGTGGGCAGCTTACTATTGCTATGTTGGATGATAAAGAGCAAAAACGTGACTTTTCTCAAATATTTGTGTGTTCGTATTGTGGACACATTCCACAAAAACTGTCTATCTCATCTTTTAGCTTTAATTCTCATCATGGAGCTTGTTCTGAGTGTCATGGTCTCGGAGAAAAAATGGTGTTTCTTGAAGAGACCATCATCAACCCAAGACTCACTCTTTTGGAGGGAGCAGTTCTCCCACCAGGCTTTTGAAATTACTTTTTTGCGCTGATTGAGGCTGTTTCAAAATCATATCCTCTTCGTACAGATATTGCATATCATAAACTCACACAAGAAGAAAAAAATATAGTTCTCTATGGAACGTGAGAAAAAGTCTATAATGTCACATTTGTGAATGAACAAGGAAGAAAGAATACCTATAATTCCAAGTTTGAATGAGTGATTCGTACCCTTGAAAGACGCTATTATGATGGAGGTATAGAAAGTGGAAACTATGACGATTATGTGACCAATATTGAATGTCCATCTTGTGATGGGTATAGACTTTCTCCCGAACCATTAAGTGTATTTCTTTGAGGAAAGCATATTGGACAACTAAGCAATCTCAATATCATAGAAAGTAAAAAGTTCCTACAAGAACTTAATGTGTCATCTGAAGAAGCAAAAATTATTGAAAAGGTTCAGAAAAATATTATTGAACGACTTGAATTTTTGGAAGGAGTAGGACTTTCGTATATCACTCTTGCAAGAAAATCAGCGACTCTTTCAGGAGGAGAGGCTCAAAGAATACGTCTTGCAACTCAGATTGGTGTCAAGCTTGAAGGAATTATTTACATTTTAGATGAACCGTCCATTGGTCTTCATCCAAGGGATAATGATATGCTTATTTCAAACCTTAAGAAATTGAGAGATGTAGGAAACACACTCATTATCGTTGAGCATGACGAAGATATTATGAGAGAAAGCGATTATATTATAGACATATGACCAGGAGCGTGAATTCATGGAGGAAATATTGTAGCAAAGGGAACATTTCAGGAAATATGCCAAGATACAAATTCAGTAACAGGACCGTATCTCAGTGGACAGAAATCCGTCATTATAGACAAAAAACCAAAAAAAAATAAGGGATTTCTCTCAATATATGGAGCAAAACAGCATAATCTCAAAAATATCGATGTCCATTTTCCAATTGGAAACCTCAGTGTCGTGACCTGAGTGTCATGATCTGGGAAGTCAAGTTTAGTGAATGATATTCTTGCAAATTATCTCGCAAATACTCTTAATAGAGCATCAAAAACACTTTGAAAATTTGAAAAGATTGTGTGAGTTGAGAATTTTGATAAGGTACTGGTGATTGACCAATCTCCAATTGGGAAAACTCCGCGATCAAATCCTGCTACTTATACAGGAGTATTTACCTTTATACGTGAAGTTTTTGCTACAAGTTATGATGCAAAACTTCGATGATATTGACCGGGAAGATTTAGTTTTAATACTCGAGAATGACGCTGTAATGAGTGTGATGGAGATGGGGTAAAGAAAATAGAAATGCATTTTCTTCCCCCGGTGTATACTGCATGTGAAGTCTGCGAAGGAAAGAGATTTAATGCCGAAACTCTCGAAATAAAATACAAAGGAAAAGCAATATCAGATGTTTTAGATATGACGATAGACGAAGCGCTCGAGTTTTTTCATGCTCATCCACGTATCGTCAAAGTTCTTGATATTATTCAAAAAGTTGGACTTTGATATATCTGACTTGGACAGTCTTCCACCACTCTTTCGTGATGAGAAGCACAACGTATCAAACTTGCAACAGAGCTTTCTAAGAGATCCACCTCTCAAACCATCTTCATCTTAGATGAGCCCACTACCGGACTTCACTTTCAGGATATCGAAAAGCTCTTACATATTCTCCATACTTTAGTAGACAAGGGAAATACGGTTATAGTGATCGAACATAATATGAATATTATTATGAATGCAGATTATATTATAGACATATGACCAGAATGAGGAGATGCTGGAGGAACTCTTGTAGTTGCATGAGATCGGGAAACAGTAAAAAATTGTCCACAAAGTTATACAGGACAAGCGATAAAAAAGTATGAAACACATCTGATAAAAAAGTAATATGAAATTTTTAACACAAAATATCGATATTTGACATCTGTCTAACTTTAAAACTCCTGCAAAGACGCAGTATTTTCTTCATGTACAATCAAATGAACAAAGTGGACAGATTTTTCAATCTATACAATATATAAGAGAAAAATGACTTCCATATATTATTCTGACAGGAGGTACAAATAGTCTTTTTGCGTTTGATACATTTCCATGACTGCTGATATATATAGATATACACGGATGGAGATATGATCTAGATACTAAAATTCTTTCCTGCTCTGCAGCAGATAAAATATGGGATATAGCAGAAGTATTAGAGACACAATATGGACAAGATTTGTGGCATCGTTTTATAGGTCTTCCAGGAAGTATTGCAGGAGCTATATATGGAAATGCAGGTTGTTTTGGGCTCGAAACAGAAAATAACTTTTTGGATGTCGAAGTTCTTTGTCTAGAATCTTGAGAAATTTTTACCTTTTCGAAAGATGATATGGATTTTTCCTATCGTAATTCTCGTCTCAAAAAGGAGAAAAAATACTGTATTTTACATGCTCGTTTTGATCTCAGTGAGAAAAAGGAGAAATATAGCTCTGATGTCGACAATATTAAATTTCGCGAAGAGATACAACCAAAAGGTAATAGCTGTGGAAGCTTTTTTAAAAATCCAAGTAAGCAGCAGTCAGCAGGATATCTGATAGAACAAGTATGATTAAAATGATATCATCTCGGATGAGCGTATTTTTCTGAAAAGCATGCAAATTTTTTGATGCATGATGGACAGTGAAGGTATGAAGATCTCCTCTTGCTGATTGAGCTTGCGCAAAAAAAAGTACAAGAACAATTTTGAATCCTTTTAGAACCGGAGGTTCAAATTATACTCCCTTAAAAAATTTCTATGCAACAAGAATTGATGAGACTTCAAAAATATTTAAGTCAAGCAGGTATATGCTCACGTCGGAAAGCAGAAGAATATATCCAAAATGGACAAGTGTTTGTAAATGGACAAAAAGCAACTCTCTGACAATCCGTAAATCCTGAAACGGATACTATTACTTTGGGGGAAAATGCTACACTCTCACAACAAGAATATGTATATTATGTCTATAATAAACCAAGAGGGATAGAGACAACCTGCGCTCAAAGATGAGGAAAGTCTATTATAGACATGGTTGATATTCCAGAACGCGTTTTTCCAGTTGGTCGTCTTGATAAAGATTCAACAGGACTTATTCTCCTGACGAATGATGGAAGAATGACAAACTATCTTACACATCCTCGTTATGGACACGAAAAAGAGTATGTTGTAGAAACTTTTGGTGCCATATCAGATACTCAGATTTTCAAAATGTCACAAGGGGTAGAGGTGCTATGAAAACTTACTCTTCCTTGCCAGATTCAAAGAATGGCTGCAGGAAAATTTTCTATCATTCTCACAGAATGAAGAAATAGACAAATACGAAGGATGGTAGAATCAGTTGGAAGTAAAGTAAAAAAGCTCAAGAGAGTGCGTATTGAGAATATTCACTTAGGAAATCTCGATGAAGGAATATATAGGAAACTTACAGATAAGGAAAAAAATGAACTTTTTACTTTCCTGAAAATAGAGTAATCTTACTTCACAAGTAATTTTATATTACGGATTTCTACGCGAATGTTCTCGATTATCGATTGATAATAATTTTGGATTTCTTCTTGACTTGAAAAATAACGTGTTTGAGAATTTTTAATTCGAATATTTTCTTCACGTATACGCACCAGTGATCGAACAATTTCCCTTTCACTTTTTGTAAGAGAGTTCTTTTTAATAAGAGTATTCGTCATACGTTCGATAAAGCTATCAAGAAGAATGGAAATCTTTTTTCCTACAAGTTTATATCCGTCAATTTCTTTCTGGGTGCGTTCTTGAGCAAGAAGGGATTCTTGTTCAAGATAAGATTTCATACGTATATTAAGGATTTTGATATCATCTACAATTTTTTGCATAACGAGAGTTGCAGAAGTCTCACTGACACTTTCACGCTGTATCATGTTGAGTGCTCATATCATTGAAGCTATTTGTTTGTTTGCGTTTGATAAAGCGATACTTTCTTCTTGGGAATAATCTACATAAATTCCATTAATTTTATCCTGATAGCTTAAAAGATAACTTTCAAGAAGTCTTGCTTCTGATATTCGTGAGCTTGAAACTCTCTCATTCGCACTTGAAAAAATAAGCTTATTTTCATAATCATTTGCAGAAGCGAGATTTGCACTCAAAGTGAATACGAATATGATACAGAAAAGAAATCTCATACATACAAGAGTTAGAAGTCAAAAATATTATATGGAGCTTTTAGGGTTTTTAAAGTTTATTTTTTATATTTTGTGGAGATGTTTATCGTTCTTGATTTGGAAACTACAGGATTGTCAACCAAAGATGATGCAATTATTGAAATAGCTTGTGTGAAGATTGAGCGAAGAAGTTTTAAGGAAGTTGCAAGGTTTACCAGTTTTATACACCCAGAAAGAGAAATTCCAGATTTTATTCAAACCTTGACCCATATTTCAACGAAGGATATAGAAGATGCTCCGGTTTTTTCAGAAATACGTGAATCTCTGCAAGAATTCTTAGAAGGCTGTCCAATAATAGGGCATAATATTGCCTTTGATGTAAAGTTTTTACAAGCTGCAGGAATCGACATTTCAAAAAATCCAGCGATTGATACATTTTTTCTCGCTAATTTTTTATGTTTTCAAGAAAAATCACTCAATTTATGATACTTATGTGAAATCTTTGGAATAGAGATTGCTCAGGCTCATAGAGCCCTGGATGATACTCTCGCAACCAGAGAGCTTTTTATGAAGCTCATTGCGTGCTTACAAGAACTTCCTATGCCACAAAAAGAAATTATCTCCTACTATCTTTCGCATACTCAAGACATGTGACTGAGAGTTCTAAGAGATACCTATCTTTCTGAGGTGAAAAACAGTATTTCTACTGAGGATATTGTTTCATATTATATAAGATCACTTGAAAAAAACAGAGTCGACATAGCTGACAAAACACCCTCGTTTGAAGAGATAAAAATAGACGAATTTTTGTCTCAAATCCCTGATTTTGAGCTTCGTGAAAACCAGAAGGTGATGCTCGACAATGTAGACATATCCCTCTCAAATGGAAAAAAAATGTTAATCGAGGCACCGACCGGTATCGGGAAAACTTTTGCGTATTTGCTTCCTGCAATCTCGTATTCCCTGAAAACAGGTGAATCAGTACACATATCAACAAGTACCAAGGCTTTACAAGACCAGATCTATCAAAAGGATTTACGTCTTATATCACAATATTTTTCTCATGAGTTTACATTTACGAAACTCAAAGGAAAGAGAAATTATCTGAGTATCTGAGCTTTTTTAGAGTTCATGGATGAAACAATATTTTCAAGCTCCATGATTTCGTTTTTGTTGAAAATCCTTTTTTGGAGCATAGAAACTCCTGACGGAGAGCTGGATGCTCTCGATTATTATGGAGAAGAATATTTTTTTCTTTCACAGATTCATGCAGGAGCCTTTCCTATATTTGATGAAGCACATAGGTATAAGCATCTCGAATTTGCACTTCGAGCTAGAAAGAGAGCAAAATCTGCAAATATCGTCATCTGTAATAATCATATTTTGTTTCAAGATATCATATCTGATGGGAGTTTACTTGGTGGAGTAAAAAATCTCATCCTAGACGAAGCGCATAGTCTCGAAGATGTAGTGACGCAATCTCTGAAAAAAACGATTTCTTTTTCGAGTTTTCAAAATATCATGCAAGTGATTGAGAAAAAAATACTGAAATATAAACTTGATGCACCCGATTTTACACTCGTACGTCAAAATATTCTCTACGATGTTGCAGAGCTTATTTCTCTTTTAGAGTCAAAATTGTTTGATAATTTTTCTGTAGAAGCAAAGCATAAAATGCTTCTTTTAGAACATAGCTTTTTTGCGGAGCATCTTTCACTCATGCTCTTAAGTGAGAAAATAATCAAATCTCTTGAAATTCTCAAAAAATATCTAGAGGTTCTCCAAGATGAAAAGATATCATATTTCTCAGGAGATATACAGGAAATATCATTTTTGAAACTCGTGCTTACTGAAGCATTTGTAGCCAATGATACTTCTAAAAATATACATTTTTTATCCTATGATGAGCAAAAAGGAACACAATTTTCGCTTACGGTGCTTCGACCAGGTGATTTTTTACGGGAACATCTATGGTCGAAACTTGAAAGTGTGGTACTTACCAGTGCAACACTCCAAATGCAAGAAAGTTTTCAATACATACAAGATACTCTAAAGATACATGATTTTGACACACTCGTACTTCCCTCAGATTTTGATTATGCAAAACAGGCTCTTGTGTATATTCCTCAGGATTTAGGAAGTGTAAAAAATAATAATACCCAAATTATTGCATTCTTGCAGAGCTTTTTTCAAGTAGTTGGTGGGAAAACCCTCCTTTTATGTACCGCATTTTCGATGATACGAGAGGTATATACGAATCTGAAGCTGTCTCTTGAAGAAAAAAATATAGAGCTCTTAGCGCAGTCACTCTGAGGAAGTAAACTCAAACAAATAGAAGCATTTAAAAAAAATCCTGAAAAATCCATCCTCATAGGAACAGATACTTTTTGGGAAGGGATTGATATTCCTGGAGAGGATTTACAATATCTTATTATTCACAAAATTCCATTTCAAGTTCCAACAGATCCTATATTTATTGCGAGAAGTAAGCTTTATACTGATAGCTTTTCTCAATATGCCATTCCCAAATCACTTATAAAGCTCAAACAGGGATTTTGACGGCTCATACGCAGTAAAAAAGATACTTGAGTGGTAGTATTTTTAGATGATAGGATTTTTTCAACTTCTTGGGGGAAAGTATATATAGATGCGTTTCCAAAAGAGGTAAAAATCCTCTATGGAAGTTCCCAGAAACTCTTAGAAGTACTTCAAAATAAAGAATAAAAAAGTATTTTTGTTATTGTAAAGTCTCATTATTGGACTATTTCTTTGCTTTCTGATACTATGAAGGAGTTATATATTTTATAGCTTACACTATGGATCAAACTACAAAACCAGAAGGAAATGCTTCCCTAGAAGAAGGAAATATCTTTGATGAGTTTGTACAATCACAGAAGGTTGGTTCTGACATACAAAAGATGCAAGAAGTGGAAGAACGAGATTTTTTCTTTTATGCTGGAAAGATAAATGGGGCCCTCTTAGGGGTAAATATCCTCCTTTTTTTTCTGATTTTTCTTGGTTTCTTGTATCTCTATATTCAAAACGGGACTACCAAAAGAGAATATTCTTTTTTAAAGCCCGTTTGTTCTTTGTTTCTTGGAAAAAGTGAATTTTGACAAGGAACATGTTATGGTATGACACCAATACTCCAAGAATATCAGGCACAACTCACCACACAAATACAAAATCAAACGAAGATTATTGCTCCAATATTGTGAGAACTCTACGGAATTGAAAATTTTCATAAATCGAAAAAAGTTGAGTTTTTGAAAGAAGCAGAGTATACCAGACTTCGTCCAATTAAAATTTTGAGTGCTTTTGATGCCCTCAAAAACCAGTTTTCACCAAATGATAAGGCTGATATACAGTGTTCACAAATTTCTATTTCCCAAGATCAAACTCTCTCTCTGCGTTGTAGTGTGTATTCTTCAGATTGGGATACAAAGATTGTAGGGCTTGATGGAGACACGCTTTCTTTTCTTCCAAATGGTGGTACCGCGATAACGAGAGCCAGCAGTTTTATTAACTTTCTTGAAAATAAAACAGATTCTCCATTTACAGTGAGAGAAAAGACCCGTACTTTTGTTTTAGAAGATGCAAATCTCCCTCCCTATACTAAGAAAACGGATATTGATCTCGTATTGGAATATAATGATCCACAAAATCTACTTTTTTAAATTTCATCTATGAAGCTTACAAAACGAATGCAAAATGCTCTCATACAGGGAATCATACTTAACAGTATACTTTTCGTAGTTTTTACCTGAGTATTTTTTTGAAAAATATATCCAGGGATACAGACGTATGAGGGAAAAAAGAAAGAACTACAAGATATTTCATCGACCCTTCAAGCAGTACAAAACACAGGAGTGACTTTTGATCAATTCAAAGATGCTCTTGCACAATTAGGGCTTATGCAAGACTCATACATATTTGCAGTATTACAAGACATTGATGCAGGTTTTTTTCAAAAACATTTTTCACATACAGAAGCAGGTGATTACGATACATTTTTAAAAAATAAGCAAGCTGCTCTTGTTTCACTAAAAAATACCCCAGAGTATATAGAGAAAAATACTATTATTCATAGTATCCTCCCTTTTTATTCATGAAACAAAAATACACAAAACACTGCCACGAATGATGTTGCATTTATCAACTATGTAGAGAGTATACTCTATAATTTTAACCTTGAAGCAACAGGAGATATTTGAGTGGGGCAACTTGAAAAAGTAGAGTCTTTAAAGCCACAAAATGAGATGAGACAAGAGTCAGAAGTAGTGCAAAAGAGCCCTCTCCAAGAAGATATATACAAAATCCCATTGAGTTTTGAGATTACGGGAAGAAAATCAGATATTCTTGATTTCATTCATTTTTTTGAAAATGTTGGAACTATTGAACAAAACGAAGATACTATTTCTGTATACAGTGATACCGTGTTATCACAAGTTTTAACTGATAAAATTGGAGATGGAAAATACAACATCTATAAAAATCAAATTGCAACGATATATGAGATTCAGCTTGCACAGTATCCAGATTCTTCTAACTTTGCAAATCAAGGAGCATATAAGAACTTAGTAGACACCATCCGATCACAACAATCTAGAGATGCTTATTCAGTACAGGTAGTTTTACATTTTTATATTTCAGGACTTCCAGTGTATAAGATTGAAGAAAGCATCAAAATGATACAAGATCAAGCTGTATCTATGATACAAGAAGCAGAAGCAATGAAAGTGAAAGTTTCGCAATCAAGTGAACAAAATCTCTCTCAAGTTTCGCAAAATCTTTCATTTTTACAATCATTTGTTTCAACGCTACACATTCTTCAAGAGGAAGTAACAGTATTACAGTCAAATCTGCTTTCTGGAGATATGCCAGCAGACATATATGAGCAAGTATCACAGTATCAAAAACAACTTTTGAATATAAAAAACCTTTATGAATCAAAGTTTATTAATATTTCGGTAAAATAAGTTTTATGCAATACGCACAGGCATTAGAAGAATTAAAAAATTTAGTCTACAAAGGAGACAATATCCAGCGTATTTGTGATGTCATTATCCTCGCTGCAGTACTTTGAGACGCATCAGATATTCATGTGGAACCTTTGAGCTCCTACGTACGTCTTCGCTATCGTGTGGATGGTGAATTGCGTGAAATTTTAGAGTACCAATCTTTTCTTCACACGGGAATTATAGCTCGTTTTAAGATTCTTTCTGAACTCAAAATCGATGAATCGAGAATTCCCCAAGATGGACGTATTAGTCAAACTATAGAATGAAAGCCACTGGATCTTCGTGTTTCGACCCTTCCGACGGTTCATGGCGAGAAAATAGTAATGCGTATTGTAGACAAGAGTAAAAAAATCCCAGAACTTGGCAAACTTGGGATAGAGGGAAGAAATCTTAAACTCTTACAAAAAGCTATTGCGCTTCCGAATGGAGTTATACTCACAAGTGGTCCAACTGGTTCTGGAAAATCGACAACACTCTACTCAATATTGACACTCCTGAATAGTCCAGATATCAACATCATGACTTTAGAAGATCCTGTTGAAAATCAAGTTGATGGAATTAGTCAAAGCCAAGTGAAACCAGCGATTGGATATACCTTTGCGAATGGTCTACGTACTGCCCTTCGTCAAGACCCAGATATCATCATGGTATGAGAGATGCGTGATAAAGAAACGGTAGATATTGCTGTCGAAGCATCTTTGACATGACATCTTGTACTGTCTACTATACATACCAATAATGCTTCAGAAACGATTACTCGTATTCTCAATATGTGAGTACAGCCATTTCTTATTCCAGCATCTCTCAATATCGTTATTGCTCAGAGACTTATTAAAAAACTCTGTCAACATTGTAAGATCCCTATGTCTTTGTGAGAGCTTGATCCAGCAACGCTTCAAAATATAAAGTATTCACTGTCCATCACTCCTAAAGATGAACTTCTAGGAAGAGTTTGACAAGAAATACTAAAAAATCCTACATTTTATGTCTGAAAATGATGTGAACATTGTGAAAATAGTGGATATAAATGACGAGTTGGTATCTATGAAATGCTAGAAATCACCCCAGGGGTAAAAGATATGATTTTGAGAGGAGATTCTGCGTTTAACATCAATAGACAAGCAATTGCAGATGGTATGATATCTTTGGAACAAGATGGGATTATAAAAGCACTTTTGGGTGAGACAACACTCGAAGAAGTCTATAGAGCTTCAAAAACACAAAATGAAAATGCTTAATTTTTATATATAAACTATGGAAGATATAATTATCCTCGATGACCAAGAATCTTCGAAAAATCCAAGTACAGATGATATACTCAAACGAGGAAAAAATGAACGAAAAAGCTTTCAGGTCCTTCTTCAGGAGTATTTCAAGAGCTTTAAACATATTAAGATAAAAGAAAAGATAGTCTTTTATCGCTTGATGTCGACCATGCTCTATGCAGGTATGTCTCTCATAAAAGGAATCGTCGTACTGGAAAAACAAGAAAAAAATCCTCTTTTTAAAAAAATGCTCGGAGAAATACTTATAGGTCTTCAAGAGGGGAAAAATCTTTCAGAATGCCTCGAAATCTATCCTGCATCTTTTGGGGATTCAGAAGTAGGAATCATAAAATCTGGAGAAAAAACAGGGAAGCTCAATGAGGTTATGCTTTCTCTGGCTGATCAAGTAGAAAAAGTTGCATCAATCTCAGGAAAGCTCAAATCGGCTCTTATCTATCCTGCGATGATTATGCTCGTGGTGCTTGGGGTAATAGGTGTCATGATGACCATGGTAGTTCCGAAACTTCTTGAGATTTTTGAAGATAAAAGCGCTCTTCCTCCTACCACTCAAACTCTTATTCTTATTTCAGATGTATTTGTAAATTACTGGTACATTATTCTTATATTTCTATTTTTTGTTTACTTTGCTATAACATTTTATAAAAAAACACCAACCTGAAAATATAATTGGGATAGATTTATTCTCAAAATTCCTATATTGGGGATGATTACTCAAAAAGTCGTACTTTCTAAATTTTCGCGCGTATTTGCAGGACTTATGGCTTCAGGTGTTTCTGTTGTCGAAGCTCTTAAAATAGTATCAGACACCGTAGGAAATGAAGTATACAGGCAGAGAATTCTCCTGCTTTTAGAAGATGTACGACAAGGGATGAAAATATGGGAATCACTGGAATGAGACAAACTTTTTCCTGATATCATGGTACAGATGATACAAGTAGGGGAACAATCAGCAAAACTCGATACTACCATCATAAAAGTTGCTGACTTCTATGATGAACAGGTGGATACTCTTGCTGCAACCATGAATAAGCTCCTTGAACCCTTTATTATAGTATTTCTTGCAGTAGTAGTTTGATTTATTGCTATTGCGATTATGCAGCCAATTATGAACCTTGCGGATACCATTTCTCAAGCATAGTCTGTATAGGATAACCTCTGAGATTCTTGATCTCAGGGGCTTTTTTTTGTGTGTTTTATGTGAAGAAATGTGAAGAATCGGTGAAATCAGTTCAAAATACTTGCATCAAAAACAAATTAGTATAAGATAAGAAACGTTATTTTCCGATCCTTAACGTGATCCGAATTCCTTCTCGCTCATATGCGAGACCTATCACTTGGTGACAAGTTTTCTCATATAGTATACGTACGACTCGGGAGGAAAGTGTTTTTCTTAATATATAAAAAGAAAAATATTTTCCTCCCTTAGTTGTGCGCATAACGACTATGGGTTAAGGCTTTAACCGTACATTGTGGGTGTCCTGATTTTATTTTGTAACTCGTATACACTATGAGTACTTTTGTTAAAAAAGCTACTTCTACGGTTGCGGCTCTTGCTGTCGTATTTTCGATTGTAAGCCCTATCGCTGGAGTTTCTGCTGCTTACACTTCGTTGGAAGCTGCAAATGAGCTTTCTACTCTTGGAGTGATCGTTGACAAGTCAGCTAATCCTGCGGATTACCGACTCGGAGACAATCTTCCTAGAAAAGAAGGTGTGAAAGTTATGATGAATCTTTCATCTATCACTGTTGAAGATAACTGTGCTGGAAAATTTTCTGATCTTCCTGCATCAGACTGGGCATGTAAATATGCTGAAACTGCTCTTGCAAACGGAATGGTTGCTGGAAACGCAACTTTCGGGCCAGACAGACTTCTCTCTAAAGTTGAAGCTTTAAAAATGGTATTTCAAGGTCGAGATCTTGAAAGAAATGATAACGCTGACTGGAGAGCTGGTTACGTAGAAGCTGCTGTAGAAATGGGTGTTGCTGATGCTTCATTCTCTGACTACGACACTCCTGTAACTCGAGGACAATTCTTCATCTGGGCTGCTAACGCAGTTGCTGCTGATGATGTAGCTGGAGAAGATGATCTTCTTTGTGCTATTCTCGGAACTTGTGAAGAAGAAGGTACTGACGAAGAAGGTACTGACGAAGAAACTGGAACTGGTGAAGTTGTTGTAGTTGGTGGAGATCTTGAGGTAACTCTTTCTCCTATGTCTCCTAAGGCAACAACTATTCCTGGTTCTTCTAACGGACTTCGAGTAGCTGCTTTTGATCTCACTGCTGGTGATTCTGATGTAACGGTAACTCAAGTTTCTTTGAAGAGATCAGGACTTTCTGATAAAGATACACTTGATACTATAGCTCTCTTCACTTCTGAAGGACGAGTATCAAATGCTAAATCTGATAATCAAGAAAATAATACTGTTGCTCAAATCAACCTCGATAATGGAGGTCTAGTAGTGAAAGCAGGAAAAACAGTAACTCTTTATGCTGCAGTTGATGTAAATCCTGTTTCACTTGCTGCTGGTGATGAGTTTGCTCTTGAAGTAGTAAACGTTGTTTCTAACGGAGACGTAACTATGTCAGGAGTAGTTCGAGGTGCTACTATGAAAGTAGGATCTGTTGATGCTCCAAAGATTACTTTCGGTACAGCAGGTTCAGTAACAAATCCTAACCTTGGTACAAAGGCTGCTGATATTTTTAAATTTAAAATTCAAGGTGATAGTAATGAAGATGTAGTTCTGCATTCAATCACTTTTGAAGGAAATTCTGATGCAGAAGATGCACTTATGAACTTTGAACTTCTTGAAGGAAATAAAGTAGTTGCTACAACATCTATGATGGTTGGTGATTACCTTACTTTTGACATTGATGGAGGTCTTATAATTGCTGAAGATAAAAATCTTACTTATACTGTACGAGCTGACGTAGTAGCTGGTGCTGGTGATACTATTACTTTTGATATCGATGTTCCTCTTGATGTAAGTGCTAACTCTACAAAGTTTGGACTTGGTGCTTCAGCAGTTCTTCCAACAACTACAAATCCATTTGGTTCTATTGTAGTTCAAGCTGGAGAACTTACTTTCGTTGAAGTTACCACTATCATCGATGAAGTTCGAGCTGATAAAGATAATGTAGTTCTTGGAACATTTAAGGTTTCTAACCAAGGTGGTGAAGCGCTTGAAATGCAAAAATTTGGTGCTAATATTACTCTTGCTTCAACTGGAACAGGTCCAACTGTAGGAACTACTTCACCTGTAGCTCTCACTGTTGCAAATGCTCTTGAAGATGTTGAACTTTATAATGTTGATACAGGATCTTCTTATGAATTAAAGATAGATAATACAGCAGCTACAACTACTGCTCTATTCTCAGATTCTAAAATTGATGTAATGCTTCCAGAAGGAACTTCAACTTGGGCTATCCGAGCTGATACTGCTGAAAATATCAATAACTTCCAAAATGCTCGATTTACTATTGCTCTTAATGTTTCTACAAATGTTAAGGTGGTAGAACTTGCGGATGATAAAGAAGTAACTGATAAAACTCCTTCTAGTCTTACATTCAAGACTATTAAAGGTGCTGAATCAGGAGCTCAAGTAAATCTTCTTCCTCTTTCTGATACAAATGTTGTAAGAGGTGCAAATAATGTTGAAGCTCTTCGATTTGAAGTAAAAGCTGGAAAATCATCTCCTATCGTAGTAGATGAAATGAGAGTTCAAGTTCTTAAGAATTCTGTTGCTGCAACAAAACAACAAGTTGCAGAAGTAAAACTTTATAAGAACACTATTTCTGACGCAAATCTTCTTGATAGCGAAGGAAGTATCACTACAAATGGTGAAGCAGTATTTGATAGAATGGGTGACATAGCAATTGCTGCGAATGAAACTCAAGTATTTATCGTAACTGTTTCATTTGTTGATAGTACAGACGCAGTTACTGCTCCTGCTACTCCAGGTACATACCTTGCAAAACTTACTGATATTAGTGTAGAAGATGACGAACAAGATGATATTATTGTATCAACTACGTCTATCATTTCTGCTCGAGATATTACTGTAAATGAAGCTGGTACTATCGTAACTCTTGCTCTTGATACTGCAAATGAAGATAACGAATTTGATAAACTCGCTCTTGCTGGTGCATCAACTGTTATCGCATCTTGGGATGTTCGAGCTAACAATGAAGAAGTTGATGTTGAAACTGTAACATTTGCTATTGCAGGTGCTACAGGATCACTTCAAAACTCTATCGTGAGTGCTACTCTTCTCCTTGATGGAAAGGCAGTATTTACGAACAGAAATGCTGATATTACTAATGGTCAAATTTCATTTGTTGATGTAACAGGACTCGTTATTCCTGAAACTACAACTGAACTTGCTCTCCAACTCAATACTGCTTCTATCGGAAAAGATAAAGTAGGTGAAGTTCAATCAGGACTTACAGTAACTTCTGTAACTCTTGCTGATGCTGAAGGAGTTGAGTCAGGAAAAGTAACTGGAAATCTTACGACTGCAGCTACTTCTAAAACACTTGATATCGTTAAGGCTGTGGTAACTCCAGCTATCGTTTCTACATTTGGAACTGACGATCTTAACGCTGAAATCAGACTCGTAGTTGATGGTGGTTCAAACACTACAACTATTGGTGATTCAGTTCAAGCTGAACTTACAGCTCTTAAGATTGAAGCTACTTCTGTTACTACTGGAGGAAATCTTACAGTATTTAACGGAAATGGTACTCAAATTGGTACTGTTGCAGTTGCTACAGGAAATAATACTTATACTATTACTCTTACAGCTGACTCTATTGGAAGCAACAATGAAGTATACCGAATCGAATCTAGTGCTAAGGGATCATTCCGACTTGCAAGAGATGGAGTGACTTACTCTACAAACGGTGTAGGTGCTACTACTACAAAACTTGAAAATACTCTTAACCTTGGACAATACAATACTTCTAACTAGTATGTATTATCTATAGATAGATTATTGATAGTTTTCTAGAAATAGGAAAAACTTCCAAAAACCCCTCTCGAAAGAGAGGGGTTTTTGTGTATTTGTGAGAATTTCGAGGCTCGTCTTATCGAGTCCGGACTCTAAACTTTATGCATTATTTTATGGAGTCCGGACTCATGTGTTGCAGCAATCCCAGACTTAGGGGCTAAAAACTTGATTTTCAAATACTATCGAATATTATTCGTATATATATTTTATGACTCTGTGATAGAATTATGCCAATACGAAAACAAGCACTTTTAGAAAAACAATATTATCATATCTATAATAGAGGCTATTTAAAACATACACTTTTTCATGATGTACAAGATTTTACCCGTTTTCATAAAACTATTATTCGCTATAATAAGCAATTTCCAGATGTAAAAATATGTTCTTATTGTTTTTTGCCAAATCATTTTCATTTTATTATTACTTCCGAGTCCGGACTCGGAATATCTCACTTTATGCGAAAAATTCAGCAATGATATACTATGTACTATCGAGCGAGATATAAAGAACTGAGTCCGGACTCATATAATTTGAAATGACCTATGTTCGAATGACGTTTTCATGCAAAACATATTGTTGATGAAGAGTATCTCGCACAATGTCTCGCGTATGTAAATTTTAATGCACTGAAACATGAAATCGTGCAAAATATAGATGACTATCCTTGGACGAGCTATCACCAGCTCACTTCAAAAGAAAAGCTCGGAATGTATAAAGACTTGATGCTTGAGGAATTAGAGTATTAGTGTGAGCTTGAGTCTGACTTAGAATCGCTTTAAGCTGAGTGCTTTCCCCCTCGAGTCCGGATTCAATCATTCATGCTAAAGTTTAGAATCCGGACTCTAAGAGCAAAAAGCCTCTCTCAAATTTTTGAGAGAGGCTTTTATATTATGTAATGTGTATAATTTAGTCTTCGATGACTTCTACTATCTCAAGTTCTCCATACTGTGTTGGAATTTTTTCTCCTACTTCGAGAGTATATCCTGCTGCTACAAAACTGACGAGATCTTTTTTTCTCACTACTTGTTTTCGAGAGTCGTCATAGGGTCCATATGCCTGTTCTGGTGGGATGATAAGGGTTTTTGTTTCTCAGAGTTTCATTCCAAGCACCCCACTATCAAACCCTGCGATCATCTGACCTGCACCAACCGTAAAGAGAAGTGTTTGTCCACGATCGTGTGAACTATCAAATTGAACTCCTGTTGCTTCTTCACGACCTGTATAATGCACCTCTATGCTATCTCCAGATTCTACGATCTCTTTTTGCGTACTTTTCCCTTTTTTTATTTTTACGATTTCTACCTCAAAATTGAGTGTTTTTCCCGCAAGACTATGATTGGTATCGAGTACCACACTTCCTGTAAGTTCCATGAAAATAAGGTTTAAATGCTATAATTACTCAGCAGAGCTTGCTCCTCAATCGATGACTTCCAAAATCTCAAGATTTGCTCCCTGAACTGGGATTTTTTCCCCAGCTTCTATTTTTATCCCAGCTTTGATAAGTTCACTAAACTGAGCCATTGGAAGTGTTTCCAAAATTTCTTTTTCCCCATACGCATCTTTTGGTTCGATGATGAGAGTTTTTGTTTCTCCCAATTTCATTCCCATCACTCCAGCATCAAATCCAGGGATCATCATTCCTACTCCAACCATAAATGGAAATGGGTCTTTTCCACGAGACGTATCAAACATCGTTCCAGTGTCATTTTCTTTTCCGGTATAGTGTACCTCTACACTATCTCCAACTTCAACCGTCTCAACCGTGCTTCCTGAATTAGCCTTCGTAAGTTTCACGAGTTCAACTTCAAAATTGAGTGTTTTTCCTGCGAGTTGATGCGTATTTTCAATTTTTACTTTTACACTTTTGTTCATATCTATTTCTCCTGTTTGTGATTCAGACCCACTTTGAGTCGTATTTGCTGGAGAAGTACATGAGCTGAGAGAAACGCTAAAAATGCTCAATATCGCAAGTGCAAATATGTATTTCATATTTCAAGTATTTAAAAAATATTATGCTTTCTTTTTGAGTTTTATTTTTGGATTCGAAACTTTTTTTTGTAAGACAAGCAGAAGGTATTCTAAGAATTTTTTGTCATTTTCAAAAACTTTTGTAGGACATCGAACTTTTGAGATATCAAGCACCTGAAATCGTACGAGCGTATCTGCGGCAAGAAATGCTTTAAGAGTTTCTATATCTTGTGCATGAAACTCAAGTTGATAGTTGATTCCAAGTTTTTTTATGGACTGTATACCATAGTTCTGAGCTAAAAGCTGGCATTCAAGCAGGAGAAAGAGATTTTTTGTTTCTTGTGGGATGCTTTCTTCTTCGTTCTTTTCAGAGAAAAGCTGATGCTCCAAATATTCAAGATCTTCAATACTTTCGAGTGCTTCGAGCTCTCGGTAAAAATGGAGTTTATCTGTCTCACTGAAAAAGAAATTATCAGGGATTCCGGCAGAAATAGAGAGTTCAACCTGAGTCCGGACTCGAATCGAGTCCGGACTCGTCGTATCAGTTTCCTTGTTATTATTATTTTTGAGTTCTTCGATTTTCTCTTCGAGCATTTTGAGAAAGAGGGAGATACCTATTTCTTGTGCTTGTCCACTTTGCTTTACTCCGAGGATATCTCCTCCTCCACGGATTTCGAGGTCTTTCATCGCAAGCTCAAACCCAGCTCCCAGATAGCTATAGTCGACTATCGTCTGGATGCGTTTCGCAGCTTCTATATCCAGTTGCTCTTTTCGATAGAGGAGATAGCAATATCCTTGCGTATCTGATCGTCCGACACGACCACGAAGCTGATGAATTTGTGATATCCCAAAGCTTTGACACTCATTGATAAAAATCGTATTCACATTGGAAAAATCTATACCGTTTTCGATGACAGTAGTAGACAGGAGGATGTCGTATTTTTTTTGTTTAAATGCCAAAATCCTATCCTCCAGTTCGTCACCTGGAAGCTGCCCGTGAGTGATACAGATACGAGCTTTAGGGAAAAGTTCTTGCAGTTGTTTTTGGATTACCTCTATATTTGCGACACGATTGTGGACAAAAAATATTTGTCCACCACGCTCCAGTTCTTTTTTTCCAGCATCTTGTATAATTTGCTCGTTATAGCGTGTTACCAGAGTGGAGATACTTTTTCGTCCAACTGGAGGAGTTTTGAGAAGCGAAATATCTCGAACTCCTGAAAGTGCGAGATTGAGACTTCGAGGGATAGGAGTCGCTGAAAGCGAGAGGATATCAATATCTGCTTTGATATTTTTAATCTTTTCTTTGTCGACCACTCAAAATTTATGCTCTTCATCGACTATCAGAAGTCCGAGTCTTTTCCACTGTATCTTTTCTGAGAGGAGACGGTGGGTTCCTATAACCATATCAATCGTTCCGTTTGCAAGTCCCTGCAAAACCCGAGTGGCATGTGCTTGAGACTGAAGACGCGTCAAAATCTCGATACGTATCCCGAGACTCGCAAAACGTTCTTGCGCTTTTGAAAAATGCTCGTGAGCCAGTACCACCAGAGGAGAGATAAGTACGACTTGTCTTTTATTTTGCAGTGACAAATAGGCAGCATTAAATGCGACTTCTGTTTTTCCAAATCCCACATCTCCGACGAGTAAGCGATCCATATTTTTTTGACTCTGCATATCTTTGAAAATATCCTCAATCGCAGCTTCTTGGTCACTGGTATAGTGATATCAAAACGCAGCCTGAAATGCCTCTATTTTTTGCATATCAGCCTCGTAGGTATTTCCACTTCGGATTTTTCGCTCTGCAAAGTTTTTGAGAAGTTCCTGCGCGATCTCTCTGATATCTTCATGAATCTTTTGCATCTTTTTTTCCCAGATCTTTCCTCCAAGAGGAGTGAGAGAGGGATGTTCTTTTCCAATATACTTACTGACTCGATGGACTTCAGTAATCGGCACAAAAAGTTTTTCATCTTTCAAATAATGAATTTCGAGATATTCTCGTTCTATGTCTCCCAGTTTCTTTTTGATAATTCCATGAAAAACTCCAACTCAGTGATCAATATGGACGATATAGTCTCCACTTTGTATCTTGAGAAGCAGGTCAATATCTACGGAAAGCTTTTTCTTGAGACGTTTTTTAATAAAGAGTTTTTGTAATATATCATCAGAGATATAAAAATCTCGGTGTTTATACGAAAAACTCGTGAAATACGGGCATTTCATCGAATGTACTGCTACGTGTAAAAGACTATTATCCTGTAAAAAAGACCCAATCATCTGTGTATGCTTGGTGTAGATATGACAGCGATATTTTTTTTCTGTGAGGAGATGTTTTAAATCTTCGAGACTCTGCAGTGTGAGTGATTCGACTTCGAGATCTCGTCCTTGAGATTCTTGTCACCCCAGGATCCCAAGACTGCATGAGTGAAAATGCGCTTGCATAAGTGTTTCAAAGCAAGGATGAAACTCCAGCATATCGAGCACACAAAAAATCTGCTTTTCCTGCAAATAGCTTTGAAGCGTTATTGTCTTTCCTTCAGGATTTCTAATTTTTTTGAGAGAGTGAAAACAATAGGACTTGAGATTTCATACAGAGCTGTGTTCTATCTGATCCAGAGTATTTCCCCAAAAATGGAGCGTTAAAGTTCCACGATACAGGAGCTGAATTTTGATGATATCTCCTTTTCGTACAAAAGTTCCTTCTTTTTCATATTCATGGTACTCATATCCCAGATTTTGGAGTGCCTTAAGAAGATCATCCAGTATCAAATCTTGCCCTGTCCCTATTGTGAGTTCAGAGCTCAACTCTTTCAAAGAGAGAAGTGTTGCCAGCTCACTGACACAGAGGCTCATGATACTGGGAGCTTCATGGTGACTCAGTGCAAGCAGGTCAGAGTATCGCTCGCATATGAGGTAATCTACCCCAATATCCCCCGCGAGAATCGCATATTTTTTTTGTATTTGAGGGCTTTCTACGATATGTATGATATTTTTGTGTTTTTTGAAAGTTTCTGCGAGAAAAAAAAGCTTTGAGGCAAATTCTCCAGCATGGGTGTAGTGAGTATGTGCTTGGAATCACTCTTGCAATAGCATTTCTCGCTCTCTTGAAAAATAAGTGCGAAAAGTATAAAAAAATATCACAAAAACACAATTTCTGCTTTACATATTGCGTGAAAATAGGTACACTTGAGGAGAATTATTTTCTCATCTTCATTTTTCTATGGATCTCTTTTTTGATGCGGTTTCAAGTCAAGGTTGTATCGCTCTTTTTGATGAAAACAGAGTGCTTTGTGCGAGACAAGATGTCTGCGTGATGGGAAATGAAAGTAAGCAGTTGCCAGCACTCATAGGGCATTTTTTGCAAGAAAATAAGGCTGATTATACACAGTTACAAAATATAGTATGTGTTGTTGGTCCAGGGAGTTTTACAGCAATACGTATGATTACCCTTATTGTAAACACACTGGCATATATCTATCCTCATATCTCACTTACAACACTCTCGTTTTTTGATCTCTATGATACCTGCCCTATTGTGAAAACAAGCTCAAAACGTGATTTGTTTGTAAAATGGGAGAAAACTGCTATAATAGAAGTACTCGAAAATTCTGTCTTTTTTGAGAGAGTGATGCAATCCCATACTCAAAAAATCTATGGAAATATCACCAATTCTGAGCAAGCACAGGGATTTGAGGTACAAAATAGCTATGATGTAGAGGCAGTTATGAAAAAAATTGACTTTCAAAAACTCAAAAAAGTAGCCCCTATGTATATAAAAAAACCAAATATTTCCTAAGCAGAAATACTATGAGCGTACAACTCCACAACCTCCGTCCTGATGAAAAAGTAGATATTGTGATTCGAAGGCACTGGATTGCGTTTGCTTTTCTTTTGATTTATTTCCTTGCGGGAATATTTTTAAGTGGAGTACTTCTCTTTGTCCTTCCTTTGAGTTTAGGATATTTTATCATAGTGTGTTTTTGGATGTATTATCTCATGTTTCTCTATATTTCTTGGATTAACTATGAGCTTGATATCTTTGTTTTTACCAATAATCGTATCATCTGTATTGAGCAAAAATCCTTTCTCAATCGTGCTGTTGCTGAAACGACTCTTGATAAGATTCAAGAAGTAAATATCGAAACGAAAGGACTTCTCGCAAATATCTTTGATTTTGGAACACTCACAATTATTACGGCAGGATCAAGTCCAAGTTTTGATATGACCTACTCACCAAAACCGATGGTGAATGCTCGCTACATCAATAATCTTGCAGATAAATATCGAGACCATCTCTTTAGTGGTACGAAAAAACAAAAACTTGAAGGAGGACAAAATCCTGTTTCAGAGCAAGTACAGCATGTGATACAAGCTGGAGTCTAATATATCCACATCGCGTCTCCAAAACTAAAAAAACGATACTGAGAGTCTACTGCATGTTGGTAGGCTTTTTTTGTGGTGTCATATCCTGCGAAGCTTGAGACGAGCATGATGAGAGTCGATTTTGGAAGATGAAAATTGGTGATAATACTGTCTACAAATTTCCATTCATATCCTGGAGTGATAAAAATAGAAGTATCTTTGTGTCCATATCACAATATTCAGTCGTTATTTGCAAAGCTTTCAAGGGTTCGTACGGAGGTCGTTCCTACCGCAATAATTCTTTTTCCTGCTTGTTTATAGTCATTGAGTTTTTGCGCGACATCTTGGTCAATAAAAATCTCTTCACTATGCATATTGTGATTTTTGATATACTCCACCTCTACATTTTTAAAAGTTCCGAGTCATACATGCAGCGTTACTTTTTCTATTTTGACTCATTTTTCTTCGAGTTTTTGTAAAAGTTCAGGAGTAAAGTGGAGTCAAGCCGTTGGAGCAGCTACACTTCCAGCCTTTTTTTTATCATGATAGACGGTTTGGTATCGCTCTGCCTGCGAGCTATGATCTTTGATATACGGAGGGAGTGGGGTTTCTCCAATCCTGTCTATGATGTCAAAAAACTCCTGTCCACTTTTGGAAAATTCTACGATGCGTCAGTGCTGCGTGAGCTCGAGGATAGTGGCAGTGAGTCCGGACTCATCCGAGTCCGGACTCAAAAAATGAACACGAGCTCCGGGTTTAAGTTTTTTTCCAGGGTAGACGAGACATTCCCAAGTGGTATCAGAAATCTGTTTGTGAAGAAATATTTCACAAGCTCGACCCCCCTCAGTTCCCCCCTTATCAAGGGGGGATCAAACTATATTTTTCAAAATCTGTCCCTTAAGTCGCGCTTTAATGACGCGTGTTTGATTGACTACCAAAACATCGTTATCTGTCAATATATCTGCAATATCTTGAAAAGCTTTGTCGTGTATCTGTCCATCTTGTCGACCCAGGCACAAAAGTCGTGAGCTGTCGCGGGGTTCCAGTGGAGTTTGAGCGATAAGATTTTCTGGCAGATGATAGTCAAAGTCAGAGAGTTTGTAGTCCATAATATGTAAAAATAGTTCAGAAATATTTCTGAACTATTGTAGGGATTTTGAGTGAAAGTCTAGATTATTTTTCTGGAGTTTCTGGAACTATTTTTTTGATAAGGGTTGAAAAAAGAGTTTCATCTATCTTTCCTGTTTCTGAAAGACCAAGATTTTTTTGATACTGTTTGATACCTTCTTGAGTTTTTGGTCCAAATACCCCATCAATATCCCCAAGATCTATTCATTGATTGGAGAGAGCTACTTGAAGTGCATATATCGCTTGTGCTGAATTTTCTGGTTGATTCTTTGGATTTGAAAAATCACTATTTTGAAATTGTTTTAAAATACCCAGAATCTCAGTTTGTGTTGGTTTCTGCGTATCTTGCACCACATTTCCGATCTGTTCTTGTACCCATGCGTGCTTGATTGCTATTTTTTTTCCATTTACACTTAATTCCGTTTCATTAGGTGTGTTTTTTGTATTACTGCTGCTTTCAGTTCCTGATGGAGTGTCGTCTGATTTTGTTTCACTCCGTGTTTCTGTGTATAGACCAATATTTTGAAGTGCCTCGAGTATAGAAGCAAATATTTTCTCGAGAAAATTTCCTGCTTTGAGTTGTTCAATGAGACTTTGCTGTTCTTCTGGTGGCATGTCTTGAAATGTTTCTGTATCAGGAAGCTCAGTATCCTGAGAAACATCACTTTCTGTGGTATTTTTTTCTCCATTTTCGTGTTTTCATATTATTTTTTCTTGGAGCAACAAGAGTTGTTGTCGCGAGAAGTCTGAAATTTTTGAGGTATCAAGAGCTGTTATGCTATCATCTTCACGAGGATTGAGATTTCCTCCTTCAATATAGGCTTTAATTTCATGAGCATCTGCTTCTTCGACCACTAGTTTTGTAAAGATTTCTTTTGCTTGAAGTGGATCTAGGAGTACTGTATTCTTTTCTCCCTGTCCTGTAATACGAATATCAGAAATTTCTCTGAGTACCTGAAATTGAGTTTCAATATCAGCAAAGATGCTTATATTATTTGGATCACGCAGTGTTTCCATGTCATATTCACCTCCAGCAAATGTCTCAAGAATAAAAAGTGAAAATCCAAGACTTACACTATCTTGAGAACTTTTACTCAAATCGAATTGTTTCATATATCCATTTGCTCCAAATAAGAATTCTTGAGCTTCTGACTCAATTTCTGGAATGACGCTTTTGAGTTCAGAAGAAATTTCAGTATTGTTTTCCATCATATCACTGAGTGACAGCCCTTCTGATTTTTGACTTTCTAAGAAGCTTGCAACTCTTTCTACTCTATCACTATGCTGATTATTCTCTGAGACAAGAGTTGTTTGTAACTCTGTAAGTTCTGATTGAGTCAAATAGATAATTGCTTCTTTTTCTTGAACAAATTTTTCTCGGAGTGCTTTTCGTTCATTAAGGGTTAATCCATTACTGAGTTTTCAGAGGTCTTCAACTTTACTCAGATCATAGGCTTCAGGAGTTTTTTGTGTTTGTGGTATTTCTTGTGGATTCATAAAAGGAGAGTAAAAAATATGCTATACGAGAAGTGTAGCATATTTTTTCTAGGAGGGCAAGGATTTTTGAGATAGAATGAATTAGTAAAAAATTTCATCAGCTGGAACTCAATCAGTCTTAGATTGAGCAAGTTCAGAAATACTTTTTCCATATGTTTCTTCAAGAATACCATTCATAAGATCATACACTTCAGTACCTCTATAATACTGTTCTAATTTTCAAAAACTTCCATAATCATAAAGTTTTGAGAAAGCATATCCACCTCCAAACAGCATAACACTTGCACCAATCATTTTTACAAAGGGATGAGGTACATACATTATTGCTCCTCCTGAGCCTACAATTGAGAGGATAATTCACCATTCGACTGCATCCATTTCTCATTGAGATATATCGACTCATAATTCACTTTTTGCTATTTCTGAAACAGAAGCTCGTACTCATCAACTTACGAGTTCATAATTTTCAAAAAATATATCTGCAATACCTTTTGATAAGCGAGAAAGATTTTTATAGAGAATTTCTTTCTCTACAGAAGATAACATTGATCATGTTTCTTTTGTTACTTCAATAACAAGTTTTGATACGTATTCTCTATCTTCTCAGAGTACTCAGACTATCCACATATATATAGAAACTGATTCAAGTTCAGGTAGATTTTCTAGGTTTGGATTTCAATTTAAGAGTACATATATCGAAAGAATATCTTTGTATTCAACTCTATCATCGAGTTTTGTTTTAAATCCAGTATATCATAGGTTGTACTTTTGATTATCAGTAAGATTTGAGAGAAAAGCAGTCTTAAACCTAATTAGAGCTTCTATTTCTTTCTCAGAAACTTTATCTTTCAAGAGTTTTCTAAAATTATCATCACTTCATATATACATCGTTCATGAAGCATTTAGTAAAATCTCTTTTACAGCTTCATCTGAGACAATATTATTACGTCTTTCTTGAAATTCATTTTTAATGCTCTCAAGTGCAGCTACATCCTCTTCTCAAAATAGAAAATCTGAGATTATATTTTTCCCATTTTTGAATTTTTCTGTAATAATGCCAGGAAATAAAAATGTGTATATGATTGAAATTTCCTTGAAGCTGAGTTCTTCAGAAGATTTTCACTTAATTTTATTCACAAATTCTTTTCAAAGTTTTGACTCAAGTCTTCACGATTCAATGAGTGAATTTATTGAATCAAGAGATACTCTTTGTGTTATTAGGGATACAGGAATTGGTCCTACAATAGAATTCATAATACTCACGAGAGCTTTATCATCATAAGTATGAGAATAGTCATCTTTATCAAGTCATAATTGAGTATAGAGCCAGAGTATAGCATCACTCTCTCAATTTTTATTTTTTTCTAGAAAACTTGCATATACATTTTGTAATTCCTTCCATGGTTTATTTTGAATACTATCAAGCATTGCTTTTTTACTATTTCCTGTTTCATAACTTTCTCAAGCAACCTGAAGAAAAAATATATTTCAAATTGTAGCATAAGTATTTTGATTTTTTTCAAAATCTTGTAATGTATCTTGTTCTTCTCAAATTGTTTCTCATATATTTCCATCTCCTCATTTTGTTGCTTCAGATTTAGCTTTTGTAGCCTCAATTGGAGCAGCTACACTCTCAGTTGGAGTTTCATTTTCTCCCCATCCAAACTTCGTTTTAAGCCAAGATGTAAAACCTATACCTCAAAACGCTCCACTTAGAGCCACAAAGAGCTGTTTTATCACTTCTCAAATTTTGCTAGAAATTCCAGTGAGTTTGTCTCACATACCAAAAGGGAGCCCAGAGAGTTTTTCCTGTACTTTTTCACTCGCTTTTAGAGCAGCCCAATCTGCTACAGCTTCTGGAGTATCTTCAATAACTCCTTTTACCTCAGTGGTTGCAGTTTTTGCGACATCTGTAGCAGCGCTTTTCAATGCAGCTGAGACTTCTTCAGGACTATCGTTTTTTTCAAGAATTACATTCAGTCGAGTTATTTTTTGAGCAATATCTTGCTCGGATTTTACTTCGAGCAGATCAAGATTTTTATTGATAGATTTCGCAAGTTCGTATTTTTCGAGCATCTCTGGAGTAATTTGCTCGAGAGGAATTCCAGTACTGTCTGAAAGTTCTTTTTTTATATCTGGACTATTTGGAGACGTTTTTTGAGTCTCAGGAGTTTTTGGATCAGATGCCATAAGATATCTTTTAAAAATATATTCTTTCTCATACTAGCATATATTTCTTAAAACATCAAAAAACTCACCGTATTTGGTGAGCTTTTCTCAAGAATATATTTTCTAATGTGTAGCAGCTGCTGATTTTCATCATTTGAGAAAATTTACAGCTTTTCCAGTCCATTTAAAAGGAGCATGAGCTGCTTTTCCAATCGTCCCAAATGGATCAGAAACAAGAGTTTTCCCAACATTATAGAGATGTCTCGTTCCATAAAGAGCAAGTCCAGTTACTGCAGCAGGCAATACTGCTGGAGCAGTCATAATTCCTGCGGCAGTGAGGCCTCCACCAATAATCCCATAATTGAGAGCTGTTCTTTCTGTTGCTCCCCAGAGTCCTCTTTCTGCCCAACCTTTTTTCACTCCATTATAAACTGACCAGACTCAAGTAGCAAATGGAGCGAGCGGACCAGTAAAATATGGAGTAGCACTTGCAATTCCTCCACCTGCGATAGCACTGTTGACACTCGTTGCTACGGATGATGCTGCATTTTGTACAGCACCACCACTCAGATAGTCTGTTGCTGCGAGAGCAAGACCTCATTTCACTGCATGTCCAAGAGTTCCAGTAGAATCAGAATGTGAACTATGAGATTCATGTCCGTGATTGCTCATATATATGTATTTAAAAAATATTATATATACACAATATATTAAATATTGATATTGTCAAATTATTTTTGAGAGATTTTTTCTAAAAGTCTAGAAAGTGTTTTTGGTCCTGGTTTTCCATCTGCATCGTTTCCAGTAAACCCAAGTATTTCTTGCTGTACTTTTTGAAGTGCTTTGCTCGAGTTTTTTCCCCAATATCCGTCTATATTCCCCATGCTGTTATTTTGGTCAAGCAGGGAAATAGCACACTGAAATGCGTAAGTGTATTCACTCGCTTCAAAATGGGTTTTTGGGAAACTTTGCCCTTCATATTTTTTGAGAAGAGAAAGAATATCTGATTTTGATTCCATAGAAATATTTGAAAGATGTTCATTTCCTATTTCCCAGAATTCCGTTGGATTTGAGAGTTTAAAAGTTTCTGCTGCAGTTTCTCCATTATGAGTACCGTCCTTTGCTATTTCCTCTTGAGCAACTGGTGCTCATACAGGTGTGTCCTCTCAAGCTTCTTTTCCGATTTGATACGGAAGTTCAAAATTATTATTTCACTCAATCTGTTCAAAGCTGAGCGCAGGTTTTTGTGTTTGGAGTTTTAATATTTCTGCCTTACAAGCTTTAAGTTCATTTTTTATCTCTTCTATATCTGGATGAAGGGTTTCTGTTTGTTCGAGAGTCGAAGAAAGAGAGAGAGTTTTTTGAAGTTCTCCTATTTCTATTTCCAGTGTTTTAATTCTTTCTTGGAGTCATACAATCGTTTCATTTTGATTTCCATTTTTTCATTTTAAGTCTTTCAGTTGAGCATGAAGAAGTAAAATCTCACTTTGTAGCGTTGTAAGCTCAGTTTCAAAAAGTGATTTTTGTGTTAGAAGCTCTGCTTCAGCCCTTTGAGCTCGAAGGGCTTCTTGCTGTGCGAGCTTTTGAGCTTCTAGTGCTTGTTCTCTCAGAGCATCTTCTCTCAAAGTATCGGCAAGAATTTTTTCTTTACCATCTTTGGTATACGCTCCAGCTATAGAAATTCTATGATTATCTCAGAGGACATCATCCTTTCCACTTTCTCTTTGTATGACAGTACTCCCTGCAGTGATATATCCGAGCATATCAGCCTCTTCCATATTGAAAATTCCTGTTCCGTCATCATATTTATACACTATAAGTGCCCCATTCTGATTTGGATCATATTTTACAATATAGTTTTGTTCTTCTGGAGTTTTTGCTGGAGAAATCTCATAGGCACTTGGCTCAGAGCTATATCACCCATTATCATAACCTTCATATCTATAGCCAAACTCAGCCTCAGTACTCAGAAGATTTCAATTGGCTTCATAAATAGCATTTATATCAAAATCAAGCCCAGAAAGTGTGATGACTTTTTGCAAAAAATCCTTTTGTGCTTGCCCTTGGATAGAAATCCCCCTCTTGAGACTCGCAAGCAAACTTTCTTTGAGAAGCTCTTTGGTTTGCGAATAAGCTTGCGTTTCTTCGCTCGCAAAGAGTTCCCCGAGAGCCGTTATTTCAGACTCGTCCATATCCTGAGTGAGTTTTCCATCTTCCAAAATATTGCGGATATGAAGTCAGAGCTTTTCTGATGTCTCTGTAGAGTTTTGAATCGTTTCCATAAAAATAAGAAAAAAATAAATACTTCCAAGATATGATAGCATATATGGAAGTATCCTGTCAAATTATGATACTATGAAGATTTGCCTAAATAGCTATCAAGATTGAGAGCCACATAGTTATGAAAATCTTCATAAATAAAACGATTTTTTCATTCGATAGAGTCTATTCATACCCCATTTGCAAGTTCGGGATTTCTTATAATGAAATTTCTCGCAATTTCAGTTCAGATTCATAAAATTCATACATCAAGTGCTATCGCACCACTATGTTTCCATCAAGCAGTACTCGTAAGTCTTTTCATCCCCACTTCTTTTAAACTTGAAAATGTTTTTTCTGTGAGTTTTCCTCATAGATATCAAAATAGGATAGCGGTTCCTAAATCAGTTATAAGATCCACAGCAAAATCTTTCGATGAGTCAAAGCTCTCCATGGTAGCAACTCTTGAAACAGCAGTTCCAGCAATAGATGCTGTAATTACAGAAGCAGTAAGGCTTCAAACTGCAACTGGAGCAAGAGCTCAAACAGCAAGAGTGAGAGCAATAGTAGCAATAATACTTGCTCCAACAATAGCTCCAAATCTCACCCATTCTATACTCATATCTGAGAGATCAAAGAGCCCTCCGTTTCCCCAAATATCATTATACAGATCAAAGATTTCAGCATCGAGTCAATCAAGTCCCATATCAGTACTATCTTTGCTTCCAAATCAGAGAAATCCTCCATCAAAATTATCATTGATTCATGCTATCACTGCTTGTTGTCATTCTTTTGCTATTTCGAGAAATATAGAGCCAAACTCTTCTCATGGAATCTTTTCTGACTTTGCCTGAAGTTTTTCTGACATTCGTACGAGTATGGAGAGTTTCATTTTTTTATCCAGAGAAAGCTCTGAATATTTTGTCCCAACTGGTAAATCAAGAACATCTTGAAACCCAGCACCTCAGAGGATTCCTCTTGCACTCTCTCCATCAAATCCCTCTACTTTTTTCCCAATCGTTTCAACTGCATTTTTTACAATATGAGAACAATCACTTGTTTCAGGAATTTTTGGATCGTTTATTTCGATTTTATCTTCTATTTTTGAAAATATTCCACCTTCTCTGCCAAATACATAGAGGAGTGCTTCACTGGCACTTTCGGGATCAAAGAGGTTGGTATCGAGACTGTGAGATGATATTTCTTCTCCATATTGCAAGTCATGCTGTACCGAAGCTACAAGTTCTGGAACATCCCTTCCACTCACGAGCTTTGCATACTGGAGAAATATTTTGTCCGAAGATTTTTCGGTCTTCATTTTTTCAAGAACGGCTTTATTGAGAGTTTTATTCCATGCTTCATAGGTTCTTGTATTTTCCGTTGATTGACCATTATTGGCTTCTATTTGTGCATGTTTTCGTATCATGTAGGAGAAGCACTCAGAAATACTTTTATTTGCTACGATATTTTGTATTGAATTTTCGATTTCTGTTTGTGTGACATTTTCACTTCCATCTTCATTTTCAGCAAATGCTCTCGATCCTCCCTCATAAGTAGATCCAATACCTATGATATAATCAAGATACTTTTCCTCAAGTCAGCTCATGGCTTTTTTTTGTTTTATATCAATTTTTTCTGGATCAATCTCAGTTTGAAGCGCTTTTGTGATTTCAAAATAGTTTCGAGCGAGTTTTTGCAACTTGGTGATATGCAGACTCGTTTTTCCTACGACTTCAGGGATATCTGACCAAGGAAATTTTGACGTATCAATCGGAAGTACGTCTGTTTCATCGATATACCCAAACCATTCTTGCGAATTATTTTGAAATACGATTTCGATTCCACTCATGATCCCCTCAAGAATTCTTTGATTTTTCGCATATGCTCCTATCTTTTCTGCTTCTTTTTGAAAAATTTCTTGCATCACTTCTTCAGGACTTTTTTGAACTTGTTCTATTGCTCCCGATACTTCATTTTTTCAAAAGATAAGGATGTCTCCAGAAGCAAGTTTGATAAAAATATATCCATCTTTTCCAGCGTAGGATGCTCAATTAAGAGAGATTCATTTTTCGATAAGGGAGGCGTATATTTGTTCTCAAGTAGCATTTCCAATATCTATATCTGAGGCAATTCATTCTAGTACGAGCTGATTTCCTATATCATCAGAGGGAAAATCTGTGAACTCTTGAAATTCTAATATCCCTCATCAGAGGGATACAGATGTTTGAGTTTCAGAAAATGTAAGATTTTCTTCCATATATATTATAAAATCATTTTAAGAATTTTTCAAGGTTTTAATGCGTCTCTTAAACTTGGAAGAGTTTTGAGATTCATAAATTCTCCATTGATTCTTAATCTTTCAGCATCTGAAATACTTTTTGCATTAATACGTGCAAGGAAATCATTTTTAATTGCTCCAATATCTCTGATACTTACAGGAAGTGGTTTTCATGAAAGCTTTTCAATAATAGTTCTTACTCATGCATCATCAATAACTCCAGATGATTTTAAAGTATTTCGTATCTCAGTCTGAACCTGAGCTGAAAATTTAGGATTATCCATGTGATTATCTCATTGGAGTGCTGCTTCAAGAATCGCTCTATCGGCAAAATCATATGCATTTTGTTTGAGCGTATCTAAAGATGCGCTTGGTCCTGATGCTGGACCAGGGGATGGACTTGGTCCTACTGCACCTGTAGGTGCTTTTGAAGGAGATCATGTCGTGGATAAGGAAGTAGCATGATTCAGTAATGCATCTTTTTCTCATCGTATAAATTCTCATACCTTATTAGTAGGAATTCATGATAATGGTATAGGACCATTTATTATTCCTCTTGCGACGTCTAAATCAAGAGTTTTTAATGGTGTTTCTCCATTAATAATTCTTGCAATATTATAAAAAATTATTCATTTATGTCCCTCAGTTGTATCTTGAAGATATTTTACTATCTTAGCATAATTTGGAGTATCTGTATGTGTATGTTTTGTTATGTCTTTCAAATCATCGAGTGTAAATATTTCATTTGGTTTAATATCAAGTTTTTCTACATCTCAGATAGTAACTAATCAGCTTATACCAAGTTTTCTTATAAGGTCATTCATTTTTACATCAAATTCTGCTGGATTATTTGCATGCTGCCATTTTTGTAACTCAAGAATCAATTTTTTTTCATCAGCGTCAGATATTCCAGGATGAGCATGAACTTGGTTTTTAATTTTTCATAAACGAGCTTGTATACTTGGATCAATTTCTCATTTTAGTGCCCTCATAAATATTTCTAAATCACTGTTCAAGGTAGCTCAATTCTTTTCTAGAAGTTTTTGTACTGTATCAAATCTATCTCTAAAAAGCCTCACTCTACTTCAACGTAAGAGAGGAATCCCTCAATCTACATATACACCAAGTATCTGTTTTCTTATATCTGCTCTTAATTCATCGTTAAAATGATATTGATCTTTCAATATTGTATCAATATTTTCCATGATAGTATTAAATTTTCAAAATCATTCAGCATACTTTAAAATTACTTCTTTTTGAGTTTGGAGTTGCCATCAAGCGAGATTTCATTCAGGTCATTTATTTACTGATCCTACAACAATAGATCCGAGTCATTGTAAGGGTTTATTTTCAAGACTTACAGGCTTACTAATAGGGTAAAAACTAGATATGAGCCATCAGAGTCTTCCTCGCATACGAGCAAGATGACGATATACGTTACTTTTTGCTCTTAATACGTCATCAGGTTTTCCTGCATCTATGTTCACTGCAATTACTTTTTTTTGTAAATCTATAAGTGGTTTGATATCACTTTCCTCATATCCTGCAGCTAAATACATCTCAATTGTCTTATCTAGATTTCACGTTTTTGAGGCATTTGCCATCTTATCAAGTTCTGATCTACTCACTCATTCATTTATGATGTCTGCTTTTTGTTTTAAATATTCTTTCGTATATTTTACTCCTATTTTTACTCAAATATATCATATAATTACAGCAGTTGTGATTTTTCCTATGGTAGTTCCTAAAGTCCATCATGTAAGATCT
This sequence comes from Candidatus Altimarinota bacterium, assembly GCA_035905775.1. Lineage (GTDB taxonomy): Bacteria > Patescibacteriota > Gracilibacteria > BD1-5 > UBA6164 > JAACSU01. Next base: position 51,142 of record JAMIGJ010000075.1, read on the forward strand.
AACAGCATATTTGGTTCCATATATGCGAGGTGGAGTTTCCATTCATAGAGAGCAAGAAGACATTCTTTTTTATTGTAAAATGTATATGAATTTTCTCATAAAGTTATAGTGAATGGAGTTGAATCAGCTATATTTTTAACTTCACGTGCTTTTGTATCTATTTCATCCCCAGTATTGCTCAGTGATATTTCTTCTCATGTTTCTAGAGATTTATAAAGAGGAGAAGATTTAAATAATTCAATTTGTGCTTTGAGTTTTTCGCTTTCTTCTGCAGAAAGAGAATTATTTGAAAGTAAATCAGAGATATAGTTGTCCATCACATTAATATCTAGAATACTTCTATTAAGTTTTGTTGAAACTATAAGAGAAGTAATTCTTGTTTCAGCACTTTCTTTATCATGTTCCAGCCATAAATTTTCAGCTGTTTCATAGCTTTGCATTATTGTTTCTGACCATGGATTCAACCCATACCAAGGTTCAAATCCCCAGTCAATTTCATCGCTCAAACTTCACTCTACAAATATACTTTTACTTCGAGAATCTCAAATTATTTCTCACTTTTCCTGAGAATATTTCTTATACAATCGTTCAATAGAATCTATATACATCTTTAAAGAATGGATTTCCTCTCAATATTTTTGATCATCCATGTTTCATATCTGAACAAATATTGCTTCAATTTGCTGTTTTCATTCTGTAGAAACAGCGTCAATATTGAGTTCTTTTAATCTTTTTCATAATGCTTTTATGTCTTCATTGGTACTTGTTTCTAGAGATTTTATTATACTAGAAAGAAGTTCGTCATCAATTTTATACTCTTTAGGAGTATTGCTTTCTTCCGGAGTTTTTGGAATTTCTCCTAATATATTGTCAAATCATGCCATATTTTAAAATTATGAAGTTAAAAATTATTGAATCAAAGTTTGATAGTAATCATCCACACTTCCGTATAGTTGTTGTATCCAAGCAATTGCATCTTGGGAGAGACTTCATTTTATTTTTCAAACTATTTCTTCTTTTGCTTGTCTAAAAAGTAATATTTGATTTTGTAATACATCTTTTGCTCATTGATCTTGAGTTAAAGATAACTCTTGTTCGATTATTTCAATAAGTGTATCAAATACTTTCAGTAAATCACTAACTTTTGTGACACTCGGATCTTGAATTGTATTTTTGAAAATTTCATATCTTTCAGGATCAGAAACTTCTAATTTTGTTCGAATATTAGCTATAATAGGATCAAGCGCAGGTTTCATAGAAACTATACTTATATCACCAATCTTCGCTTCACTAATTGCATCAAACTTTTTCTTTAGTTCTTCTGCTTTCGTTTTTAAAGATGTCTCTACGAGAGTTATATCCGGATTTGGTTTTTCGCTCTCAATGCCGTCTATCATAAATGCACTTGAACTTGATTCAAAACTGTATGTACCATTCCACCAATCACTTATCTTCCCTGTAATTTTTCCTGAAACATCACTCATCCAATTAGCCTCTATTTCTGACATATACTGAGAATACTTATTTGAAAATCATGCTAATTCTCTTTGTTTTGCATCAAAATTTTGTTCTGTAATACTTGTAGTATCAAAGGCAACTACTTTGTCATTCAAATCTTTTAATTTCCCGATATAGCTCACTTTTGTAGCTTCATATTGATCTACAAATGCGGTTTTTCTCTCCATAATTTTCTTTGCAGCATCTGCAATCAGAGCTTCATTGCTTCAGGCCGGAAGATTTCAAGCAGTTCCTATTTTTGATGCCTCATCAAAGGCTTCTCTATTTCTTTCATACCATGCTTTGAGTTCAAGAGGAGTTGCAGTTGGGGGGAGAAGGTCTTTTTCAAGATTTGCAAGATATTCTTGCATGATACTGACTCCATTTGCAACGGCTTCTTTTGTATCAACTTGTTGAAGCTCATCAACTACATTTTTTTCATCAAGAGTAACTATTCCGTTATTCAACGCAGCTGCTAAAAGTTCCCTTTCTTTTCCTGCGAAAGCGATATCAAGAGTTTCAGTGGTAACTCAAACAGCTACAATACTATCTCTTTTTGCAGTATAATCATTTTTAATTGCTTGAAGTTTCGTCCATCGTTCTTCAAGAATAGGAGCAGTGATAATAGAAATACCACTCAGAGACACTTCATTTTGAATTTTAGTTTCATAATTTTTGAGAACTTTTTCTTGAATGAGGATATTTCATATTTTTGCAAGAAGTTGATTAAAGATATCTTGTTCTGATCCACTGAGTTCAGGAAAATTTTCAACTTTAAACTCTGTATATTTTCCAAGAGAAAGTCTATAAGCAAGATTTTTAGCTGCATCTTTTTGTGCAGAAGTCCCTGTATTCATGAGAGTGGAAAGTTCAGTTTTTATTTCCAAATCAAGAGAAGCGCTTGAAACAAATGGGAGAGCCATCCAGGTAACGATATCTTCAGAAATTGTTTGAGCTGTTTCTCTAATGTGAGCTGGAAGATATACATCACTCCATTTTTCTACGGTTCCTCCAGCTTTTTGAGCTTCTTCTATTTTTGGAAGGATATAAATTTCTATAAAGTTTTTTGCATCATTTCCACTCAGTCATAGTTTTGCAAATGTTTCTGGACTCAAAACAGATGCAAGCCCTGCATCACTATGTTCTAAAGTTAAAAACGTACTGATTGGAGTATTGAGAAATTTTTCATCAGAAAAAATTAGACTTTGTTTTTCAGAAATTTTATCTATATATTTTGCTTTTTCCGCGGCATCAGCGCTATTTTTAAAAGTCTCATTTTTTGATTCCATACTTTTTGTGAAGGCATCATATTCTCACATAACAGTAGTACTTACTTCATCCCAAGTTTTTCCAGCCCAATCTATAGCATCTTTAAATATATTTCATGCTTTATCACGTCCTGTTGCAACAGCTGTTTCTGCTTCTGGTGATCGAAGATACTCTTTTCCATCCGTGATTGCTGGACCAATAATTTCATGATACAATTTTGGTCACATAAAAAGTCCACCTATAATCCATCATATTCTTTTAAATACACTATCAGTATATTTTGTGTCTCAACCAACAACTCAAAATAAAAAGAGAAGTCAAGCAGTCATAAGGAGCGTTGGATTTTTTATAAGTTCTTCGAGATTTCATTCTTTTATGTTTTCCCAAACAGTTTTTCCATTTCATTGAGTTTCTGATTTAAGCTTTGCTTCTGCTGATTCAGCGGCTTTAGCACCTTCATCACTTTGAGTATAATCTTTGTACTCTCAGAGCATCTTGTCAAGAAATACTTTATTCTTATTATATATACTTTTATCTCATTGATATGCTATAAGTTGTGCAAAAAGTGCAGATATATTAGTACCATCTTTTGTTCCATATTTCCAAATAAACTCAATCTCTTTTTGAATATCTGAAGAAATTATTTTTTCTTCTTTTTCTAATTCTTTAGATAAATCAGTTATGACTACTCAAGCTTTCATCTCCAGATATGTTTCTTTTCCAATAACTCCATCAATCCCGATTTTATGAGCTTCTTGATACTTTTTTACTCCTGCTACGGTATATTCATATTCTTCAGCGAGGAGAGTAGTCTTTGCAAGAGTAAGAACATTAAAACTGTCAATTTCAGGATCTAGAGTTTCTAGGCTTTTACTTCCTGCTCGAGGAGCATCATTTTCATTTTGAACCTCTTTTTTTCAAGCAGCAGTACTATTTTCATCTACTTCACCTGCAAGCATGCCACGTTCTGATTTAAATTTTTGAAGAGCAGCAAGTTGTTCTTGAGCCCAATCTATTTCTACTTGACTCAAATCGTATTCAAACCTTTCAATTTGTTTTAAAATAAGAGGATCGTTTTTTAACTGAGGATAGAGTCGGAGTTGTTTGTTGAGTTCCGTCATAAACATACGAGCTGTTTGTTCAGACATGTCTCGATTATTTATGATTTCAAGTTCCTGTGCAAATTTTTCTGGATTCATATTATATATAGATAAAAATAAATTCCTTTATACTCTATCATACTTTTCCATACTTTGACAAAAACTCTTGCTTGACAAAAATATTTATTTATTTCAAAGCTTCTCATCGAGAAATCATTTTGCAAAAGATAAAAAAATAACTACACTTTTTCTATGTTTATACTCTATTTTTTCCTATGTTTTCGAGACTTTTTTCCTACGCTCTAAAAAATATACTGCGAAATACTTTTTTAAGTGCTTCATCAGTCCTTATTTTGACTCTCTTGATGTTCTTTATAAATATTTTACTCGTATTGCATCAGGTAAGTTTCCGTATTATAGATGGGATTAATGATAAACTCACGATTTCACTGTATCTGGATGAAGCGTATGACAAAAATTCAGTTGAAATTATCGATTTACAATCCGATATTAAGAAAAATATTCCTCAAATTGATATCATCTATACTTCAAAAGAAGAGCTCCTTGAGGAGATGCGAGAAACAGATCCAGATTTGGTGAAAATTTTAGAACGACAGAATCCTCTCCCAGAAACCATTGCACTTCGAAATATTCCACTTGATAAGTATGAGGCACTCAATACTATTATAGAAAATAAGCTTTTTGTCCTCACAGAGTGAGAAAATGCAGGAGACGGGGCATATTTTTCAACTTATACGAAGCAATTTGAGCGAATTGAAAAAGTAATTAGTTTACTGCATATTCTTCAAATTTGACTCTATATTATACTCCTCACCTTTGTGATTTCTATTGCCGTTATAGTCTATTCTATTATAGGAAATTTTATTTACTACTATAAGGATGAAATATATATCACTCGACTAGTAGGATGAAGTAAGATATTTATATATGGACCATTTTCACTTCAGGGTATCCTGTATGTATTTTGTGCTTTTCTTATAAGTACTACTTTATTTCTCATTCTTTTAGAAAACATAAAATATTTTTTTGATACCTGATATGTATCTCAAATATTTGCTGGAAACCTCTATGTGATACTGATTCTTGAAGCGCTTTTATTTTCTCTTATAGGATGACTCAGTGGCTTCTTTTCTTCGAGAAAATATCTTAAAAAATAAAGCTAAAAATCTTTTGATGGTGTCTCAAAATAGCAATTACTAAAAAAAGTAAAAAAAATATTTGCAATCACAAAGTTTTTTTATATAATTCCCTCGCTTTGTTTTCAAAGAAGCCCTAAGTTTTGGCTTTAAATGGGGTTGTAGCTCAGTTGGTTTAGAGCGCCGCACTGTCACTGCGGAGGTCGCGGGTTCGAGCCCCGTCGATCCCGCCATTTATAGCAAAGTTTTGGGGGATTAGCTCATTTGGCTAGAGCGCTCGCCTTGCACGCGAGAGGTAAGGAGTTCGACTCTCCTATCCTCCACCATTATATTTCTCTTGCGATGACTTTTTAGAATTCGCGAAAGAAATAAATACACCTGAAAAAGGTTTTTATATGTTTTTCTTTATAGTATGCCATCAAACAAGAGACCACGAAGATTAAACTATGCGGTAAATAAGAAAGGTCCAGTTACGGGATGAAAGGTAGCTGCTGCTATTTCTCATTATAAAATATTGCAAAAACGTCTTGCGTTTGAAGGGGAAACTACATGGCTTAAAAATGCTGTAGCAATCGTTATGGTGAAATTGAAAAAATACGGAATAAATCCTAATAAAATATAGATTATGCCAAGACTTACTGGACATGCACATAGAAAACTTCGACGAGCAAAAGAACTCATCGAAAAAAAAGTAAAGAAAGCACGAAGTTAATATTGATTTTCTGCTTTATTTTACTATATTAGAGTAACAAATTTTTATTTTTTTATCTTTTTGCAATTATGGCATTTGATAGATCAAAACCACATATGAACATTGGGACCATTGGTCACGTAGATCATGGAAAAACTACTACAACTGCTGCGATTTCTGCAGTACTTTTCCATAAATATGGAGGAGGGGAAGGACTTCGAGACTTTGCTTCTATAGATAATGCTCCAGAAGAAAGAGCACGTGGTATTACTATCAATACTTCTCATGTAGAGTATGAAACTGCAAATCGGCACTATGCTCACGTAGATTGTCCAGGACATGCGGATTATGTTAAAAACATGATTACTGGTGCTGCTCAAATGGATGCCGCTATCCTTATCTGTGCTGCTACTGATGGACCTATGGCTCAAACTCGAGAACATATTCTTCTTGCACGACAAGTAGGTGTTCCATATATTGTGGTATACCTCAATAAGTGTGATATGATGGGAGGAGATGAAGAAATGATTGATCTCGTTGAGATGGAAATCAGAGATCTTCTTTCAAAATATGATTTCCCTGGAGATGATACACCTATTATTCGAGGAGCTGGGCTTGTGGCTCTTGAAAATCCAACTGATTACGAAAAACCTTACGGAGCTAAAACTATTCTTGAACTTTTTGATGCAATTGAACAATTTGTTCCAGTTCCAGAAAGAGATCTTGATAAGCCATTCCTTATGCCAGTTGAAGATGTATTCTCAATTAAAGGGCGAGGAACAGTAGTTACTGGAAAAATCGAACAAGGAATCGTAAAAGTAGGGGAAACTATTGAAATCGTTGGGGTTCGAGATACTCAAACTACTACGGTTACTGGAGTAGAAATGTTCCACAAACAACTTGATCAAGGTCAGGCTGGAGATAACGCTGGACTTCTCCTTCGAGGAATTGAAAGAGAAGATGTTGAACGAGGACAAGTTCTTGCAAAACCTAAATCTATTACTCCACATACTCAATTTGAATGTGAAGTATACGTACTCTCAAAAGATGAAGGAGGACGACATACTCCATTCTTTAAAGGATATAAACCACAATTCTACTTCCGAACAACTGATGTTACTGGAGATATTGAGCTTCCAGCTGGTGTAGAAATGGTTATGCCTGGAGATAATATTAAGATGACGGTTGAGCTTCAAGTACCAATCGCGATGAGTGAGGGGCTCCGATTCGCTATCCGAGAAGGAGGACGAACAGTTGGATCTGGAGTTGTTGCAAAAATCTTGAAATAATTCTATATTGCCTTATGTTGCTCTCTCAAATTCTCAAAATTTGAGAGAGTTCATTAGGAAATATCTTAAAACACTTTACTTATTTTATATTCCGTAGAAATGGTTGCAAAAAAAGATACCCAGAAAATCAGAATTAGTGTGAAAGCATTTGATCACAGAATTCTTGACGAGGCTGTACAAAAAATTGTAAATATTGCAAAAGACTCTGGAGCAGTAGTTGTTGGTCCGATTCCTCTTCCAACTAAGATTGAGAAGATTACTGTAAACCGTTCTACTTTCGTAAATAAGGATGCAAGAGAACAGTTTGAAATACGAAGACATAAAAGACTCGTTGAAATTCAAGATCCAACACCAAAAACTCTTGAAATGCTTCAAGGGATTTCTATTCCAAGTGGAGTAGGGGTAGAGATAAAAGCTTAATTATTATTCAGTTATTACTATATTATGTCTAGAGTTTGTGAAATTACTGGGAAAAAAACGGGAGTAGGAAATCTCCGAAGTCACTCAATGAGAGCGACAAAAAGAAAGTTTTATCCAAATTTGTTTTATAAAAATGTAAAAGACCCAATCACTGGGCTTGTATACCGAATTAAAGTATCTGCAAAAGGTTTAAAAACTTTGAAGAAAAAAGGAATTCTTTAATCCTTTTTATTCTGCCCAGATGGTGGAATCGGTAGACACGCAGGACTTAAAATCCTGTTCTCTCGGGAGTCCGGGTTCAATCCCCGGTCTGGGCACCAAATGATAACCAGACCTCTCGATATCAGAGAAAAAATATAATTTATTTATCTACTTACGTTTCTTATGTTAAAAATACGACTTTCAAGAGCAGGAAAACGAAACTCACCTTTTTTTCGAGTAGTGCTTACTGAGCATTCTGCAGCTGCAAAACATGGATATAAAGAAGTTCTTGGTTTCTATAATCCTCTTTCAAAAGAATTTAAAATTAAGGACGTAGAAAAAGTAAAACTGTATACTTCGCATGGAGCACAACTCTCACCAAGAGTTTTAAAATTGATGCAAACAAATCAAATTGCACTTTAAGCTCCTTACTACTGTTTCATTTATGTTACAGTAGTTTTTTATTTCTTTATATTATGATACTATGCAAGAGATAGAATTTTTGAAGTATCTTGTAGAAAATCTCGTAGAACATAGTGATGAGATTTCTATTGAAAAACGAGACGATGAGCTGGGAACCCTTCTTACGCTTCAAGTTCATTCGGATGATATGGGGATTATTATTGGGAAAAAATGAAGTACGATTAATGCTCTTCGATCGATTCTTCGTCTTCATGGAATGAAAATTTGAAAGAAACTTACTTTAAAAGTACTTGAAGAAAACGTTTAATTTCCTTATCTATATCTCTTATGCTTTTCGGTACAGTATATGCAGCTGGAGCGAGTAATAGCGCAATATTTAATGCTCAAATGGATTTTGGAGAATTTGTCTTGCTCGTTATATCACTCTTTGTTCTTACAGCAGGACTTCTTTCTATTTTATTTATTTTGTGGGGAGGGCTTTTACTTATCCTTTCATGAGGAAAAGATGATAAAATAAAGCCAGCAATTAATACGATACGCTATGCGGTTATATGAGTCGTGATTACGGTACTGACTATATTTCTCTTTCCTGTATTTGGGAGAATATTAGGTCTTGATGTAGAACAATATGCAAAACCTCAAAGAATCTTTGAAAAAATTGAGGAAATTTGAGATAAGGTATTTTGAGGATCTTCTTCTTCATCAAGTTCAACAAATACAGAATCTCTTGATGATTTTCCAGCTGATTTTTCTGATTTATAAAAAAACTGACTCTTCAAGAGTCAGTTTTTTTATCGTATGTCTTTTTCAAAGAGCAAATATATC